>SFFV01000006.1 GCA_004557735.1 Clostridiales bacterium
TTTCAGAATGGTGTGTCGCGACTTCATTCTACCAGAGATATGCAAACCATGTCTCTTTTTATCCTCTATTCAATTTGCGCAACTTATTGTACCTTATCGAGCCTGTTTTGGGGGTGCTGATTAAATCATTTATAGAATAAACGCAAAAAAGGCATTACTGCAAAAGTCAGTAATGCCTTTTATAGTTATTAAGATAATTGTACCCATAAACCGCAGAGAGCACACAATAAATGCGCGTTGCAGTCTGCTATTATTTTGCTGTCAAATCCGGATTTTTTAAGCCAAAAATCCTTTATTTGCGCGGTTTTTCAGCCTTTACGATTTATTCCCACTCGATGGTCGCGGGGGGCTTGGGGCTGAGGTCGTAGAGGACGCGGCTGACGCCGGGGACCTCGGCCTGCACGCGGCGCGTGACGGTTTCAAGCAGCTCCCAGTCGAGACGGGGGACGCTTGCGGTCATGGCGTCGGTGGTGTTCACCGCGCGGATGATGACCGGCCAGAGCTCGGTGCGCTTGCCGTCCACGACGCCGGTGGTGCGGATGTCGGGGACGATCGTGAAGTACTGCCAGACCTTCGCGTCCATGCCGGACTTTGCAAACTCCTCGCGGAGGATGGCGTCGGACTCCCGCACGGCGGCGAGACGGTCGCGGGTGATCGCGCCGATGCAGCGCACGCCGAGACCGGGGCCGGGGAACGGCTGACGCCACACCATGCTGTGCGGCAGACCGAGCGCCTCGCCGACGGCGCGAACCTCGTCCTTGAAGAGGTATTTCACCGGCTCGACCAGCTCAAAACCGAGCTTCTCCGGCAGACCGCCGACGTTGTGGTGCGCCTTGACGCCCTTGTCGCTCTCAACGATGTCGGGGTAGATCGTGCCCTGACCGAGGAAATGGATGCCCTGAAGCTTCGCGGCCTCTTCTTCAAAGACGTGGATAAACTCCTCGCCGATGATCTTGCGCTTGCGCTCCGGCTCAGCCACACCGGCAAGCTTGTCCAGAAAGCGGTCCGTCGCGTCCACATAGGTGAGATTCGCGCCCAGCTCCTCGCGGAATACCTTGATGACCTGTTCGCTCTCGCCCTTGCGCATGAGGCCGTGGTTCACATGCACACAGCAGAGCTGATCGCCGATGGCGCGGAGCAGCAGCGCCGCCACAACGGAGCTGTCCACACCGCCGGACAGAGCCAGAAGTACCTTGCCGCCGCCGACCTGCTCACGGATGAGCGCGACCTGCTCTTCGATGAATTTTTTGGCGTTCAGCGTCTCTCCGAAGGCGCGCCCGCCGATCTTTTTTTCTTCGCTCATAATTTACTCTCCTTGGGTCAAAATATTTCTATGGCTATTGTATTGTTTCGCACTATCATTATTTTTTCATTGCTGCTTCTGTGCATGCGCATTCTGGGAAAGCGGCAGCTCGGCGAGCTGGAGCTATCGGAGCTGGTCGTTTCCGTGCTGGTGGCGGATCTGGCGTCGCTCCCATTGCAGGATATCGGCATTCCGCTGATGAACGGCCTTGTTTCCATTTTGACGCTCTTCTGTCTTGAACTCATTCTCTCCGGCGTCACGCTCCGCAGCCAGAAGCTGCGCACGGTACTCTTCGGGAAACCGTGCTTTCTCATTGAGAAAGGCACGATCAACCAGAAGGAGATGCACCGCTGCCGGTTTTCCGTGGATGAGCTGACCGAGGAGTTGCGCCGCCAGAGCGTTACCGATCTCTCAACGGTCGAATACGCCATTCTGGAGACGGACGGTACGCTCAACGTTATCCTCACCGCCGCAGAGCGCCCCGTCACCGCCGGACAGCTCCAATGCGCAACGCCGGAGACGGGCTACCCCTACATCCTCATCAGCGACGGGACCGTGCTGCACGAAAATCTGCGCAAATGTGGCAGAACGGAGGAATGGCTGCGCGCGGAGTGCCGCCGGCGGGGCGCGAAAAGCCCCGAACACGTGTTCCTGCTCACCTGTGACAAGGCCGGAAACATTTACTTTGCGAAGCGGGAGGATCACCCGTGAAAAAAACCATCGCAGCCGCCATACTGCTCGCGCTGCTCTCCGGCGCGGCGGCATGGAACATTGCGCACATCGATGCGCTCACCGGCTCTCTCACGGCACTCGCGGAGGATGCGCTCGAATCCTGCCGCGCAGGGGACTACGACACCGCCGAGGAATCGCTCCGCCAAGCCATCGATCTGTGGTACGGCGCGGAGAGCTACACGCACATCATGATCCGCCACTCGGAGGTGGATTCAGCGACCGACGCCTTTTACGCCGCGCTCGAAACGATCCTCACGCGCGACGCCGACGCCGCCGAAAGCGCCATCGAATGTCTCAAAGCGCATCTGCGCAGCATCGCCTCCATGGAGCATGTGAGCATTAAGAGCGTATTATAAGGCAGCGCCGCACACCGATGACGGTATCGTGCGGGGACGCCTCAGGATTTTTCCTCCAGAAGATGCGTCAGCTCCTCCATAAAGGTATTGATATCCTTGAACTGGCGGTAGACCGAGGCGAAGCGGACATAGGCGACCTCGTCGAGCGATTTGAGCCGCTTCATGACCATTTCGCCGATCTCGCTCGTCGGGCATTCGCGCTCGAGCCGGTTTTGCAGCTCCTGCTCGATCTCGTTGGCAATGCGCTCGAGATCGCCGAGAGCGACGGAGCGCTTTTCGCACGCCTTGAGCATGCTGTTGATGAGCTTATTCTTGTCGAACGTCTGGCGGCTGCCGTCACGCTTGACAACGACGAGCGGCAGGCTCTCCATGACCTCATACGTTGTGAACCGGCGCTGGCAGGCAAGGCATTCCCTTCTCCGCCGGATGGACGCGCCTTCGTCCGCCGGACGGGAGTCGATGACCTTGCTTTCCGCATAGCCGCAAAACGGGCATCTCATACGGTATCCCCCCTGAAAGATACAAAAATCAACATATTATACCATATGTCCCGCGCCGTCACAAGATATGTCAAAAAAAATTCCACCGCTTCCATATATTGTCCGTTGCGGCATGCCATGCCGGGCGGGTACAATGGAAGCGGTGATTTTTATGAAATATCTTTTCTCCCGGCTCAGCGAGGAGGCCTTCGGCATGGTGCGCGGGACGCTCTGCGTGAGCTGCGTGATGCTTTTTTGTTCGGTGATGCTGCTTTTACATATCGGCGCGCTCACGCCGCGCACCTACGCTCTCTACCGGCTCGCCGCCGAGCTCGAGACCGCCTCCGGCGGCTTTCTCCTTCTCGGCAACACCGGAGCCTTCGTGCTCGAATGCCTGCGCCGCCGATAGGAACTCCTCTCTCGTATAGAGCGAGTTGACCGCATCGAGCAGAGCGTTGGCCGAGAGGTTTTCCGGCAGCGCAAGTTTTTTCTGGAGCGTTTTGCGCCGCGCGGCGCTGTCCGTCCCGCCGGAGAGACCGAGAGAGGCGAGATCCGCCTTCGTGACGCGCTCACGCGTCTCCGTATCGTACACCGCCCCCGCGCGGCGCAGCGCTTCCTCCAGGATCTCCGGCTTCATGCCCTCCACGCCGAGCGTACCGGCGCGCGAGGGCGCTTTTTTGCGCCGCTCCTTTCCCCCCACATCCGGGATGTAGGCGTGCTTGAGGTACTGCGCGCTTATCGCGCCGCGCAGCCGGTTTCGGATGACGAGTCCCGCGCCGTCCGCGTCCGTGAGGACGATGAGCCCGCGCTGCTCGGCCACGCGCCGGAGCAGGGCGAGCTTTTCCTTATTTTTGAATATGCCGAACCCGTCGGTCGTGAAGATCGCGGTATCGACGAGCGGCTCGAGGGCGATCTTGTCGTACCGCCCCTCAACGACAACGGCCTCTTTGATCTTAAGCATGGCGGGTCTCCATCGCGAAGCGGATCAGAAATTCCTTGACCGCCTCGGCGTCCGTGATCGCGCCGCTCTCGCGCGGCTTCATGGCGTATTCGGCGCACAGCCGCACGCCGTTCGTAAGTGCGCCAAGAGAGAATCTCGCCGCCGTTTCGGCGAGCTTTCGCGCGCGGTATTCGCTCGATGTGCCGAGTATTTCCATGAGAAACGGCGCGCCGCGCCCGCTCTTTTCGGCGATCTTCGCCGCATAGAGCTGCCGCACCTGCCAGCCGATCACGCCCATGATCTCCACGGGCTCGGCGTCGCCCGCCAGAAGCTCGGAGAGCTTGGCCGCCGCGCCGTCGTAGTTCCGGCGGGCAAGCTCCTCCGTCATTTGGAAAGCGTCCGCCTCCGGGATATGATGCGCGAGCTTTTCCACGTCCTGCGCCGTGACTCTATCTCCGGAGACATAGCCGCAGATCTTTGCGATCTCCGGGATGAGCCGGTTCATAAGATCGCCGGAGAGAAACACGAGCCGGTCCACGGCGTCGCGGTCGATGCGCTTGCCGCCGGCTTCAAAGCGGCGGACGATCCAGTTGTTGAGCGGCGCGCCGGTCTGCGCCGTGAAGTTTACGGCCTTCCCTGCGGCTTTGAGCTGCTTTATAAACGACAGCCGCCCGTCCGGCTCCGCGCCCGTCGGGAGCGTGATGACAACGGTGCACCAGTCCGGAATGTCCGTGAAGAGCGCCGCCGTGCGCTCGTCGCGGCACTTGTTCACATCAAATCCGCGCAGCTCCACAAACGTCCGGTCTCCGAAGAACGGCATGGCGTTGAGCGCTTCGGCGATATCGTTCGCCGTGGGCGCGGGACAATCCATGCGCTTTACGTTGAACTCGTCCTCCGCCGTGCCGACGCACGCAGCGCGCAGGCGCGAAACAAAGTCCGTGAGAAGATAGTCCTCCTCGCCCCAGAGAAGGTAGAGCTTTTCCGGGCCTCTGTCGCCGAGATTCTTTACAAGCGCGCCGTAGTCGAGCGGCGCTTCCCTTTTGCCGAAGGACGGCTTTGCCATAGCGTTTACCCTTCTCCGGCGGCGATGGTGATCTCGCCGTCGGTATCCGTGCGCAGCACGGTGATGTTGTATTTTGCCAACCGGTCGAGGACCTTCTGTGTCGGATGGCCGTATGTATTATACCCAACGGAAATGATCGCCGTTTCCGGCGTGATCGCTTCCAGAAGCTCCCTGCAGGTTGAAGTGTTCGAGCCGTGGTGCGCAACGAACAGCACCTCGGCGTCCGGCATCGGCGCGCTTGCTGCGAGCGCCTTTTCCGCCTTGGAGGGCGCGTCGCCGAGAATGAACGCTTCAAAATCACTCTGCGCCGCCTCGATGATGAGGCCGTTTTCGTTTGCGCCGTCCGATTCCGGCAGCAGCGGCGGCCATACGCAGATCTCCGCCGTCCCGAGCGGGAGCGTCAGCTCTTCGGTCACATATTCCACCCGCGTCCCCTGCCGCTCCGCCGCGGTCAGGATCTCCGCGAGCAGGGACGAGCCCTCCGTTTCGCGCGGCAGATAGAGCGTACCGACGCGCACGCGCTGCAATAGCTGCGCCGCGCCGTTGGCGTGGTCGGCGTGGAGGTGCGTGAGAATGAGCGCATCGACGCTCTTCCGGCATTCTCCCCCGAGAAACTGCACGGCGCTTTTCCCGGCGTCGTGCGTGACCCAGCTTCCGCCGCAATCGACCACCGCGGCGTGTCCGCCGCTCGTGAGGACGATGCATTCGCCCTGCCCGACGTCGAGCGCCGTAAGGCGAAGCGAATCGCTCCAGCCAAGGCGCGTAATGCCGGCGGCGGCAAAGAGCAGCGCAAGCGAAAGCCCCACCGGCGCAAGCGCACGGAAGCGCCCGGTTTTCCGGGAGCGCAGCCACACGGCGAAGAAGATCGCATATACGAGCACGAGCCAGCCGAAGAAGAGCGGATTTCGCACATATACATTCGCGCACGGCAGCCGCGAGAGGAAACCGGACACCGCATAAATGTACCGCACGCTCCACGCAAGAACGCCGGCGGCGGGCACCGCGGCGCCGGGGAGAAGCGCGCCGAGCGCCACAAGGATGTACCCGCCGATGTAGACCGCCGAAACGATCCACAGGCAGAGGATGTTCGATACCGGCGACACGACCGACACCGAGCCGAAATGCACCGCCGTGAGCGGCGCGGAGAGCGCCATAGCGCCGACGCTGCTCGAAACCGAGCCCGCGGCGAAAAGGAGGAGACGCCGGACGTGCCGGTTTTGGGCCATGCGCGTCCCGTCGATCTTCCGGCAGAGCGCGCGGTACATCCGCCCGGAAAGGAGCCAGATGCCCGCCGCGGAGGAAAAGCTCAATTGCAGGCTGACGCTCGCGCAGGCGGATGGATTGAGAAGCAGCAGGAGCGAAAGCGCCGTCAAAAGCGACGTTGCGCCGTCGCTCTCCCGCCCGAAGAGCGGCGCAGACAGGAGAAAAAGCTGCATGACCGCCGCGCGCGTCACCGAGGGAGTAAAGCCGGTCATCGCCGCAAAGAGCATCAGCACCGGCAGACTCACCGCGACCGCCCACGGCCGCCGCCCGGTCAGCAGGAAAAGAAAGCCCATGAGGAAGGCGATGTGCATGCCGGACACCGCCACGACATGCGCAAGCCCCGCGTCGGCGAGAGCGTAGTAATGCGCGCCGTCATCGTAAAGGTCGGTCTTGTCGCCGGTGAGGAGCGCCGTGAGAAACGGCTGTACATCCGGCGGAAATACGCTTTTGCAGATCCCGCCGACGGCGCGGCAGAGCGCCTTCGGCGCATAGAGAAACGAAAAGCGCCAGCGCCCGGTGACCTCCGGTGCGCCGGTCGCCGTGGCGCGCAGGAATATCCCCTGCGCGGCATAAGTGTCCACGCTCTGTCCGTTGCGCTCCCGCGCCGGGAGCAGCTTTACCGGGATCGTAAGCTCATCGCCCGGCGTAAGCGCGGAGAAATTGTCCGTATCGTAGGATGCGATGCGGCACTTCACGTCCGGAAGCTCCGGGTCGGTAACGCGCACCGTCAAATACTCGCCCGTATCGTAAATATCCGGGAAATCCGCCACGCGCGCAGAGATCACCCGCTTTTCCCCGGCGAGCGCGTCCGAGGGTGCGGCGAAAAAATGCTCCTGCACGAAAAAAGCAAAAAGCCCGATGGCCGCGCCGAGAAGCGCGAGATGCGCGCGGGTACGGCCCCTTCCGCGCGGGAGACACAGCGCGAGCACGGCAAGAAGCGCGCACGCTGCCGCCGCTGGGAGCAGGACGCTCTCCGGCAGAAGATAAAAGGATACAAAAACGGCAAGGGAGAGCGCTCCGCAGAGCATCGCCGCCTTACGCATGGCCGTTCTTTTCGTCCGTCAGCCCGAGCAGATAGTCCGTGGAAACGTGATAAAGCTCCGCGAGCCGGATCACCGCCCACACCGGGATCTCCCGGATACCGGCTTCGTACCGGCGGTAGACCTCGCGGTTCATGTGAAGATACTCCGCAATGGTCTTTTTTGTGTAGTCATTGTCCTCGCGCAGTTCGTAAAGGCGCTTGAAATACATACGGCATCACCTTTTTTATGCTACCAAACGGTAGTGAAACCGATCCTGTTTGCACCCGTATGGGTGCATACAGCCGTTGAGAACGCTCCCCTTTCCATAGGAGAAGCCGTGAAACCGACAAAGCTCCGGAGCGATCACGCTCCGGAGCTTTGTCCGTCATGCTGTTCAGCCCGCGTTGCCGGAAGAGGCGCTGCCGGAGGAGGCGTAATAGTTCCCGCCGGAGGCATAGTAGGCGTTGCCGCCGGAAGCGCTGCCCGCCGAGACGGTCTTGGGGCCGCAGCCGGCAAGCGTGAGCAGCAGCGCCGCGGCGCTGAGAACGATAGCAAGAAATTTTTTCATGGATAATTCTCCTTTCTGTCTGTCGATGGTTGATTTCCTTCGATGTATCGATGCGTCCGGCGCGAAGCGGGGGAAGAATACCGCGCCGGGATGCGCAGCAAACGGTTTATTCGATGTGTGCGCCCGCGGCGATCGCGGTGAAGAGCGCCTCCACTTCCCCGCTCTCCCACCCGGCGGTAAGAAGCCGCCGGTCGCGCACAAGGCCAAGCTCCTGCCCGGAAGTGAGCGTTTCCGCCGCGGTCTGCACCGTTTCCAGGCGGCTTCGGAGCGCCGCGTCGTTTTCGCCGTACCGCGCGGCATACGCCGCGCCGGCGGCGCGCGCCGAGGCCGTATCGCGTCCGTCCGCGAGATACTGCCCGAGGATGGACTCTGCCCAGCGGTACGCGCCGACCGCGCCGGAGGCGGGATCAAAATCCTGCGCGAGCCGCTCGAGAATGCCGCCGAGACCGGCGAGCGGTTCCGCCGCTTCCGGCGCAGGCGATGTCTCCGGCGGCAGCTCCGGCGTGACCGTCGGTGTGACCGCCGGACCCGGCGTCGCCGCTTCGGCGCGCGATTCCAGCGGCAGCCCCGCCGCCGCCATCGCCCCCGCGAGGAGCACGAGCGTCAAGAAAACGATGACAACCCTTTTTTTCATTGCATTCTCCTTTCGGAAGGCGTTTATCCGGCGAAACCGTTCACTTCCACGTTGTTCAGCTCTCCGATCGTCTCCACCGGAACGCCGTGAGAGCGCAGCCATGCGTTCGTGCGCGCGGAGGACGTGATCGGGCGAACCGTATAATAATCGTAGACGAATCCGCCGCTGCTGTCGGTCCGGACGGCGGTGGCATTGATATAGACCGGTTCGATCGTTTGATAGAATTCCTCGTCCCGAATGACCTTGGCGCCGCCGATATTCCCGTCGCGCAGGTCGGGGACGATGCAGGTATCGTAAAGCTCCCAGAATTCCTCCGCCGTGAGCGTGAGGCTCTGCTGAACCGGCGAATCCGAATCAAACCATTGAATGGTCGCATAGAATACGGCGGTCTGGCTCCGGTCCCGCGGGAAGATCGCCCGCTGTTCCATCAGCTCGCGGGAGTTGAGAAGCTCTTCGTACTGCCGGATGTTCCGGCTGATACAGTCGTTCCCTGTGATGAAGCCGACAGTTTCGTCGCCGCCGGTCACATACGGGACATACTCATTCACTATATAGGCATATACGCGGCGCGCAAGGAGTTTTCCGTTCGTATCGTAATACTCGATCGTCAGCGGGAAGGTATTGAACCCGCGTTGGCTTTCATACGCTTTTTTGTTTGCGACGATGTCCTTCTGCAGGGAAAGGAGCGCCTCGATGTTTTCCGGCTGCATGATGCGCTTCGGTGTGTATTCCCCCCAGCCGTACACCTCGGCATACCCGATCTCGTCCGCTTTGGGCTGATAGCGCTCGACGCCGAACATATCGAGCTCGCCGCCGATGACGAGCGCGCACAGCAGCGCGCAGAAAACGCCGAGACCCTTCCAGTGCCGGTCAAACACGCGCAGCGTTTTTCGCATGAGCGCTTCCGCGCCGAACCAGCCGACCGCCGCGCCGAAGATCATGGCAAGGAGCAGGATCGCCACCTTGGCCGGAGTGCCGACGCTGCCCTCGCCGATGTAGGAGCCGAAGATGTTGGAGCCGGCGCCGAATACGGTCTTCAGCGTCAGCACCGCCATGCCGAACGATCCCACGGCGGCAAGCCCCCACCGGAAGAGCGGGCGCAGCGCCGGAACGGCGACGGTCTCACCCGCAGCCTCCATCCGCCGGTGGCGGAAGAAGATCACCGCAAGACCCGCGAGGATCACGCCCGCCGCGGCATAGATGGCTGTGAGAGGGATCGCATGCGAATAGCTTCCCACATAGTTGTTGGAAAAATAATAGACCGGCGAGAGGACCGCAAGCTCCCAGCCGGTGCCTCTCACGCCAAAGAGCAGGAACTCCGCTATGTACCGGATCACGACCTCGATCCCCACAAAGCCGTAGAGCGCGATAACGTAGAGCGCCGGAAGCACCGCCGCGTTTCCGGTGAATACCGTGCAGAACGACGCGAGACCGAAGAACGCAATGTTCATCAACACCACCGCGGCGGCCGAGCACAGAAGATACAGGGTCCACAGCTGGCCCCCGCCGTAGAGCAGCAGGCTCACAAGCATCGCGATGATGCACGGCAGAATAAGGAGCGTCAGCGCCGCGAGCATGCCCGAAATGAGAAGCGCCTCGCGCGTCACGGGCAGCGCCGCGATGTACGCCGCGGAGGTTTTGCGGAACATCCAGCTATGGACGGCGATCGCCATTACGACCGCCGCGATCCCCGCGGCAACGATCTCACGGCGCGTCAGGTTGCTGAGGATGCTATAGCTCACATACTCGCTCATTTCCGTAAACTCGGAATTGAAATACCGTCCGCACATGAGCGTCAGGAAGCAGAGCACCGCGGCGTAGGCCGCACCGATGAGCCAGAAGCGGGAGAGCGCCCGTTTGTATACGGCCTTATTAAAGAACGTTCTTTCGGACGGCATCGTCCACACCTCCCAGCTCGTAAATGAATATTTCCTCCAGCGTCAGCGGCACGGAATCCATGAACAGCGGGTGCAGCTTTTCGAGCCACGCGAGATTGTCCTCTTCCCTGCCGCGCAGAATGAGCGTTTGCAGCTTGCCGGTCGAGGAGCGGTGGAGAATGTCCAGTCCCTTCTCCGGCAGCGCCGTGCCGTCCGGCAGGGCGAGCAGCACCTTGGTCGTCGTCTCCTGCAATTCGGAAACGCTCTTTTCCAGCAGGCAGCGCCCGCGCTGCATGATGCCGACGTGATCGCACACGTCCTCCAGTTCCCGAAGGTTGTGGGAGGATACAAGCACCGTTGTCCCCTCCTCCGCCACATCCTCCATGACAAGCGACCACACCTGCCGCCGCATCACGGGGTCGAGGCCGTCCACGGGCTCGTCAAGCACGAGCACCTCCGGTCTCGCGGCAAGCGCGATCCAGAACGCCGACTGCTTCTGCATGCCGCGCGAAAGGCGGCGGATCGGGCGCGTATCGTCGAGCGTGAATACCTCACGCAGCTTTTCATAACGTTCCGCATCAAAGCGAGGGTAGAGCGCGCGCGTGAATTTCATGAGATCGCGTGTCGTGCTCGTGGAGGTGTAATACGGCTCGTCCGGGATGCAGAGCATCCGCGCCTTGACCGCCGGGTTTTCAAACACCGGCTCCCCGTCGAGCAGCACCGAGCCCGCGTCCTGCCGCAGCACGCCCATCATGTGGCGGATGGCGGTCGTCTTGCCCGCGCCGTTCGGGCCGATGAGACCGTAGACCGAGCCGGACGGCACCGTGAGATCCAGCGCGTCGAGCGCTTTGAAGCCCTCGTAAACCTTTGTGACATTTTTGAGTTCAATGCTCGCCATGGCTGCCGCCTCCGATCTTCTCCAGGATCTCTTCCTCACTCACGCCGAGCCAGCGAAGCTCGCGCACCGTTTCCTCCAGCCGCGCAAGAAGCTCCTCGCGCCGCGGGTCGCTCTGCGGGGAGAACTGGGCGCAGAAGCTGCCCTTGCCGGGGACGGAGACAATGTACCCCTCGCTCTCCAGCTCGCGGTATGCGCGCTGGATCGTGTTCGGGTTGATGGCGAGCGATACCGCAAGCTCACGCACCGAGGGGAGCTTTTCTCCCGGCCGCATCGCGCCGGTGACGACAAGCCGCCGCAGATCGTCCTTGACCTGCTCATAGATCGGGCGTCCGTCCCGGTAATTGATCGTGACCATGGCGTCACCGTCCTTCCGTGTATTAACTGTATTATCGAAGTTAACACAGTTAATACAGTTTGTCAACCGGCAAAACAGACAAAAATCGCCCCGGTCTGTTTTTTTCAGACCGGGGCGGCCGAGCGTGTCAGAAAAGGTTTTTTGACGTGCTCTCCGATGAGAAGCACCGTGTTGGCTCCTGTTCGCGCCGAGGATCCTTTCGCCGTCCGTGCGCAGCGCCATGCCGCGCTGCGGCTGCGTGTCCGCGCCGCCGTCGATCGGCGCGCTTTGTGCAAGCCGGTCCCGGCGGTTTCGGCTCACCGTCTTTCCGAAGGAGAACCTTATCCCTCCGGCGCCGGCGCCCCCGACGTCTGCGGCATGACCGGGATCTGCTGCGGCTCCGGCGTCGGTTCTGCCGTCGGTTCCGCGGTGGGCACCGGCGTCGGCGCCTCCGTGGGCGCGGGCGTCGCGGTCGGCACGGGCGTCGGCTCCGGCGTCGTTTCAAGATCGCCGAAAATGCCGGTGTCGTACCCGCGGTTCGTCGGGTCGTTGAACTGGATCACGGGCAGCGGCTCGTTGATCTGCGACATGATCCGCCGCCAGATCTGCGCGGCGGGGTTGCCGGAATAGTACATGGGCGCGGGGGTGTCGTAGCCGGTCCAAACGGCGGTCACATAGTACGGCGAGAAGCCGCAGAACCAGCGGTCGTAGTCATCGGAGGTCGTGCCGGTCTTGCCGGCGACGGGCATCTTCCCGTAGCCGAGATAGACCTCGTAGCCCGTGCCGTACCACGCGGCGGCCTCGAGCATCTCGGTCATGCACCGGGCGGTGTCCACGCTGAACACATGGCTCGTGCGCATGCCGTTTTCGAGAACGGTGTTGCCGTTTGAATCGGTGATGAGCGAATACGATCTCGCGTAGGTCATCTCGCCGTCGTTCGGGAAGGAGGTGTATGCCTGCGCCATTTCGCGCACCGTTACGCCGTAGGTAAACTGGCCGAGAGCGAGCGGAGCATAGTCACGGTCCGCCTCGACGAGCTGGAAGCCCATGCGCTCGGTGAGATATTCAAACGAAACGCTCGGCGTGAGCTTATCGATGATCTGCGCGGCGACGGTATTTTTTGAGCGAACGAGCGCGTCCCAGATGGTGATGATGCCGTCGTACGAGCCGCCGGAGTTGCGCGGGTACCAGTAAGTGCCGCGAAGCTGGACGTCGGGGCTGTCATCCACGAGCGTGGACTCGGTGATGAGGCCGAGATCCATCGCCGGGCCGTAGGACGCAAGAGGCTTTGCCGAGGAGCCGGAGGGCCGGTGGGCGTCGATGGCGTAGTTGAAGCCGAAGTTGCGGTCCTTCTCGCCGATCGCGCCGCCGATGGCCTTGATCTCGCCCGTGAACGGGTCGATGACCATGCACGCGGACTGCAGCGGCTGGGTACTGTAATAATAGGGCTGCGGCATGCTGTCGGGGTCGGTATAGATATCGTCCACGACCTGCTGAACGAACGGATCGACGCAGGCATAGATCTGATAGCCGCCGTGGTAGAGAAGCTGGCGCGCCGCGGCTTCGGACAGGCCAAGCCGCGACTGCAGGTCGCGCAGAACGTCGTTGATGACCATTTCCACATAATAGGAATAGATCTCCTGCTGGTAGACCTCGTTCTCGCCGCGGATGAAGTGCAGCTCGTCGTTATCGACCTGCGCAACGGCGGCGGTGTATTCCTCGCGGGAGATGTAATCCTGGTCGTACATCTCGTAGAGAATGGTCCTGGTGCGCTTTTTGTTGTTCTCCACGCTGGCGAAGGGGCTGTAGCGCGAGGGGTTGTTCGTGATGCCGATGATGCTTGCGCACTGCGCGAGCGTGAGCTCCCGCACGTCCTTTCCGAAGTAGGTGTTCGCGGCCATCTGCACGCCGCTCGCGCCCTCGCCGAAGTAGACGACGTTGAGATACCACTCCATGATCTCTTCCTTGGTATATTCCTTTTCGAGATCGAGAGCGCGGAAAATCTCCACGAGCTTTCGCTGCACGGTGACGTCATCCTCGGTGGTGACGTTTTTGATGAGCTGCTGCGTGATCGTTGAGCCGCCGAAATCGTTTTTCATGCCGAGGAACATGTTGACGAACGCGCCCGCCGTTCGGTACCAGTCCACGCCCCTGTGGTCGTAGAAGCGTTTGTCCTCGATGGCAACCGCCGCCTTTTCCAGATACGGCGGGAGCTCATCGTAATCGACCCAGATGCGGTTCTCGTCCGTTGCCAGCACCGCGAGCTCCACGGTCTGGCCGTTGTTATCATAGGCCCAGACCGTGCTCGAGAGCGAGATGGCGTAGTCCTCCAGCGTGATGTTCAGATCGGTTGTGAGGTTATTCTTCACATAGTAGGCGAAAATGCACGCGAAGAGCAGCCCGCCGAGCAGCAGCACGAGCAGCACCGAGAGCACGATGCGGACAATGAACCGCACCATATCTCCCACGGTGGATATGGCGGCGTCGCCGACGGCGAGCGCGGTGCGCGCGCCCCGGGACATGCCGCGGGAACGCTTTTCGCGCGGCGCTTTTTTCCGCGGTTTTTTCGCGTCCGGCTTCTTCTCCGGCTCCGGCGCGGGATCGCCGCTCTCCGGCTCCGGCGCGCTGTTCTCCGGGGCGGCCTTGTTTTCCCCCGGCGCGGGCAGCGGCACCGTATCGCCGGATACGGGCGGCACCGGCGCGGTATCGCCGTTCGGTATATCGTTGTAGGGGCGTTTCTGATCCATAATTGCCTCCGGGACTGTCAAGCGTATACGTACAATAATAAATCATTATACCATACTTTTGAGAAATATTGTATCCGAAATGGAAATTTTTTAAAGCAGGTACATTTATAGGACGGAAAAAACGGGTAATCCGTTCATTTTTGGGCATACTGCGCAGAGACGAAACCGGAGAAACGGAGGGAATTGCATGAAAGCAGGACGTATCGGCGCGGTATCGCTCGCGCTGTGCGCCGCGGCGGGCGCGGCGATGCTCACGCTCTCCGGCGGCCGAAGGGCGGAATACTGCTCGCTGGGGGAATACCACGGGCGCGTGGCGGTCTTTGCGCCGGACGAGCGGGCGCTGCCGCGGCAGATCACGACCATCGCGGTGCACACGCTGCCGAGCGCCGACCGCGAGGCGCTCTCCGGCGGCATTGCCGTTTACAGCCGCGAGGAGCTGTACGCGCGGCTCGAAGATTTCGGGTCGTGAACCGTTCGAGCGGATATACTTGATTTTTACCGCATTCATGGTATAATCAAATCACCCGAACGAACCCAACGGGATCCATACAAAAGAGGTGCTGACATGAACGAAGATTTCGGCGGCGATATCATTACCATCTCCGACGAGGACGGCAACGAGTTTGATCTCGAGCTGCTCGATACCATTGAGTTTGAAGGCCAGACGTACTGCGTGTTCGTCCCGGCGGACATTGAAAACATGGACGTGAACGATCCCGATTACGGCCTCATCTTCCTGAAGAGCCGCGAGGAGAACGGCGAAGAGCTGTTCGATTCCGTGGACGACGATGACGAGCTGGACCGTGTGTACGAATACTACCAGCAGATCACGGAAGCGGAAGAGGAGAAGGAATAAGATTTTCTTTCTGCGGTGTTCGTAGCATCACTGCACCGGGTCATTTTAAACCCACATTAAATATAAGGGATGCCTATCTCCGGCCGTGAATTGCAGGCCTCCCGGCTTTATGCCGGACGTTGGAAGCGCGGAAGCGGTCGGGCGGCGACCCACCTGCCGAGTCGTGCAGGTTCTAATCTGACCCCTACGGCATTGCGGAGGGGGCGCACCTTTTGGTGCGCCCTTTTTTTCTTCAAACGCCCCCCTCCGCCGAGGGGGTTTTTTGATAGGCTTTTGCCGCGCTTTCGGGTGCGCTTTCTCCCTTCTCCGGCAATCTGCCGCAGCAAAGCGTGAAACGGCGGCGCGATTTCTCCCTTTTTGCCGTTGCGCGCCGGGGAGAAACCGTCGTATTCTGATAGCATACTGAAAAAGAAGGGAATACGCGATGACATCCTTGCAGAAGTGGGGAAAGTCCGCGCGCACAACGATACCGGTCATGGCCGGGTATCTCGTTCTCGGCGCGGGCTTCGGCATACTGCTGCGCACGCGCGGCTACGGTCTCGGCTGGGCGCTCGCTATGAGTCTTTTTATCTATGCCGGGTCGATGCAGTATGTGGCCGTCGACCTTCTGACCGGCGGCGCGTCGCTCCTTACGGCGGCCGTTACGACGCTGCTCGTGAACGCGCGCCATCTTTTTTACGGCATTTCCATGCTCGAGCGCTACCGCGCCGCAGGAAAGTATGCGCCGTATCTTATTTTTTCGCTGACGGATGAGACCTATTCGCTTGTCGCCGCGCGCGAGGATCTCACCGGCGCGGAGTGCTTCCGTATCTCGCTGCTCGACCAGTTCTACTGGGTGCTCGGCACGGCGCTCGGCTCGCTCGCGGGCGCGTATCTCAACGTTAACACGACCGGCATCGACTTCTCGCTCACGGCGCTCTTTCTCACCGTGTTCACCGGGCAGTGGCTGGAAACGAAGGATCACGCTCCGGCGCTCATCGGTCTCGGCGTTTCGGTCGTATGCCGCCTCCTGTTCGGCGCGGGCAGCTTCCTGCTGCCGACGATGGCCGGTATGCTCTTCTGCCTTCTCGTGCTTGACGCGCGCCGGACGGGGAAAGGGGGCGGGAGCGCATGAATACGCATGCCGTTTTGCTCATCGCGGTCTCCGCGCTCGTCACGGCGCTCATCCGCTTTGCGCCGTTTCTCGTGTTCCGCGGCGGGCGGGAAACGCCCGCGGTCATACTGCGGCTCGGAAAGCTCCTGCCGTGCGCGGTCATGGGCATGCTCGTGGTGTACTGCCTGCGGAATATGGACTTTGCCGGCGCGAGCCACGCCCTGCCGGAGATCATCGCCGCGGCGGTCGTTGTGCTGCTCCATCTCTGGCGGCGGAATACGCTTTTGAGCATCGTCGCCGGAACCGTCGTTTACATGCTGCTCGTGCAGCTTGTGTTTGTGTGAAAGAATATGGGATAAGGAAAGCCGGAAGTCCGCAGACTTCCGGCTTGGTCTTTTTTAATAGTAAATAATGATCTCATAGGCTCCAAAAACTTTTAAAAACTGGTCGTTTCCCGTATAATCCGCAAGTTCAATCTCGCAGTCGCCGACATACCAGCTGTAGGTTGTTGTATCAACCGGCGAATCATATATCTCCGGATCACCGTATTTTTCTGCAAGTTCACAGGCGGCGGTTTCGATGGCTTCTTTGGCAAGCTGCCGGTCTTTCGCCGTCACCGTATAATCAAGCCTTTCCAGAACCGAGTCCATGCCGCGCATTCCGTCATAGAGATAGTGCATGACAATAATACAGAGCGTACTGTCACTGTAGTAGCTCACGAGAGTTGAATAGGTATCACCTATATACATGACGGAATCATAGTGATCATAATAGTCGTCGCCGCTCTCCGAGGACGACGGCTCTCCGAGCAGGTCTATTATATCGTCTCGTGTTTCTGCTTTTAAAAACGCATCCATTGTCAGTTTTTTTCCGTATGCGGAGCAGGCGCTCATCGAGATAAGCCAAAGAAAAGCCAAAGCAGAGGCCAGAATCTTTTTTGCTATTTTCATAAATGGCCGCCTTTCAGCTGAATTTCATCGGATTGACAAGTGAGTACGATGCAAAATCGGTGGAGAAATATGTTTGATACGGGGTGATATAAAAACCAGAAACGAAGTCGGAGATGTCCGAAGACTCTTCGATAAAGCAGACAGGGCGTTCGGCGGGTTCGCCGCCGTCCTCACTGATATACTCCACATGCCCGTTCAGCATGGCCATCCCTATCATAAACGCGGTCTTTTCCATATCCCGGAGGGAGAGCTTGTCAGAGTCAAGGGAATCAATGATATCAGAGAGTCCGATGATGTCCGTGCTGTATTCATACAGAATATTGCCGTTATACAGCGAGAAAACGGAAGAAAGGTTTGCCTCAGAACTGTCGTGAACGGCAAGCAGTTTCAGTTCTCTGCCTTTGCAGCCGGCAGAAAAAATCCCATCCGAGTTCATGAAAAACAGCGTATCTCCCTTGCGGCATATCTGCGTGGCTTGGGCGGAAAAGAGTGGCTGACTCTTCCCCGAGCGGAGGTCATAAGCGAGTATTTCGTCCTCGGAGGAATAATAGACCGTTTTGCCGGAGAAATGCACGGCGCGGCAGTTTTCCAAAAGGACGGCGTCCGTGCTCGGCTCGGCGCTTTCCAAAGTACCCTTGTAAAGCGTTCCGTCTGCGCAGTAGAACAGATCGGAATTGCGAACGAGAAAGTAAGAAATCCGTGTTTCCGCAGGAAAACGCCGCAGCACGGTCAACTCGCCGGAGGTTTTGTCAATATGGGCGAGATACGGCGCGCCCTTGGAACCTTTCGCCCCGAGACAGTACAGTTCGGAGCCTGCGGAACGGATTGCTTTGATGGTGTTTTCCTTGCAGATCACCCGAGATTCGTCTCCGCTCGGATCGACCTCGTACACGACGATGCGTTTGTCTTCGCTGTTGATATGATACGGCGCAAGATAGTATACATATTGGTTGTCATAGGTCACAAGACCGCCGTTATCGTAGTTAAGCTCAGCAATATAATCGTCGGCAGATTTTCTGCCGATAAGGAGGAAAATCACTGCGGCAGCGGCGAGTACGAGAAGAACGGGAGCCAGCCATTTCCATACGGGCGGGGTCTTCTTCGAGACTTCGGGGGCAGCTTCAGCAGCGCCTGCGTCAGTAGCCGTTTCGGGAGCTGAGCCGTCCAGTCCCAGCGTGGCGGAGGTTTCTTTATATTCCGTATCCATGATCTCCCTCAGCTTTCCGACGAGACCGGCTCCTGCGCCGGTTCTTCTTTTACTTTACTCTGGTCGGCATTGCCCGTTTCAGCGCACGGGAACTGGCCGCTGAAGCGGTAGAAGCCGCAGAAGAGCGTGCCGGTGA
This sequence comes from Clostridiales bacterium, assembly GCA_004557735.1. Lineage (GTDB taxonomy): Bacteria > Bacillota > Clostridia > Oscillospirales > Oscillospiraceae > Apopatocola. Next base: position 18,459 of record SFFV01000006.1, read on the forward strand.
TCAGAAATGAGCCGGAAAGAACGAAAAAACCGGTGGCATAGTTGCCGTTGATGATGTAGTTATAGGCGTCTCCGCCGACATAGGCATTGTGCGTCGTCATAAAGCTGTATTCCGGGTTGCTGTAATTGGTCATTTTGTCATAGCCCTTATAGAGCATGACGGCGGACAGCAGATAAAAGAGGATCGCGATAATGAGCAGGAACTTTGCGGGTTTTCTGACTTCCATTTTCTGCCTCTCCTTTGTGGTGTAAAATTGTATTGTTATTCTATCATTATTAAACTACTAAATCAAGTTAATCTATAAATTTATTATACGGACCGTACCATATTGTTATACTGATACGGGTGATTTCATGGCGATTGATTATACAATGATCGGAAAGCGGCTGAAAGAGAGCCGCATGGCCGCGAAGCTGACGCAGGAAAAGGTGGCGGAAGCGGCGGATATCACAACGGTATATCTGTCCAAAATCGAAAACGGAAAGGTCGCGCCGACGCTGGATACCCTCGGCGCCGTCTGCGCGGCGGTGAATGCTGATCTGGGCTACGTTTTGTCCGGCTGTCAGTACGGCCAGAAGACCTACGGCAGCGAAACGGTGCTGCAGCTGTTTCAGTCCTGCACACCGGAGGTGAAGCCAATCGCTCTGGCGGTGCTGAAAGACCTTGCCGCGCTGCAAAAGGATAAGGATAAGGAATAAAAGGAATAGGCAAAGCCGGAAGCCCGCGGACTTCCGGCTTTGCCTATATACGGAGTGGTTATTTCTTCCGTCTGGTCTCTTCGACAGATTTCTTCCAGCCGCCCTTTTCCTTATTGACGACTTTCAGCAGCGCTTTGATCTGTGCGTCGGAAAAGACATTTGCCATGCGCGGCAAAGCTTTCGTCGGGCACATGCTGCACGTCTGGCGGCGGAATACGCTTTTGAGCATCGTCGCCGGAACGGCCGTCTATATGCTGCTCGTGCAGCTTGTGTTTGTGTGAATCAATTTGCAAAAATGGCCGGAGGCAGTTTGTGATACTGCCTCCGGCCGTTTTTTTATCCGACAGGGCCGGGCATCAGATACTCTTCCGCCGTTATGCCCTCCTCCGGCAAAATACGGACTTCCAGCCCGGTAATGTAGTTTTCCGGATGGCCTTCACAGCATTGATCGACGATATTCGGCGTGATCACGCAGTCATCCACGCGCAGCTCCCGGCGGCTCGCTTCCTCGAAAAGACGATCAATGGAGTCCTGAATCGTGAGATACGGCCCGTAATGATAGCCGCAGAGATACTCGCCCGCAGGAATATAGGAGAGAGTCTGCTCCGCCATCAGCTCGGGGAAATGGTATTCCTGCACGGGGGTGTCTTCGTAAAGCAGAGCGCCGAACCATTTGCGCTCACCGCGGTAAAAGCCGACGGTAGGATAAAAGTAAAAAAGCTCATGCGTGAAGAGATTGATCTCATCGCCAATGTGCAGAAAGGCACGGCGCGGAAACGTCCGGACGGAAAACTTTCCTTTCTGGCTGGAGGATTGCTCCCGATCGATGAATTCCACTTTTTGCTGGATGATCTGAATGGTAGCGTTCAGCTCGTCGCATTGGCGGCGAAGTTTTTCCGCCTGTTCAGAGAGCATTTCAAGATTGTCCCGCAGCGCGTTGTTATGGAGAAAATCCCGTATCTGGGCGAGCGGGTATCCCAGACGGCGCAGATATCGTATGGTGGCAAGCGGATAGACCTGGTCAAAGTGATAAAACCGGCGGCTGTTTTCGCTGTTGCGTACCTGCGGGACAAGAAGCCCTTTTGCGTCATAGTGGCGGAGGAGCTGCACATCCATGTCGAAAATTTTTGCAAGCTCGCCGATCGACAAAAATTCTTTCATAAAACCTCCCAAGTTTTCTCCGGCACTGTCCATTGGTTTTGTAGGAACATCAGAAAAGCTCCGGAAACAGAAAAAAGACTTGAACCTAAAACCATTATAGGTTGTAGCTTGAGCATATCATTTTTCTGCGATCGAATCAAGTTAATGGAGGAAGAACATGCAAACTTTTTTGAAGAACGGCTACATCGTCTCCATGGATCAAAACGACACCGTGTTTGACGGCGGCGGGGTGCTCGTGGAAAACGACCGCATCACGGCGGTCGGCCGGGTCGATCCGGCGAAGATCTCGCCCGACGCGGAGGTCATCGACCTGCACGGAAAATATGTTCTGCCCGGATTTGTGAATACCCACGTCCACACCTCGCAGCAGATATCCCGCGGCGTCGGCGACGATGTGGATTTTATCTGCTGGCTGCACGAGAGAATGTGGCCCTTTGAGAGCAATATGACGGAGGAGGATTCCTACGTTTCCACACTCATGACGAGTCTGGAACTGATCCGCTCCGGCGTAACATCGTTTGCCGAGCCGGGCGGTCAGTTCGTCTCCGGCATGGCGCGGGCCACGGAGCAGTCCGGCCTGCGCGGAAAGCTCGCCAAGTCGGTGATGGACTGCGGTGACGGCCTCCCGCCGATCTGGCAGCGCACGATGGAGCAGGAGCTTGAGCAGCAGGTCGCGGATATCGAAAAATATCACAATACCGCTGACGGGCGCGTGCAGGTCTGGTTTGGCCTGCGGACGATATTCAACAACACCGATGAGCTTTGCGTCCGCACAAAAGAACTTGCCGACAAATACGGCGTCGGCATTCACATGCACGTGGCGGAAGCAAAGGAAGAAAAGGAATACACCTATGCGCGCTGGGGCGAGGGGACGGTAAAGCACCTCGAACGGCTCGGTGTGCTGGATAAAAATCTCCTGGCAGTACACACGGTCTGGCTGACCGATGAAGAGCTGGAGCTCTTCCGGAAGCGGGAAGTGAAGATCTCGCACAATCCCGCGTCGGCCATGCGGGTGCTGGGTTTTGCCCGCATTCCGAAAATGCTGCAAATGGGGCTGATGCCGTCCATCGGCACAGACGGCGCTTCGTCCTCCAATCACATGGACATGGTGGATGAAATGTGGCTCACCAGCCTTATTCATAAGGGGTGGCGGCTCGATCCGACGGTGGTCCCGTCACAGGATATCCTGCGCATGGCGACAAAGTGGGGCGCGCGTGCGCTTCTCGATGAAAATCTGTATGGCAGTCTGGAAGCCGGAAAAAAGGCCGATTTGATCATTATTGATCCGCACGGACCATCCATGATGCCGGTCAACGATAAAATTGCCGCGCTGGTCACGGCGATGCATTCGGCCAATATCGAATCCACGATGTGCGACGGCAAGTGGCTCATGCGTGAAAGAAAAATCCTGACGCTTGATGAGGAGGCAATTTTGAAAGAGGCTTGTGAACGGGCCGCAGCCATTTATAAGCGTGCGGGCATCGTTCTGCCGGACCGTTTTCCGGTCGTAAAAGTCTAAATTGGTTTTCTGCGGTATACCGTGCCGCCGGAAATAAAACGGGCAACAAAATACAAAAAAAATTTGGAGGTACAGCATGAATCTGAAACTACTGTCTGTCGCCAAAGGCGAAACCCCGGCTGATCTCGTCATTCGGAACGGAAAGATCGTCAACGTTTACTCCGGTGAGATCTACGAGGGCGGCGTGGCCGTCTGCGGCGATACGATCGCGGCCGTCGGCGATGTTGATTACTGCGTTGGCGAGAACACCCGCGTTGTGGATGCGGAAGGAAAGTACCTGACTCCGGGATTCCTGGACGGACATATCCATCCGGAAAGCTCCTCTCTGGCCATTCGGTCCTTTGCGGAAGCGGTTCTCTCTCACGGCACCACAGGCATCATGACCGACCTCCACGAGGTAGGCGTTGTTTCCGGTCTGGAAGGCATCGAAGCGATTCTGAAGGAAGCGGAAACGACCGACCTCAAGCTCTATTTTGTTGTTCCTTCCCATGTCCCGTTTTCCCCCAATCTCGAAACGAGCGGAGGCCGCTTCAATCCGGAGATCATCCGCCGCGCGCTTCGCCGTCCGGACGCCGTCGGCCTGTCGGAATGTGTCGGTCCCTATATTATGGCAGGTTTCCCCGACCTGCTCGAGTCGTTTGACGACACACTCTCCATGCCCGGCAAAACGCTGCAGGGCCATCTTCCGGATATGTACGGCCCGGCCATGAGCGCATGCGTGGCGGCGGGCGTTTCCACCGACCATGAAGGGTTCTGTGAGAAAGACGTTTTTGAGCGTCTTCGCAACGGCTGCCATCTCATGATGCGCGAGGGCAGCGCCGCCCGCAACATGCCGGTGCTTCTCAAGACCGTGATGGAAAATCATCTGGACACCGCCATGGTCAGCATCGTTACGGACGACCTCCATACCGTCGATCTGCAGCAGCGCGGCCATCTGGACGACGCGCTCCGCACGGCGCTCGGCATGGGGCTGGATTTCGTAAAAGCCATTCAGATGGTCACGGTCAACTGTGCCCGCGCGTTCAATCTTGACCGTGAGATCGGAGGTCTCGCTCCCGGCCGCCGCGCGGATATCAACATCACCACCGGAGCGGAAGATTTCCGCGTGCTGACCACGTTTGCCGGCGGCCGCCAGATCACCGATAACGGCAAGCTGCTTGTGCATTATGAAACCGCGCAGCACAATCCCTGCGTGCTGAATACCGTTCACCTGAGCCAGCCGGTTACCGCTGACAGCTTCAAGACCCACGTGTCGGCCAAGGCAAAGAAGGTCAAGGCGCTTGTAATGGACACGCTGTCCTACATCCCCTTTACGAGCCGCCGCGACGTGGAGCTTCCGGTCGTGGACGGCGTGGTGCAGTGCGATGTGGTGCAGGACGTGCTGTATATTGCTCAGGTCGAGCGCCACGGAAAAAACGGCAACATCGGCAAGGCGTTCATGGGCGGATTCCGCATCCGCGGCGGCGCAATGGCCTCCTCCGTCGGCCACGATAACCACAACATTATCGTCCTGGGCGACAGCTTTGAGGATATGGCCCTGGCGGTAAACCGCTGCGCCGAGCTCGGCGGCGGCCAGGTCATCGTCCGCAACGGCGAGATCGCAGCGGAGGTCGCGTATCCCGTCTGCGGCCTGCTGAGCGATCTTTCGCTCGACGAGCTGGCGGATAAGAAAAAGGAGCTGAACCGTGTTGCTCATGAAATGGGAACAGAGATCGCTATTCCGTTCATGTTCCTGAGCTTCATCTGCCTTGCGGCGATTCCCGCATACGCCATTACCGACTGCGGCTTTATCGACGTGGCAAAGCAGCAGGTCATTGACCCGATCCTCGAGGTTGTGGAGTAAGAGAAACAGAAAAACCAGCGAACAAAAGGAAAAGGGAGAAAACATGAATAAAGACTTCTTCAGACTTCAGGAACACGGCACCACGGCGAAGCGCGAAGTGCTTGCGGGCATCACGACGTTTATGACCATGGCCTATGTGCTGGCGGTGCAGCCGGCGGCCATCTGCGGCTTCGGCCCCGATCCGGTGTTCACGGACGTGAACGGCCTTGTCATCAGCAAATCTGCGCTGCTTGTCATGTGCGCGCTCGTCAGCGGAGCGATTACCCTCTTTATGGGGCTTTATGCAAATCTTCCGCTTGCCCTTTCCACGGCGATGGGCAGCAACTTCATTCTCGGCGGTCTCGTAAACAGCGGCGCATTTTCCTTCGGCTGGGCCATGGCGCTTCTTCTCTGCTCGGGCATACTGTTTATTCTGGTGACGGTGCTCGGCGTTCGGAAAATGGTTGTCGATCTTCTGCCGAAGAATCTGAAGATCGCTATTCCGACGGCGGTCGGCTTCTTCATTGCGTACCTCGGCTTTAAGAACACCGGTCTGGCTGTTTTTTCAAACGGTTTGGCGCTCGGAGATTTCTCTCAGCCTACGGTTCTCCTTGCGCTGATCACTATGGCCGTCATGGGCGTTCTTACGGCGTACAAGGTACGCGGCGCCATCCTCATCGGCATTGTCGTCGGCACGGTCATCAGCATTCCCATGGGCGTTTCCGCGCTGCCGACGTCGGTTTTCTCTCTGCCGGATGTGAGCGAGCTCGGAAACCTCTTCCTGTGCTATGATTTCAAATCCCTTCTCGCAGACATTCCCGGCGCTCTCGTCTGGATCTTCATTCTGTTCACCAGCGACTTTTTCGCCACCTTCGGCGCTTTGATCGCCGTGGGAGCGCAGACGAATATGCTTGACGAGGAAGGAAACTTCCCCCACATTGAAAAGCCGTTCCTCGTCGATGCCGTCGGTACAGTCGTCGGCTCGGCGACCGGCTGCACGACGATCTCCACGTTCATTGAATCCACCATCGGCGTGGAGGCGGGCGGCCGTACCGGTCTTACGGCGGTTGTCACGAGCATTCTGTTCTTCGTCTGCATTTTCCTCTCGCCCCTTTTCCTCATGATCCCCACCTCCGTCACGGGCGTTGCTCTGATCTTTGTCGGATTCTCCATGCTCTCCGGGTTTACCAAGCTGGATTTCTCCGACTTCAAAAGCTGCTTTGGCCCGTTCGTCATGATCATGTTCGGCACCTTCACCGGCGATATCGCCGCGTCGATCTGCCTCGGCGTTCTGACCGACGTGCTCATCAAGGTCGTGACCGGCGATGCGAAAAAGGTCCACCCGGTGCTCTATGTGCTTTGCATCCCCCTCGTTCTTTATTTTATAGTGTAACGGGTTTTGCTGAAAAAGGCTCTCAGATCTGTGGTCTGAGAGCCTTTTTCTTTATAAAAAAATTATATATTTAAGCGCGCTTATGTGCCCTTTTCTTTTTTGTTTCGGCAAGAAAATGCTTCCAGCCGCCCTTTTCTTTATTGACGATTTTCAGCAGCGCCTTGACCTGCGCGTCGGAAAAGACGTTCGCCATGCGCGCGGCGTTGCGCCACGGCATATCGAGCACATACATGAGATTCCCGGCGTTTTCCCTGCTGCCGACAAGATCCATCACGCGCCGCGCGGCTGCGAGCGCGGTGTACAGGCCCTTTCCCAGCCCGCCGGGGAGATATTTACCGCGGGAGATGGCGTCGTTGAAGTCCACCGCGCCGCGATCCTTCCAGCGCGCGGGCGGGATATCATGCCCGAGGAGCGCGGCGAAGCTCCCGTCGGAGACATGGTGCACGTCCGCGCGGCGGTAGACGTCAAATTCCGGCGCAGCGTATTCATCAAAGGGCGCTTCGCCGGCAACATGCACCGTGCGCACAAGCCGAAGATCGCGGCAGGATGCGCCGACGCAGAGCTCATACCCGCCCTCTTCCACGACCCAGCGGTTCTTCGCGCGGCTCCAAACGGCAAAGCTCCGTTCGCCAAGCGGGATAAATACCGTCTTTTCCTCGCCGGGCAGCAGCTCCACGCGCGCAAAGCCCGCGAGCGAAAGCGCCGGGCGCAGCATGCCGCCGGTTTTCGCGCGGACATAGAGCTGCGCGATCTCCGCCCCGGCGCGGCTGCCGGTGTTTTTCACCGTGAAGCTCACGCCGCCGGGCGAAAATTCGCCGGGCGCGTAGGAAAACTCCGTATAGCTCAAGCCGTAGCCGAACGGGTATTTGACGCGCTTGTGCGCGCTCTCGTAATACCGGTAGCCGACGAACAGCCCCTCGCGGTATTCGCTCGTCGCCTCACGGCCCGGGTACCATGGCGCGCAGGGCGTGTCCTCGAGCCGGACGGGCATCGTCTCGGCGAGCTTGCCGCAGGGGTTCGCCTCGCCCGTGAGGAGCGCGGCGCACGCCGTGCCGACGGCCTGCCCGCCGAGACAGAGATACAGCACCGCGCGGGAAAACACATCCCACGTCATTTCCACAGGGCTGCCGCATTGCAGCACGACGCCGACGTTCGGGTTGATCTCCGCGATCTCGCGCAGAAGGTCGAGCTGGTTTTCTCGCAGACGCATGTGCCCGCGGTCATACCCCTCCGCTTCGCTTCCCTCGTCCAGGCCGAGGAAGAGCAGTACCTTTTCGCTTCGCGCGGCAAGATCCTTCGCCCGGCGCAGCAGCCGCGGCGCGGCGGCTCCGCTGCGAAGGAAGCCTTTTTCATATCCGACGATGTTCACGCCGGCGTCGCGCAGCGCGTCGAGCGGCGCATCCAGCCGCGTGGGGTTGACATGCGAGCTGCCCGCGCCCTGATAGCGCGGCACGGCGGCAAAATCGCCGATGACGGCAACGCGCTCAAAGCGCCGCAGCGGGAGAAATTCGTTCTCGTTTTTCAGCAGCACCGCCGACTCCGCCGCGGCTTTCGCGGCAAGCGCATGGTGCGCCGTGCCGTCGGAAACGCCGCCGTGCGCGAGCGTTTTCTGCGCGCTGAACACAAAGTCCAGCACATGATCGACCTGCTCGTCGAGAAGGGCCTCGTCGAGCGTCCCGCTGCGCACGGCATCCACGATGTGCCGGTCGGTCTCGCCGTTTGAGGCGGGCATTTCCAGCGACGAGCCGGCGCGCACGGCCTCCACGCGGTCGTTGTTGCCGCCCCAGTCGGACACGACAAGCCCGTCAAAGCCCCACTCGCCGCGCAGAATGTCGCGCAGGAGATGCCCGTTTTCGTTGCAGTAGGTGCCGTTGAGCCGGTTGTACGCCGTCATGAGAGAGCGCACGCCGCCCTCTTTTACGGCGGTCTCAAACGCCGGGAGATAGATCTCGCGCAGCGTCCGCTCGTCCACAACGGAATCGGTCGTCATACGGCGCAGCTCCTGCGAGTTGGCGGCAAAATGCTTCACGCACGCGCTCACGCCGGTGCTCTGTATGCCGCGGATCATCGCCGCGGCAAGTTTTCCGGAGAGCAGCGGGTCCTCGGAAAAATACTCGAAATTCCGCCCGCAGAGCGGGCTGCGCTTGATATTCACGCCCGGCCCGAGCACCATGCCGACGCCCTGCGCCACAGCCTCCTCGCCGATAGCGCGGCCGACGTCGGAGAGCAGTGATTCGTCCCAGGTGTTCGCGAGCGCGCTCGCCGTCGGAAAGCACGTCGCCGGAACGGAGCGGCCAAGCCCCAGCGCGTCGGAATCGCTCTCCTGCCTGCGCAGGCCGTGCGGTCCGTCCGTCATCATCTCGGACGGTATGCCGAGCCGTTTCACAGCCTTTGTGTGCCAGAAATCCAGTCCGGACGTAAGCCCCGCCTTTTCTTCGAGCGTCAGCTTGGCGATGAGACCGGCGTATTTCATTTGCGCGCCCTCCCCGATACATACTTTATGATAACTGCATCATAGCAAAAAAACCGCCCGGCGGCAATATGCTGTCGGGCGGTCGGCCATTCAGTTCTCGATAATGCGCTCCACGCGCGGCGAGAGCGCGCTCGTGAGCGCGCACCCCTCGTTCGCGCCGCAGCAGTTCGCAACATCCTGCGAGAGAAGGACGTTTCCCGCGCGGTCGAAGCCGAAGAGCGTGACCTCCTCGCCGGGGTGCACGTCCATACCGGTCACGTCCACCATGCATTGATCCATGCAGCATGCAAGCAGAGGCCGGCGCTCACCGCGCACGAGAATGTCGCCGTGCATCTCCACAAGCGGGAGATATAGCCCGTCGCCGTAGCCGACGCCGACGATGGCAACGTCCGCGTCGTGTTCGAGCGTATATGCCCCGCCGTAGCCGAGCTTTTCCCCGGCGCTGCGGCGGTGAACGGCCATGACGCAGCTGCGCCACGAGGCGCATTCGCGCACATTCCCACGCGGCTGCGTCGGGTGATCCATGATGAGCCGCCGCCCGAGGCGAACGGCGTCAAAGTGGTATTCGGGGTAGTACTCGCTCCCGGCGCTGTCGCAGATGTGGCGCATCGGCACCGCAAAGCCCGCGCGCTCGACCCGATCGGCACTGCGCAGCAGAAGCTCCGCCTGCGCGCGGCAAAGCTCCGGCTTTGCCGTGTCGGCAAAGTGGGAATAGACCCCCGTGAGCTTCACCCGCTCCCCGGCGGCGGAGAGCTCCTTCAAAAGAGCCTCCAGTTCGTCGCCCGGCGTCACGCCGACACGGTGGAGCCCGGTGTCGATTTTGATCTGGATCTTTACCTCCGTCTGCGCCGCCTCCGCCGCCGCGGCGAGAGCGGGGAGCAGGCCGAGCCGCCCGGCAGTCAGCGTGAGATGCGCGCCCGCCGCGGCGGGAATGGCATGCGGCAAGGGGTTTCCGAGAATGAGCGCGTCCTTTTTGACGCCGAGCGCGCGCAGCGCCAGCCCCTCGGACACATGCGCAAGCGCGAACGTATGAATGCCCGGCAGCGCCGCAAGCGCCGGAGCGGTGAGCGAAAGGCCCAGTCCATAGGCGTCGCACTTGAGCACCGGGATGATCTCCGCGCCGGGCGAGAGCGTTTTTTCGATGGCGGCAACGTTCGCACACAGCGCGTCCGTATGCACCGCCAAATAGGAGTTATTCAAACTGTTCATATAATAATTCATAATGCCGCCTCCCGATTATTCACATATTCACCGCATCCATGCATATCGAAAGCGCAGGACGCGGCAGAAACGGCGCGGAAACGCTGCATATTATATTGTATAAACCTCTTTTATGCAATAGATTTTTCCGGCTTTTGGCAATATCACCAAAAACTGCGGAAGAAAAGCGGCAGAAATCGAATTTAAAACCATTGACATTGTATAAATATTCGTTTATACTATGCCCAACCTGAAACAAATTCATTCCCGCTGAATAGAAAGGAAAGAAAGAAATGAAAAAAGCAACAGCAATCGTTCTGGCTCTGCTCATGGTGCTGAGCCTTGCCGCCTGCGGCAGCGCTTCGTCCGAAAGCAAAACTCTCGTCATGGCTACTTCCGCCGACTATCCCCCGTATGAGTTCATCATTCTGAACGACAAGAACGAGCAGCAGTACGTCGGCATCGACATTTCCGTCTCCGAGGCGATCGCCGCGGATATGGGCAAGGAGCTTCAGGTCGTGAACATGGACTTTGACAGCCTCATGGCCGGACTGCAGAAGGGCGACGCCGACATGGTCCTCGCCGCCATCGAGATCACCGAGGAGCGTCTTGAGGCCGCCGATTTTTCCGATCCCTACTACACCGACCTGCCTCCGATGATCCTCATCAAGGCGGACAAGGCTGCCGAGTACACCAGTCTTGAAGCCTTCTCCGGCAAGAGCGTCGGCGCGCAGACCGGCACAACCAAGGCCGATCTCGTCACCAGCGACATGCCCGGCGCGAATCTCGTGGGTCTTACGAGCGTGAACGACCTCGTCAACCAGCTCGTGTACGACAAGGTGGACGCCATTGTTCTGGACGGCGCCGTTGCCACCCAGTATGCCAAGTCCAACAGCGATCTCGTTGTGGCGGACGTGGCCCTCGGCGAAGCGTACCCCTATTGCGTCGCCGTGCAGAAGGGCGACCCGAAGGGTCTGCTCCCCTCCATCAACGAGACGATCGCGAAGCTCGTTGCCGACGGCACGATCGAACAGTACATTGCCGACGCCGAAGCTCTCAGCGATCAGGCGATCGAGTAATCCGACCGTACATCCTTCTCTTTGAAGCGTGTGCGCCCTGTCTGCGTTTCAGACAGGGCGCATATGTGACGTTTTCTCTTTCGCATTTCCCGTTTCCAAATACAGAAAGGGTCAGGAAATATTATGTGGTGGTCTAACCTGTTTGCCGGAATGTCCCCGGCGAACTTCTTCAATTTTTCCTTCCTGCCGAAGTATCTTTCCTTCTTCGTGCAGGGGCTGGAATATACGCTGCTGCTCTCGGTCATATCGGTAGGGCTGGCGGTCATTCCGGCGCTCGCGCTCGCGCTCATGCGTCTGAGCCGCAGCCGGATCGTGCGGAATCTCTCCGGCGCGTACATCGCCGTGTTTCGCTCTACGCCGATGATGGTGCAGCTCTACATCATTTTCTACGGCCTTTTCAGCGTGATCCGGATCCCCTCGGTCGTCATTCTGGGCTTTATCGATCTCTCCCGCTTCATTCCCGGCGTGGTGGCGCTCGCGCTCAACTCCTCGGCATATGTTGCGGAGATCATCCGCGCGGGTATTCTCGCCGTGGACGGCGGGCAGAACGAGGCGGCGCGCTCGCTCGGTCTCAGCTCGTGGCAGAGCATGAAGCTCGTCGTGCTGCCGCAGGCGATCAAGAACATCCTCCCCGCGCTCGCCAACGAACTCGTCACGATGGTGAAGGAATCGTCCATCTGCTCGGTGCTCGGCATGACGGAGCTTATCTGGGGTGCCAAGACCGTTGCGACAACGACATACAAGACGCTCTCTCCGTATGTCCTCGCAGCGCTCGTGTACTTCGTCATCAACTACCCGGCCAGCAAGGCCATTGAAGCGATCGAAAGGAGAATGCGCCGTGGCGACAGGATCTGAACTCATCCGCGTAGAGGATGTGACCAAGAAATTCAAGGGCGGCGTCGTGGCGCTCAACGGATGCTCGCTCACCATCTCGCCCGGCGAGGTCGTGGCGATCATCGGCCCCTCCGGCAGCGGCAAATCCACGCTGCTCCGGTGCCTGAATCTGCTGGAAACGCCGACCTCCGGCCATATCTTTTTTGACGGCGTGGACATCACCGACAAGAAGGTGGACATCAACCTCCACCGGCGGAAAATGGGCATGGTGTTCCAGCACTTCAATCTCTTCCCGCACAAGACCGTGATGCAGAACATCACGCTCGCGCCCGTGACGCTCAAGCTCAAAACCGAGGACGAGGCGAAAAAGCGCGGCATGGAGCTTTTGGAGCGTATCGGGCTTGCGGACAAGGCAAACGAGTACCCGAACATGCTCTCCGGCGGGCAGAAGCAGCGCATTGCGATCGTCCGCGCGCTGTGCATGGAGCCGGACGTGATGCTCTTTGACGAGCCGACGAGCGCGCTCGACCCCGAAATGGTCGGCGAGGTGCTCGATCTCATGCGCCAGCTCGCCGCCGACGGCATGACCATGGCGATCGTGACGCACGAGATGGGCTTTGCCCGCGAGGTGGCGAGCCGCGTCATCTTCATGGACGGCGGCGCGATCCTTGAGGAGAATACGCCCTCCGAGCTGTTTGACCATCCGCAGAACCCCCGCACGCAGACGTTTCTCTCGAAGGTGCTGTAATGATTCCGCCGCAGCCCCCTCTTTATGCCGGCATCGACCGCCCCGAAGAAAAATCTTCGGGGCGGCTTTCTTTTTCAGACTGGTTTCAGGAAACGGCCGTATAATTTCACCATCAAAGCAAAGGGGACGCCAACATGAGCGGATCTACTTTTGAACGGCGGGAGATCCTTGCCGTGTTCCTGTCGATGGCGGCCGGCCTTGCCTGCGGTATGGGCTGCGTCGCGGTCGCGGCGGTGTTCACTTTTCTCATCTGCCTTGTCTATGCGCTGCTCTCCCGCTCGCGCTTCGGTGAGGAGAAAAACGGCGATAAGCACCGGACGATGAACATCACCGTCCCCGAATCACTCGAATACGCCGGGGCGTTCGACGACATTTTTGAGACCTATACCGAGAGCCACCGTCTTGTGCGCGTTAAAACCACCGGTCTCGGCAGTCTCAACCGGCTCACCTATGATATCATGCTCCGCCGCGCCGGGGAGGAGAAGGCGTTCATCGACGCGCTTCGCTGCCGGAACGGGAATCTGGAGATCAGTCTCACGCAACACGCCGCCGAGGGCTGCGAGCTGTGAAAAAAAGGAGGATACCACCCATGGAAAAAATTCTGTCTTTGATGCTCGCCTTTTCGCTCTGCCTGTCGCTCGTCGGCTGCGGCAGCGCCGAGGCCGCGGGCGACGGCAATACATCCGGCAATGTCTCCGCTGCGGACAGCGCCGCCGCAGCATCGGAAGCCGAGCTTCTCGCCGCCGAGGCGGAGGCCGGGAAGGACGTGGAAACGACCGTTACGATCACGCTCTCGGACGGCGCGCAGCGCGCCGACGGTGCGGGCGTTGCCGTCGCCGGCGACACGGTAACGGTCACCTCCGGCGGCAGCTATCGCGTGACCGGCACGCTCACCAACGGGCAGATCGTCGTGAACGCGCCGGAGGAAACGGTTGTCCTCGCGCTCGACGGCGCTTCCGTCGCCTGCGAAAACAGCGCCGCCCTTTATGTGGTCGACGCGAAAAAAGTCATTCTCTCGCTCGTCTCCGGCAGCGAAAACGCCCTTGCCTCCACGGGCGAATACGTCCAGACCGACGGCAACACCGTGGACGCCGCGCTCTTTTCCAAGGACGATCTCACGATCAAGGGCAGCGGCGCGCTCGCCGTCTCCTCCGAGACCGGCCACGGGATCGTCTCCAAGGATGAGCTGAAGATCCAGGGCGGCACGCTCACCGTCACGGCAGCGAAAAAGGGTCTGGCGGCGAACGACCTTGTGGAGATCACCGGCGGCGACATTACCGTCGCGAGCGGCAAGCACGGCATTCACTGCGATAAAGCGCTCATGATCTCCCACGGCTCGATCAGCATCACGGAGTCCTTTGAAGGGCTGGAAGCTAAAACCATTGAAATCTCCGGCGGCAGCATCTCTGTCGCCGCGAGCGACGACGGGCTGAACGCCTCCGATCCGAACGCTTCGTCCTCCGGCTCGAACGCCCCGTTCTCCGGCCGGGGCGGTTTCGGCGGCATGGACGAGGCGCAGGCGGGGACATACATCCTCATTTCCGGCGGCAGGCTCACCGTGAACGCCGCGGGCGACGGCATAGACTCCAACGGTGATCTCACGATCACCGGCGGCGAGATCTATGTGAGCGGCCCAACGAACAGCGGCAACAGCGCGTTTGATTATGCCGGAGCCGGCACGATCACCGGCGGCACGGTCATTGCCGCGGGCTCGTCCGGCATGGCGCAGAGCCTGTCGTCCGGCACACAGGGCGTGGTGCTGCTCACACTCTCCGCCGCGCAGAGCGCCGGAAGCGCCGTGACGCTCAAGGACGCGAACGGCGTGCTCCTCGCCTCCTTCACGCCGGAGAAATCGTATTCCTCCGTTGTCATCAGCGCGCCGGGCATGGAGAGCGGCGGAACATACACCGTTGCCTGCGGCAGCGAGAGCCGGAGCATTACGCTTGAGGGCTGCACCTACTTGGAGGACGGTTTCGGCGGTTTTGGCGGCGGGAAGTCCGGCGGTATGGGCAACGGTTTCGGCGGAGGGCGCCCGGAGGGCGATTTTGACGGCGGGCGGACGGACGGGACGCCTCCGTCCGGTTTCTCCGGCGGCAAGCCGAGCGGTACGCCGCCCGCCGGTTTCTCCGGCGGCGGCTCGGCCGGGCAAAGCGCGTGACGCCCCGCTCCGCGGGCGTGCTGACGGGAGCCTGACGAAACGGGTCTCGTTTGAGAGCCTATAAAAAAACTTTTTTGACAAATTCAAACGGCGTGACCGGAAAGGTCACGCCGTTTTCGTATTCTGCCGCCGAAAAGTCCGGCGGCGCCGTTTTTTTATTCGCCGATGCGGTAGACGCGGCCCTTTTCCCGGGCGATTTTGTGCGCATTGAACGCCGCCGGTACCGCGCCGATGGCCGAGAAGAGGTAGAGCGTGATGAGATTGTTCCGGTAGGCGTCGGTATCCACCAGCTCATGCATCCAGGCGAACGCCTGACCGAAGGTGAGATCCAGCTCCTTCGCCGCCGCGATCGCGATGTCTGCGCGGTTGCCGAGATAGACCGCAGCGAGCATCACAACGACGCTCACGGCGATGCCGAGAGCGGAGAGCTTGCCCGCGCCGCGGCGGTAGCCGCCGATGGTGCAGTAGCCGAGCACCATGCCGGAGATCGCCGCAACATAGCCGAGCTGGCCGATGAGCACGATCGCCGCCGCGCCGATCAGCCCGCCGATGAGCGCGCCGAGGATGCCGCGGCCGATGTTTTCGGGCGTTTCGGCCTGAATGCGCTCGTTCTGATCCGCCTTGCGGCTGAGCTCCGTAAAGAGCGCCGGCGCGACAAGCTGCGGCACGCCGCCCGTCATGCAGCCGACCGTTGCGCCGACGGCGTGGGAGAGCTCGCAGCAGTTTTCGTAGCCGTTTTCATGCAGGAACGAGAGAAGCTCCGGCAGGAGCGTGTGGATCTTCCCGGCATAGCTTTTCGCCGCAGCACCGGGGCGGAGGGAAAAGATGACGCGCGTCCCCGCCGTTTTGCAGCCGGATAGCTCCGGCCGCGCCTTAACAAGATCGCGGAAATCATCTTTTTCCGGCTCTTCCCCGCCGCGGAGAACGGAGACGACAAGCTCGTTGCGCCCCATCAGGATCAGGAACGTATATTCCCCGCGCGTGCCGCAGTAGGTCGTGCCGTCGTGCGCCATGGAAAGGCCTTCCTGCTGAAGCAGCGTATCCGAAAGCTTCATGCTTTTTTGTCCTCCTCCGGCGCGTTGAGCGCAGCGATCTCTTTGGGGGTGAAGCTGTACACGGCGTCGCAGAACTGGCAGCGCACCTCGATATCCTTCCGCTCCTCGCGCAGCGATGCGAGATCGTCCGCGGAAAGGCTCGCGAGCGCGCCGAGCACCCGCTCGCGGCTGCAATAGCACTTGTACGCCATGTCGCTCTCCGCCGTTTTGTGCCACCCGAGCCCCTTGAACACCTGCGCGATGACCGCCTCCGCGCCGTCCTCGTCGAGGATGGTCGTGAGCTGGTCCATGAGGAAGATGTTATCCTCCAGCGCCTTGACGGTCTCCTCGGCGGCGTTCGGCATGAGCTGCATGATAAAGCCGCCCGCGGCCTTGACGCCGCCGTCCGGGTTCACAAGCACGCCGAGCGCGCACGCCGAGCCAAGCTGATCGCTCTCGGTGAGGAACGCCGCAAGGTCCTCGGCGATCTCGCCGCTCACGAGCGCGGCGGAGCCGGAGTACGGCTCGCGCAGGCCGATGTCGCGGCTGACCGTGAGAAGGCCCGTCTTACCGACCGCGCCGGAGACGTCGAGCTTGCCGTCCCGCTCGCGGATGGGAAGATCGACCTCGGGATGGGAAACGTAGCCGCGCACGTTGCCGGCGTTGTCCGACACCGCGAGGATCGTGCCGATCGGCCCGCCGCCCTGGATGCGCAGCGTGAGCGTGGCGTTTTCCTCCTTGAGCATTTCGCCGAGGAGCGACGCGCCGCAGAGTGTACGGCCGAGCGCCGCCGTGCCGACCGGGTGCAGACGGTGAATGTCTCGCGCGCGCTCGACCATGTCGGGCGCGGTGATGACGGATATTTTGGCCGTGCCGTCGTTCGTGACGGCACGAAGAATTTTGCCCATGGTTTTTTCTCCTTAAGATACTGACTGGCCGATGACGACGGAAGGGTCCCCTTATGCAATGGGAAGCATCCGTTGTCCTTACTCCTTCACGCACTCGGCGGTAAAAAACAGCCGCCCCTGGCTGTGCTGCGGGCCGTCCGTGAAGAGGCGGATGCTGCCGAAGCCCGCATCGACAAGCTGCTTTTCGAGCATCTCCGGCGTATAGATATACTCCGTATGCTCCTCCTGCTCGCGGCGGTAGGTCTTGCCCTTGACGCGGCGGAAAATGTCCATGCCGTAGCGCAGCTCGTTTTCCACGACCTCCGAGCGCCAGAGACAGAGCGTATCGTCCTCCTCGTCCACAAAGCACTGCCCGTCGAGCGAGCGCATATGCCCCGGCGATAGGAAGTCAAAGCAGAGCGTACCGCCCGGCGAAAGGAAAAGATGCAGCCGCCGGAACACCTCCGGGAGCGTTTCGGGGCGCATGTAGTTCACGCCGTCGAGCGAGCATACCGCGGCGTCCACGGTGTCGTACAGGTCCAGCTCCTCCGCCCGCTGGCAGAGAAGCATCGGCGCAACGACGCCCTCCGGAAGGTCGCGGAGCTTCTGCTGGAACACCGAGAGCATTTCCGCCGAGGCGTCCACGCAGATCATTTCGTATCCGTGCTCCGCCAGCAGCAGCGAGAGCGTACCCGTCCCGCAGCAGAGATCCAAAACCGTATGAACGGCCCTGCCGCTGTGGGCAAAGGCCGTTTCATACCATGTCTCCAGCGCTTCGTACGGCACGTCCCCGGTCAGCGCGTCGTACCGCGCCGCGAGAGGTCCATAGCACTGGCTCATTTTTCTTCCGCTTCCTTCTGCTCCTTCAGCCGGCGGAACGCCACGCTGTAGCCGTCCTCGCCGTACTGCAGCGAGCGGTTCACGCGGCTGATCGTCGCGCTCGAGGCGCCGGTTTTTTCCAATATGTCGTTGTAGATCATGCCTTCGCTGAGAAGCACCGCCACCTGATAGCGCTGCTCCATCGCCTGCAGCTCGGATACCGTGCAAAGATCGTCGAAGAACTTCATCAGCTCCTCCACGGTGTTGAGCGTAAGGATCGCCTTATACATCTCCTCGTTGCGCGGTTTTTTCATGTGTTTATTCATACAGCTTTGTACCTGTGCCCTTTTTCATTTTAGCTTAGCGCCGCTTTAGCTAATAATTGTATTGTAACGCGCCGCGGCAAAAAAGGCAAGATGGAGCTTTACACGATTTAAAGAGTGATTTTTGGTGAGAATGTTATTGCCGAGCGGAGAAAAATACGGTATGATAGATATAACTAAAAGCAAGGGAGGTTATTATCGTGTTTCCGCCTTCCGGAACGATCGTATTCTGGGTCGTGGCGCTCATCGTGTTTGTCCTCGTTGAGGCCGTGACCGCGGGGCTTATATCCATCTGGTTCGTTTTCGGCGCGCTCGTGGCGCTCATCTGCGCGGCGCTCGGCGCGGCGGTGTGGCTCCAGATCTTCTGGTTCGTCGTCGTCTCCGTCGCCACGCTCGTGCTCACGCGGCCGCTCGTGAAGCGGTATGTGGACAGCCGGAGCGTTGCCACCAACGCCGACCGCAGCATCGGCCGCACCGCCGTTGTCACCGAGCGCATCGACAATCTTGCCGCCACCGGCGCCGTACAGCTCGACGGCGTTGTGTGGACCGCGCGCAGCGCCGACGACGCCGTCGCCATCGAAAGCGGCGAACGTGTCACCGTGCGCGCCATCGCGGGCGTAAAGCTCGTCGTGGAGCGCGCCGGACAATAGTCTTTCCTTTCCCCGCAGGCGTTTCCCACCGTACTTTATTTTTATTTAGGAGGATAAAACCATGATCGTATTGGGCATCATTCTCATTCTCGTGCTCATACTTATCATCACGAACCTGTGCGTTGTACAGCAGGCGCAGGCTTACGTCATCGAGCGTCTCGGCGCGTACAGCACCACCTGGGGCAAGGGTCTCCATGTGAAGCTGCCGTTCATCGAGCGCGTGGCGCGCCGCGTCTCGCTCAAGGAGCAGGTCGCGGACTTCCCGCCCCAGCCCGTGATCACGAAGGACAACGTCACCATGCAGATCGACACCGTTGTCTATTTCCAGATCACCGACCCGAAGCTTTATACCTACGGCATCGAGCAGCCGATGGTCGCCATTGAAACGCTCTCCGCCACAACGCTCCGCAACATCATCGGCGATCTTGAGCTTGACCAGTGCCTCACGAGCCGCGACATCATCAACAGCAAGATGCGCGTCATTCTCGACGAGGCGACCGACCCCTGGGGCATCAAGGTCAACCGCGTGGAGCTCAAGAACATTCTCCCGCCGCGCGAGATCCAGAGCGCGATGGAAAAGCAGATGAAGGCCGAGCGCGAACGCCGCGAAGCCATCCTCCGCGCCGAGGGTGAAAAGCGCGCCGCCATTCTCGAAGCCGAGGGCGAAAAGGAATCCGCCATTCTCCGCGCCGACGCGAAGAAGCAGCAGCAGATCCTTGAGGCCGAGGGCCAGGCCGCCGCGATCCTCGCCGTGCAGAAGGCGACCGCCGACGGTATCCGCCTGCTCAACGAGGCCGCCCCCTCCGATCCGGTACTGCGTCTGCGCGCGCTGGAGGCTTTCGCCGCCGCCGCCGACGGCAAGGCCACCAAGATCATCATCCCCTCCGAGATCCAGGGCATCGCCGGTCTTGCGCAGGGCATCGTTGAGTCCGTCAAGGACAACTGAGCACCCCGTCCCCCGCGAACACCGCCGCAGCGCCGGCCATCCGTCCGGCGCTGCGGTTTTCCCCGCCAAAGAGCTGTTTTTCCCGGTTTTGCTGCCGTTTTTTGTGCCGGACTGCGCGGAACGATCCCCTTCGCGCAGCCGTTTTGTAACTTTTATACGTCGTTTTTCCGTTATAATGACGGTAGCCGATGGGAAAAACCCGGTATAAACTGTGCTTATATCACAAAAATGTTTCGATTATGTTGACAGGCGGGATACAATGTGTTACATTTTGGTTACAAATTCGAGGTGATTTGAATTGGCATCCGCTAAGAATGCGCTGATGTACAAGGGGCACCCGCTCCGCCGCAAGGACAACATCCTGTACTACGGCAGCATGTCCGACAAGTACATCATCATGATGCAGATCATGGACACGAAACCGGTCGAGCCGGTTGCCGGTGCGGAAAGCGCCGGCGAGCTGAAGGTCGCCACCCGTGTGAGCGTCCAGCTGCAGCTCACCGACCCGACGGTCAAGAGTCGTGACCGCATCGTCAAGAAATCCGAAAAAGGCAGCCTGTACGCCGCCATGGACGTGGCGAGCGTTTGGCTTGAACGAGCGCTGACGAAGGACTGAAGTTCCAAGACAGCGCACCGGCACCAGAAAAAGAGGTATGGGGATCATGAAAAACTGCAAGAAACTGCTTTCCGTTATCGTTACGCTTCTTCTGGCGGCGTCTCTGCTCACAAGCAGCGCGTTTGCCATTTCCGGCGAGGCCTTTATCGCAACGCCGGGCGAAGTCAATCTGCGCGACAGCGGCGGCTTTGACGGCAATGTTATCGACGCCGCCCCGCAGGGCGCCACCGTTTACGTTCTCGGCGACGCCGGCTATGGCTGGTACAAGGTGAGCTACAACGGCAAGACCGGCTACATGGCTTCCTACTACCTGCTCTTCAACGAGATCCCGTCCCCGGAGAATGTTGAGTCCGTTCCGGAAAAGGCTCCGGCGCAGGATACCGTACAGCAGCCCGTGCAGGAAGCTCCTTCGCAGACCTACGTTGCGCCTCCCGCGTCCGGCGACAGCAACGCCACCGTTCTCGGCTCCGGCATCTGCTTCCGCAGCGGTCCGAGCACCTACAGCAGCGTGATCGAAACGCTGGAGACCGGCACGCCCATCCGCGTGAACGGCGTCTGCGGGTCCTGGTACGAATGTGTGTATAACGGCAGCACCGGTTACATCTACGGCGATTACGTCGTGCTCAACGGCACCTCCAAGACCTACACCATCTCCGCCGCGACCGTGTCCGGCGAGGACGGCACGATCTACTCTGAGCCGCAGACCCCGGACACCACCGAAAATACCGTTACCGATGTGACGCCGCTCGATCCTCCCGCGCAGGCGCAGCCGGAGACCCCGGCCGAGGCTCCCGCCGTGGAAACGCCGGCAGAGGAAGCGCCCGCCGCGCCGAGCTTCACGCATAACGCCTCCGCAGCGCAGGCGATCGTGGATACCGCGATGCAGTATCTCGGCGTGCCCTACGTCTGGGGCGGCACCTCTCCCGAAGTCGGCTTTGACTGCTCCGGTCTCGTATACTACTCCTACGGTCAGCACGGCTACTCGCTCAACCGCGTGGCGCAGAATATGTACTACAACGGCGTGGACGTTGATCTCAACGACCTGCAGCCCGGCGACATCCTGCTCTTCGGCAGCAGCGTGTACAATATCTGGCACGCCGCGCTCTACATCGGCGGCGGCAACTTCATCCATGCGCCATACTCCGGCGCCGTTGTGAGCATCCAGTCTCTCAGCAGCACCGCCGGTATGCGTCTTGTCGCGGCCCGCCGCATCGTGTAACAGCTTGCCCCCGCTTATCCCTGCCTTCGTCTGACGCCCCTCAAAAGTGGCGGGACGATGATCCGGATACGGCATTTTTCCCCGGAGATCTCGGTCTCCGGGGATTTTTGTTCCGTCTGAAAAAAATGGCGCAGCCCCCGAAAGCCTTGGCTTTCGGGGGCTGCCCTTTATTTTTGCACGGCGGACGCACGCATTCCCTGCACCTTGCAGGGGACGCCGTTATCCGCGGCGAGCTTTTCAAGCGTTTCGCTCAGGCGCGGCGCGGCGGCGTTGAGGATCTCCGCGGCCATACGGTCGCGCACGCTGTCGGAGGCATGGAGCAGGACGTTTGCCGCCATACCGCCGGAGAGGAGCGGCGCAAGCGGACTGCCGTTCTGCCTGAGCCGGTCGGCGACTTTGGGGAGGATCTCCTTTACCAGGACCTCATAATCGATATCGGAAAGTTCCATTTCCAGCTTTATCATCGTTTTTCCTCCTGTGGATGTTTCGCGGTCATTATACCACATGCTTCGCCATTCGTAAATCGCCCCGCTCTTGACATTCCGGCATGCCGTCCGTTATACTTCGGCGCAGAAGGGAGGCCGATTTTCATGGCATACGCTTTGATGGCCGCCGATTACGATCTCACACTCACGAATTCCGATCGAAATGTATCGGCACACACGCGCGAGGCGATCCGCGCCGTATATGACTCAGGCAAATTCGTAACGCTCGCCTCCGGGCGGCTCGGCGGCAGCGCCGAGATCGCGAGAGAGCTTTTCCCCGGCGACGTGCCGCTCATTCTCGGAAACGGCGCGCTGGTGCAAAGCTGCATGACCGGTGAAACGCTTGCCGAGACTCTCATGGACGAGGCGGACGCGCTCACGCTGCTCCGCTGGTGCCGGCGGAGGGCGAGCGCCGCCATCGTCTACGGCCGCAGCGGAATCTACACCGACCGGGAAAACACAGCCTCGGAGATCTACGCGCAGCGTTCCTCGTGCTCGCCGCGGCTTCTGCCCGCCCCCGAAGCGATCGCGCGCGAAGGGATATATAAAATACTGCTGCTCGGCCTGCCGGTGGCCGTCCGGCGCGCCGGGAAGACGCTGCACGCCGATCCCCCCTGTCCGATCGACTGCTTCACGTCCAGCCCGGAGGCGCTGGAGATCGTGCCGCCGGGCGTGAACAAGGGCAGCGGACTGGCCCGTGCCGCGGAGCTTCTCGGCATTCCGCGCGAGGAGACCGTCGCCATCGGCGACGGCGAAAACGACATTGCCATGCTGCGCTGGGCCGGGCTCGGCATAGCGATGGCAAACGCGCCGGACAGCGTGAAGGCCGCCGCGGACGTTATCGCCCCCCACTGCGACGCCGACGGCGCCGCCTGGGCGATGGAGAAATACCTGTTATAACCGTGCTGTAAAAAGGAAGCGCCAGTCTGTGCGACCGGCGCTTCCGCTTTTTGAGAGGAGTTATCTGGTTTCGCTGTATTTTTTGAGCTTTTCGCGGTCGATCTCGACGCCAAGTCCCGGCCCGTCGGGGACGAGAAGGCAGCCGTCGTCATACCGGAACGGTTTCGTGATAATATCGTCCATATACCAGCGCGCGGCAACCTTTGTCTGTTCCGGGCAGCCCTCGACGTGGGTGATCGGGAAGACAGAGGCAAGGTCGATATTCGCGCCGCAGCACGCCATATGCAGGTTGGCGGCGGTGCCGATGCCGAACTCGCCGGAGCCGTTCACATTGCAGCGGATACCGGCGCACTCGGCAATTTTCGCAACGGTGCGCGCCGGATACAGACCGCCGGCCTTGGTGACGTAGATGGAGATGTAGTCCGCCGCGTGCTTCGCCACAATGTCGAGCGCGTCAGTCGGCGTCCAGCAGCTCTCATCGGCGCACACGGGCACCTCGAGCATGCGCGTCACCTCGCGCAGCTGATCAAAGCCCTCGACCGGCTGCTCCAGATACTGGAGATCAAAGCGATCCATCCGCTTGCCCCACTTGATCGCGTCCTTGGCGGTGGGGTAGCCCTGGTTGGCGTCCACGAGGATGTTAATGTTCGGCCCGACGGCCTTGCGGAGCTTTTCCATCAGCTCCATGTCGCGCACGGGATCGAGACCGCCCTTCATCTTGATGGTCTTGATGCCCTCGCCGCAGGCGGCGACCGCCTCATCCACGGCGGCATCGATATCGAGAACGACGCCGAGACTGTGCGCGATGGGGATGGCCTTGCGGTGCTGACCGCCGAGCAGCTTGTAAACGGGCTTGTTGAGCGCTTTGCCCATGATGTCGTAGAGCGCGATGTCGATGGCGGCCTTGGCGTAAACAAAGCCGCGGATGGCTTTGTCCATCCTGTGATGGACGAGGTCGATATCAAAGGGATCCATGCCCATGATAGCGGGGAAGAGGTTGTCGCGGATGACGACCTCGGTCGTCTCGTACGACTCGCCGTAGTAGCGGCCGAAATCGCCGCCCCACTCCGGCATGGTGGTGGCTTCGCCGTAGCCGACGATGCCGTCGTCGGTCTTGACTTCCAGAATGACCCAGCCCTGCCCGACGTCGGCGGTGCTGCTCGCCCAGGTGTGGCGGCGGCGCGTGGGGATGCTCACCTTATAAATTTTATACGATTCGATTTTCATTTTTCCGATATCCTTTCCGATTTGTCAGCCGCGCGCAACGTAGTCAAGAACCTGCGATACGCTCTTTCTCTCCAGCCCCATCTTTTCCAGATTGACGCCCTCGGCGTGGTAATCCCGGCCCATCATGGCCTCGGACAGGGTGACGTGCGCATCCGTGATCGGCGTGGGGACGCCGGCCAGACGGCCCAGCTCCGCGATCGGGAGAAGGCCGGAGCCGATGTCCTCGTGCATGTACCGATGGTCGAGCGAGGGGGGAGCTTTGATGAACTTGTTGGCTTCGCTCTCCTGGCAGGCCTTGTAGGGATCGTTGGCCTCCGCCGCCTCCTTCGTGGTGGATTCGGCGTTGTAGAGCACGGTGCAGAAATTGTCGAGCTCGAGCCCGTACGCCTTCGCAACGGCCAGACGCTCCTCGTCCACCATGCGGATGACCTTGCCGATGGCGGGGGTCACGCCGTCATAGTAGAAGCGGAAGTCGCCGCCGGTATGCTCGATCCATCCGGCGTTGAGCACGACGCCCGGCGGATGGAACATGGCGTTGATGTTGCAGAGCGAGGACTCCAGCACATCGCGGCCTGCGACGACATACGGATACGCCTTGCGGATGACCTCCAGCACGGCTTCGGTATCCTTTGCCGGGAACACGCCGACGGTAACGGGCTTGTCGCTGCTGCTGACGTGCACGGCCGTTTCACCGGTTTTGCGGGCAATGTAGCTGAGCGTGTTCGCCTCCGCGATGCGCCCGCGCCCTAAAATGTGCGCCGCACGCAGCGCGCCGCCGGTGTGACCGGGATTCATATAGAGCACGGTGTTGCCGCGCAGATACGGCTTCATGGCGTTGAGATAGCGCTCGTGACCGGTGCCGGGGACATTCATCACGACGAGATCGGCGCCGGAAACGGCCTCCTCCATGGAGTTTGACACATGGGCGACGCGGCAGCTGCCCTCGCCCCAGACGCCGGTATAGGATATCACGTTATCATTGGCATGCAGCGTTTCCACGCGCGCGGTGGAGAAGGTGAACAGGCACACTTCGTACCCCCGCAGCGTAAGGTCGGCCGCGGCGGCATAGCCGCCGTGTCCGCCGCCCAGTACGGCGATTTTCATGGATGCATCCTCCCTTTTCCGGTTTTCGGGTCAGTCCGCGCGGATGGTGGCGAGCTGCTGGTACGGATGGCGCGTGCCGGTGATCATCCGGTGACCGTCCGCCGTGACAAGGACCTCGTTTTCGAGCTGGTAGCCGCATTCGCCGTCGATCACGTGGATCGGCTCGACGCAGAGAACCATGTTCTCGCGCAGGATTGTGTCCTTGTAGGTGTTGATGTACGGCTCCTCGTGCAGCGTAAGACCGAGACCGTGGCCGATGAACGCGACGGGCTTGAAGCCCCATTCGGTGAACTGTCTGGCAAAGTTATCGTAGATCGTCTTGGTGCTCACGCCCGGCTTGATCTGGGCAATGGCATCGTCATGCGCCTTGACGAGCTTGCTCCAGGTCTCCGCCTGGTGCTCGGTCGGCGTGCCGACGACCGCCGTGCGGCAGCAGTCGCAGTAATAGTTGTCCTTCGTGCCCATCACGTCCACGCGGACGATGTCGCCCTTTTCGAGCACCTTGTCGGTGGGCTCGCCGTTGAGCAGGCAGCTGCGCACGCCGGAGCCGACCATCGGCATGGACATCTTGTCGCCCTTTGCGATCTCGGCAAAGCCGTTGGAGATAAAGCGGTAAATGTCCTTTTCGGTCATACCGGCACGGGCGCTGGCAAAGGCGCCGTAGATGACCTCCTCGATATTGGCGCCGAGGGAGATGATGCGGTCAAGCTCAAACTGCATTTTGATGAAGCGCATCTCTTCATACGCGGCGTCCGCGTTGACGATCTCGGCATGCGGCAGTTCTCTGTGCATCAGCTCCATGTCGATGGCGGAGAGATAGGAAAGCTCCATGCCGATGCGCTTCGTTTCCATTCCGAACTCTTTGAGCTTATCGACAGCGATCATCATCGGGTCCTGCGTAAATTCGTTATAGCTGATGATGCTCTTCTGCTCCATCCAGCTCTGCGCACGCATGATCGGCTCTTCAATGTTCACCACAATAACGACGGGGTCGTTCTTCTCTGTGATGATGTGAATCACCTTGCGGCTGCGGACGGTGACCTGTGTGGGGATATAGGCGCCGGTGACGTAGGTGATGTTTTCCGGCGTCATGGTGACCATGGCGTCCAGACGGTACTTTTTCAGCATCTCGCGCTGAAGATCGGTGATCTCCTTCATGATTGTTCCTCCGTTATCATTTTGCAAAATTGGTAGGATGACTTGGTGTAAGGCTTGCCGTGCCGACAGCGCCTATCGGCCATTTTCAGCCCTCGGCAAGCTCTATGCTTGAGCGGGTGGTGGCAAGATGGGCAATATAGGCCTGCTTGATCTGGTTAACGTCGCCGGAGCCGAAAGCGTTGGCGATCTGGTTGTGCTCCCAGAGCGACTGCTCCACATAGTTCGTGTGGGTGAAAAGCACCCGACGCTCGTCGTAGATCGTACCGGTCAGCGTGACGCAGATATTCAGAAGAATGTCGTTTCTGGCGGCGCGGCGGATGATGTTGTGGAATTCGAGGTCGTGCCGGAGCATATCCTCGTTCGTCAGCCCCGTCCGGCGAACGGCGGCAATGCACGCTTTCATATCGTCGCGGAGCTTGGGATACTCTTCTTCCGGTATAAGGTCGATGGCCTTGAGATCAAGCGCTTCCCGTACTGTGAGGATGTTCAGTATCTCGTCCTTGTGGATCATGAGCCAGAAGGCGCTGCCGTCGCCCGGCTGCGTGTCCTCTTTCCGCAGGAAAATGCCGCTGCCGTGACGGATCTCCACGACACCCATGGCCTCCAGAACTTTCAGCGCCTCACGCAGAGAGTTGCGTCCAACGCCGAGCTGTTCGGCAAGCTCACGCTCCGGCGGGAGACGATCGCCGACGGAGAGTTCTTTTCGGGAAATATAGGAAAGAAGGTTGTGGACGTTTTTATTCTCCTTGAAAGCGAAGGGCGCGTTCGGCATGTACATAGTAATATCCTCCATCTCCGGATTGGTGGGATGACATATTATACACCGGCTTCCGGGAAAAGGAAAGCCTCCGTTCGTCCTTCAGATTCATCGAACCATTTTTTCATTTTATTCAAATTGGTACTACCTCTTGATCCGCAGTATACACCTATCCCGCGAAGATGCAAGCTATTTTTTCAAAACGAAACAAAACCGGAGAAATGCACAAATTGGTGGAACCAATTTTATGCTTCATGCCCGGCAAAATGCCGGACGCCGCCCTTCTCGTTTCCGTCGTGGGCGGCGCCGTACTTTTATTTTTCCGCCCGACGGCGGAGAGCGCGCCGCGTGCGGCGGATGTGGCGCTCGTAGTCGCCGCTCTCCAGAAGCTCCGCGAGCACGAGCTGCTCAAAGAGCGGTACGGTGCAGGAATAAAACCCGATGCGCTCGGCATACTGCGCCGCGAGCTTTTCCGAGAGCACCATATAGCCCATGCGCAGCGACGGCGCGACCGTCTGCGAGAACGTGTTCAGGTAGATCACGTTCCCGCTCTCGGCGAGCGAGAACACCGTCTCCTCCGGCTTGGACGCAACCGTAAACTCCGAGGAGAAATCATCCTCGACAATGTACCGTCCCGGCTCGGCGGCCCAGCGGATATACTCACGCCGCTTGGCTGCGGACGCCGTTACGTTGCTCGGAAAGCTGCGGTAGGGCGTGATGTGCAGCACGGAGGCGCGCGTTCCGGCCAGCGCCGGGCTTTGTATGCCGTCTGCGCCGAGCGGCAGCAGCTCCAGCGCCGCGCCGTGCGCGCGGTAAACCAGCGCGATCTTCTCATACGACGGGTTTTCCACGGCATATATGCGCTGCGCGCCGAGAAGCTGCACGATCAGCCCGTAAAGGTACTCCGCGCCGGAGCCGACGAAGATCTGCCCCGGCTTCACGCGGATGCCGCGGCTGCGCGCGAGATAGCGCGAGATCGCCTGCCGCAGCGCGGCGCAGCCGTTGTTCGGGCTTTTTTCCAGAAGCTGCTCGCCGTACTCGCTGATGACGCGGCGCATCACCCGCGAGAGCACCGAAAACGGGAAGTCCGCCCTCTCCCCCGCCGGGATCGCCGCCGGTTTCACCGGCGCGCTCGGCACAAAGCCGTCCGTATCGTGAAACTGTACATAGTGCCCGCTGCGGCGGCGCGCTTCGAGATACCCCTCGTCCGTCAATAGCGCGTAGGCGTGCTCGATCGTGACGACGCTCAGGCCCTCCTCCTCGGCAAGCTGCCGCTTGGACGGCATTCGCGCGCCGAAGGGGTAGTCTCCGCGCACGATCTCCCCGCGCAGGCGCTCGTACAGACGCAGATAGGCCGGACGGTGTTCGTTCTCCCGTTTCATCTGGTATTATTATTTTCTCCTTTTCTGGGTATTTTAATATATCCAGAATATTGTATGCTAAGGACAAAGAAAAAGCAAGGGAGAATCCTGCCATGGCAACGAAGAAAAAATACGGCACGCGCTGGCTCTGCACGACGGCGCTGCTGATGGCAATGAATATCGTTATGAGCATGAGCGTGTTCAGCGTTCCGGTACCGGGCGGGCACCTCTATCTGAACGACGTGATCATCTGCTTTGCCGCGCTGATCCTCGACCCGCTGGGGGCGTTCTGCGTCGGCGGCGTCGGCGCGTTCCTCGGCGACTTCTTCTTCTATCCGACGCCGATGTTCGTCTCGCTCGTCACGCACGGCTTGCAGGCGGTCGTCATTTCGCTCTGCGCCCACCGGATGCTGAAGGAGAAGCCCGTGGCCGCGTCGCTCATCGGCGTGCTGCTCGGCGCGGTGATCATGGTCGCCGGCTACTCGCTCGGCCGCGCTTTCATCTACGCAACGCCCGCCGCGGCGATCGCGAAGCTCCCCTACCAGATTTTGCAGGCTCTCGTCGGCGCGGCGCTCGGCATGGTGCTGCGCTGGAAGGTAAAGCCGCTCGCAAAGCTCGCCGGGAAGCTCGGCGAGACGGTGGGATAAAGGTTGTCTTTTCCCCGGCGGTATGGTAAAATCGTGTCACTCGGCAAAGGAGTGATAGCTATGAAAAGAAAGTTTTTTGCGGCAGCCGCCGCCGTCTGTCTGATGCTCTGCCTGATTTTCGCCGGATGCGGCGCGGTAAACGAAGAGGATTATCCCCCGCTTGAGAAGGTCGATCTCTCCTCCATGACGCTGGAAACGGTCGGCAACAGCACGTTTTCGGTGCAGTACCCCGCCGGCAAGTGGACCGGCTCGGACGGCACCTCCCCGCTCATCATCTATTACAGCGATACGCTGGGAACCGGGGAAGCGGTCAACATCAACGTCCAGCAGTCCGGCACCTACAGCGGCAAATTCACGGAAAAGTATATGAACAAGCTCACGGACGGCATCACCGAATCGTTCCCCAACATTGAGATCCTCCGCGCCGAGCTCCGCTCGATCAACGGCAGGAGCGTGATCTGCACCGAGACGGTCACGCGCTTCAACGACGAGATGCTCGACCTTCTTCTCGAACAGGGCGTCCTCACGCAGGCGGACATCGACAACGCCGGAGGCCGTGATGTGATCCTCTCCATCCCGCCCACGGATCAGATCACGCTCTACGCCGTGACCGGCGCTTACCTCTACATCTACACCGGCACTTACTATGAGGAGAGCCAGAAGGCCGATGTGCTCGAGGCTCTGACCGTCATGGCACAGACGACCGCGGAAGTCAAATAATTCTTGTCTCCGACAAAAAGCGGAGCAGCCAGTAAAACGGCTGCTCCGCTTTTCTTATTCCTCCGTCCAGTCCCGGACCTGCTTTTTGAGCCAGCTTGTCCACGCCCCGACGCCCTCCCCGGTCTTGGCGGAGATCGGGAAGATCTCCAGGCGGGGGTTGCGCCGCAGCGCGTACTCGCGCACCTTGTCCATATCAAAATCGAAGTATGGCAGCACGTCGATCTTGTTGATGATGAGCGCGTCGCACACGGTGAAGATGAGCGGATATTTGAGCGGCTTATCGTGTCCCTCCGGTACGGAGAGGATCATTGCGTTTTTCACCGCGCCGGTATCAAACTCCGCCGGGCAGACAAGATTGCCGACATTCTCGAGCACCGCGAGATCGACGTCCGCCGTGCCCAGCTCGCGAAGTCCCTGCTCGGTCATCCCGGCGTCCAGATGGCACATGCCGCCGGTGTGGAGCTGTATGCTCTTCACACCCGTGCGGGCGATGGTCTCGGCGTCCACGGAGGAATCGATGTCCGCTTCCATAACGCCGATGCGAAGATCGTCCTTCAAGCGCTCGATCGTGCGCAGAAGCGTCGTCGTCTTGCCCGAGCCCGGCGAGGACATGAGATTGAGAAGGAACGTCTTTTCCTCCTTGAGCCTTGCGCGGACGCGGTCGGCCTCGCGGTCGTTGTCGGCAAAAACGCTCTCCTTGATTTCTATGATGCGTACACTATCCATTTCAGCAGGCCTCGATTTCTTTGAGATTGATCTCGTTTCCGCGCACGAGCACGGTCTCTCCGCTGCCGCACCGCGGGCATATGCGCCCCTGCGGGACGGTCGGATACGTGTGATCGCAGCTCTCGCACAGCGTCACGGCGGGGATGGTCTCGATCTTAAGCTCCGCGCCCTTCAGAATCTCCGTTTGCGCAGCGGCCCAGTCCCAGCAGGACGTAAGCTCGTGCGGAATGACGCCGGATACCTCGCCAAGCTCGAGCGTGACGGAGGAAACGCTCGTAAGAGCGTTTTCCTCCGCGATGCGCCCGACGGTTTTTATCATGTGGAATACGATCCCCAGCTCGTGCATATCAGCCCTTTTTCCCCTTGAGCTTGATCTTCACGGCGCGCTTGAGCATATACGGGAGGATCGCTTTCATTTTGTCCTCGCTGCGCACCATGGTGCTGCACTCGGGACGCTCACGGTGGAGATGGATGGCGTCAAAGCCGCAGCGCGTGGTGCATACGCCGCAGCCGATGCACTTGTTCGGGTCGACGACGCTCGCGCCGCAGCCGAGGCAGCGCGCGGTTTCGGCCTTGACCTGCTCCTCGGTGAAGCACTCGCGGCCGTCCTTCATTGTGCGGCGAAGCTCCTCGTTGTAGCCGGGACGCTGGCGCGGCGTGTTGTCAAAGCTGTTGATGTCGATGAGGGCATTCGTTTTATCAAGCTCGATGAACTGGCGGCGGTTGCGGCCGATGGTGAGGCTCGTGTTCGGCTGCACGAAGCGGTGCAGGGACACGGCGCCCTCCTTGCCGGCGGCAATGGCGTCGATGGCGAATTTCTGGCCGGTGTAGGCGTCGCCGCCGACGAAGATGTCCGGCTCGGCGGTCTGGTATGTCAGCGGGTCGGCCTTGACGGTGCCGTTCGGGTTGAACTCCACCTTCGTACCGGCGAGCAGCTCGCCCCAGTCGGCGTGCTGGCCGATGCAGTAGAGCACCGTGGTGCAGGCGGCTTCCTCGGTTTCGCCGTCGTCAAACGTCGGGGCAAAGCGGCCCTCGGCGTTTTTCACGGACAGGCACCTGCGGAACTTTATGCCGGCGCATTTGCCGTTTTCGGTGACGATCTCGGTCTGACCCCAGCCGGCGCGGACGGTGATGCCGTCGCGCTCGCATTCGGTGCGGTCCTCTTCGCCCATGGGCATTTCGTCGTAGCCCTCCAGGCAGTAGAGCGTGACGCTCTCCGCGCCGCAGCGCACGGCGGTGCGCGCAACGTCGGAGGCGATGTTGCCGCCGCCGATGACGACGACTTTGCCGGCAAGCTTCGTATCGGGTTCGAGATTGACCTTCTTCGTGAAGTCTACGCCGGAGAGCACGCCCTCGGCGTCGTCGCCGGGAACGCGCAGACGTCCGCCGTCCTGCAGGCCGACGGCGA
Organism: Clostridiales bacterium; assembly: GCA_004557735.1. Lineage (GTDB taxonomy): Bacteria > Bacillota > Clostridia > Oscillospirales > Oscillospiraceae > Apopatocola. The sequence continues at coordinate 50,531 of SFFV01000006.1, forward strand.
TATAGAAGCCCTTGTAGCCCTGCGCGCGCAGCTCCGGAATGGTGACGTCCTTACCGACGTCCACGCCGCAGCGGAACTCCACGCCCATTTCGCGCAGAATGTCGATCTCGGCCTCCACAACGTCCTTTTCCAGGCGGAAGTTCGGGATGGCGTTCATCAGCATGCCGCCGGGACGGGACGCCTTATCGAACACGGTGGGCTTATAGCCCTTTTCGGCGAGGTAATACGCGCAGGACATACCCGCCGGGCCGGCGCCGATGACGGCGATCTTTTCTTCAAACCCGCCCACGACCTTGGGGATGACCTTTTCGGGGATGAAGCGCGTGGCGGCTTCGAGATCCTGCTGGGCAATGAAGCGCTTGACCTCATCGATGGCGACGGCCTGATCGACCGTGCCGCGGGTACAGGCGTCCTCGCAGCGGCGGTTGCAGATGCGGCCGCACACGGCCGGGAACGGGTTTTCACGCTTGATGAGCTGAAGCGCCTCGCGGTACTTGCCCTGCGCGGCGAGCTTGAGATAGCCCTGCACGGCGATGTGCGCCGGGCAGGCCGTTTTGCACGGGGACGTGCCGGTATCGTAGCAGTTGACGCGGTTGTTGTCCCGGTAGTTGATATCCCACTTATCGGGGCCCCAGGCGGTCTCGTCCGGCAGCTCGTGGCGCGGATACTCGACGGGGCCGTCCTTCGTGCAGAGCTTCTGACCGAGCTTCACCGCGCCGGCCGGGCAGGTCTCCACGCAGCGGCCGCACGCGACGCAGTTTTCACTCTCGACCTTCGCAACGTAGGCGCTGCGCGAGAGGTTCGGCGTGTTGAAGAGCTGGCTCGTGCGCAGAGCGTTGCAGACGTTCACGTTGCAGTTGCAGATGGCGATGATCTTCTCCTCGCCGTCAATGTTCGTGATCTCGTGGACAAAGCCGTTTTCCTCGGCCTTGTGCAGAATTTCCAGCACCTCGTCATAGGTGATGTAGCGGCCGCGATCGGTTTCGACAACGTAGCGCGCCATATCGCCCACGGCGATGCACCAGTCCTGCGGATCGTCGCCGCAGCCCTCGCCGAGCTTGGCGCGCGACATACGGCAGGAGCAGGGCGAGGCGGCGTAAACGCCGTCGTACTTCTTCAGCCAGTGGGAAATATGCTCGATGGAAACGGATTTGTTCTCCGTTTCGATCGCCTTTTCCACCGGGATGACGTGCATGCCGATGCCGGCGCCTCCGGGAGGCACCATCGGCGTGACCTTTTCGAGCGGCAGGAACGTCATGCGCTCAAAGAACGCCGCGACCTCCGGATGCTCGTCGATCTGCGAGGCGCGCATATTCAAAAATTCCGCGCTGCCCGGCACGAACTGCGGCAGCGTCCAGCGCTTTTCGTGGTTCGGGTTCTTCCCGTCCAGATTCTCCCAGTTGTACTCGACAAGGCCGATGTACGCCATCTCGGTGAGCAGCTTTTCCAGCTCTTCTTCGCTCTTGCCGGTGATGGCGGCGATCTGCGCGGTGGTTTTCGGCTTGCGGACCTTCATCTTCAGCGCCACATCCGCCATTTCGTCCGTAACGACGCCGGCCAGACCCCAGTATTCGGGGTCGTTGCCCGTGATCTTCGCGCCCATGCGGTCGGTGATCATGGCGCCGAGCTTGAGGATCTTTTCTCTCGGCTCGTCCGTGCGGGGGATCTCAAAAGATAGCTTGCTCTCGTCGAGCGGCATATTGGATTTTGTCTGTTTATCCATGCTAACTCCTCCACATTTTATATCTCTTTTGTTGAATTTCCCACCATATTGATAAAAAAATTATATTACACGCCGGCGTGTTCGTCAAGTGTATTTTTCGGTCGGTTTCTGCACAAAATGAGCCGTTTTCGTTAACGAAAACGGCTCACTTCTTTGTTTTACAAGATAAAAGCGTTCTCCACGCGGATAGCCGCGGGGTCGAGCGCGCCGTCCATCACGCGCACGATCTCGTCGAAGGCGGCGCTGCGCTCCGTGACGTAATACTCGGTCGCTCCGGCGCCGCGGCCTTCGGCGAAAAGCGGCCGCAGCGCGTCGGCGAGCGCCTCGCCGACGTCGATCATGCGCACGCCGGGCAGACGCTTTTCGAGCGCCGGACGGTACACGGGGTAATGCGTGCAGCCCATGATGAGAGCGTCGATATTCTCGCCGTCAAACGCTTCCATGTACCGCGAGCAGACCGTCTCCGCGACGATATCGTCCGGCGCGATGCCGTTTTCCACGAGCGGCACGAAAAGCGGGCAGGCGCGGGAGATGACGCGCACGCCGGGGTCTATGGCGCGGATGCTCGTTTCGTATGCTCCGCTTTTCACCGTCGCCTGCGTGCCGATGACGCCGACCGCGCGCGTTTTCGTCACGCTCGCCGCGAGCTTTGCGGCGCTTTCGATCACGCCGCAGATCGGCAGATCGAATTTTTCGCGCAGCGCGCCGAGCGAGTTGGAGCTCACCGTGCCGCAGGCGATGACGATCATCTCCACGTCCTTGCGGAGCAGGAAGCGCACGTCGTCCTCGGCATAGTGCGTGATCGTTTCGACCGAACGCCCGCCGTAGGGGACGCGGGCGGTGTCGCCGAGATATACCATATCCAGCCGCGGGAACGCCCGCCGAAGCTGGCGCAGCACCGTAAGGCCGCCGATGCCGCTGTCAAAAACACCGATTCGATGCATTGTTCTCACCTCATTGAAACGATTTTACACCGAAACGGTGAAGAATACAACCGGAAATCAGCCCGCCGTGCTTTCGGCTGCGATTTTCTCGCCGGTGACGATGTTGCGCACCCAGATGCCGCGGCGGAGAAGCACGATGCCGATGGCCATTTTGATAAGGTCGGCGAGATTCACAAAGAGGTACGCCTCCACGAGCGGCAGACCCGTTTTGTGGATAAGCACCCATGCGGCCGACACCGACACGGCCCAGGTGAACACGCTGTCCGAGAGCATGGTGATGTACGTCCGGCCTCCGGCGCGGATGGTCCAGTACGAGGCGTTCACAATGGCGTGGACCGGCAGCATACACGCGCAGATGCGCATGAGCGACGCGGCGAGCGTCATGATCTCATGGGAGGTATTGTAGAGCCGCGGGGCATACGGCGCGACGAGGAACAGCACGGCTCCGACCGCCGCGCTCGCCGCGCAGCTGAGCGCGGCCAGCTTCGGACAGTAATCCCGCGCGCGGTCATACTCCTCCGCGCCGAGCAGGTTGCCGATGACGATGCCGACGGTGTTGCCCATCGTGAAGATGACGGTGTTGAAAAGGTTGAGCACCGTGGAGTTGATGTTCAGCGCGGCAACGGCGTCCAGTCCGCGGTAGGAGTAGCACTGCGTGAGCATCGTCATGCCGAGCGACCAGAACATCTCGTTCACGAGCAGCGGCATGCCCTTGCGGATGATCTGTCCGGTGAGCTGCCGCGGGATCGAAAAACCGCGGTACAGAGCGCGGATAAACTCCGGCGGGGTCCTTTTCCCGTGGGTGCCGCGCAAAACCAGCCCAAGCTCCACATAGCGCGAGAGCACCGTCGCAGCGGCCGCGCCGCGGACGCCGAGCGCGGGAAAGCCGAGCTTGCCGTAGATAAGAAGATAGTTGAAGGCGAGATTGACGAAAATCGCCGCAATGCTCGCCTTCATCGGCAGGCGGTTGTCGCCGGTGACGCGCAGTATGCTTACATACGCCGTCGTAAGGCAAAACGCCGGCAGACCGAAGAGCATGATGCGGAGATAGTCCTTTCCCTCGGCGAGCGTGAGCGCAAGATCGCCGCCGGTGCCCGCCTCGTGCAGGAATGCGCTGATGAGCGTATCCGGGATGAGTGCGAGCAGCGCCGCGGCAAGCACCGTAAACCCGGCGCAGAGCAGAATGTTGAAGCGCAGCGTATGCCGGACGCCGTCATAGTCGCCGCGGCCGTAAAACTGCGCGCCGAAAATGCCCGCGCCGCCGCTGCCGCCGAAAAGACAGAGGTTATATACAAAGAGAAGCTGGTTGACGATGGACACGCCCGACATCGATTCCGTGCCGATGCGCCCGACCATAAGGTTATCGAGCAGATTCACAAACGTCGATACGGCGTTCTGAAGCAGCAGCGGCAGCGCGAGCGCCGCGACCAGCCTGTAAAAGTCCTTGTTTCCGATAAATTTCTTCATAGATTCTCCGGTAAAAAGTGCGGTGTCTCCCATACAGAGACACCGCATGTTTTGTTTGTATGCTGTCCGGAGGATGTTCCCCGGTTCAGGCGTTTGTTTTGTGATGGTACTGGTAGGAGGTATCGATGCGGTTGCAGGCAACAAACATCTCCTCATCAAGCTCGCGTTTCATCTGGAGCGCTTCCTCGATGTCCATGTCCTCAAAGCGGCCGTTCCGCTCAACGATGACGCGGCTCGACGCATCCGACTTGAGCACGTCGATCGCGCGCACGCCCATCATGGCGGCGGACACGCGGTCACGTCCGCTCGGCGCGCCGCCGCGCTGGATATAGCCGAGGACCGTCACGCGGGTCTCGAGCCCGGTCTCTTCCTCGATCGTCTTCGCGTACTCGTGGACATGGCCAACACCCTCGGCGACGACGACGATGTGGTGGCGGCGGCCGTGGATGCAGCCGCGGCGGATCACATCGATCACGTCATGCTCAAGATCGACTTCCTTTTCGGGAAGCAGCACGGCAGAGGCGCCGGCGGCCATGGCGGTGTAGAGCGCGAGATGGCCGGCGTTGCGGCCCATAACCTCCACGACGGAGACACGCTCGTGGCTCTGCCCGGTATCGCGCAGCTTGTCGATGGCTTCGATCGCGGTGTTGCATGCGGTGTCAAAGCCGATGGTATACTCGGTGCAGCCCATATCGTTATCGATCGTCGCGGGGATGCCCACGACGCGAACGCCGCGGCGGGCAAGCTCCAGTGCGCCGCGGTACGTGCCGTCGCCGCCGATGGTAATGAGACCGTCGATGCCGAGATATTTGCAGACCTTCGCCGCCTTGTCAACACCGGCGTCCGTGCGGAATTCCTCGCTGCGGGCGGTATAGAGAATGGTGCCGCCGCGGCGGGCAATGCCGTCCACGTCGTTGCCGGTCAGCTCAAAAACGTCGCCGTTGATAAGTCCGGCATAGCCGCGGCGGATGCCGATGCAGGTGATCCCCTCGGCGCCGGCCGTGCGCACGATGGCGCGGATCGCGGGGTTCATGCCGGGGGCGTCGCCGCCGCTCGTCAGGATGCCGATTCTGTGTGCTCCTGCCATAGTATAACTTCACCCTTTCCGAATGATTTCTCATCGGTTGTAATATAGCCCGATTGATTTAATTATGCAATAGATTCGGGGTAAAAAATCGTTTCCAAATTGCGATTTCAGCGATTATTGCCAATGAGCGCCCTGTAAAAGTCCACCGCGCCCGGCAAACACGCCGTTTCGATATTCTCGTTGACGCCATGCATGCCGCGCATTTGTTCGGGACCGTAAATCACCGGGGCAAAGCGGATGCAGTTGTCACAGATCGCCTGATAGTTCTTTGCGTCCGTCGCGCCGGTCATAACATACGGGCTCCAGGCAAGACCGGGGAACACTTCGGCGATCGTATCGGTCACGCGGCGCCACGCCTCGCCGCGGATATCCGCCGGAGCGGAATAGTCGCTCACGGAGAGAACTTCGGTTTCGAGACCGAACTTTTCGGCGCGCTTTTTGATGAGCGCCAGGCTCTCGTCCATGCCCTGGTGCGGGATGAACCGGAGATTGGCCCACACGCTCGCCTCCTGCGGCAGCACGTTGCAGGCGTCCGAGCCGGAGAGCATCGTAAAGGCCGCCGTCGTGCGCAGCATCGCGCCAGCCTGCGGCGAGAGCGCAGGCATGACGTGCTTCATAAGCGGCGCGAAAAGCCAGAGATTGCCGAACAGCAGCCGCAGTCCAAAGGGCGCGTACGCCGCGAGGCGGGCAAACATCGCGCTCACCTCCGGCTCAAACTTTTTCCGGAAGGGCGGGTGCTTTTCCATGCTGTCCACGAACGCCGCGAGCCGCGCCACGGGCGAGTTTTTCGGCGGCGCGCTCGCGTGGCCGCCGCCGGACCGCGCCGTGAAGCGCACGTCCGCCTTTCCCTTTTCAAACACGCCGAGCATCGCAAAATTGCCGTGAATGCCGCCGATGGGCTCGGAAATGATGCCGCCGCCCTCGTCGCAGACGAGGAACGGCCTCACGCCGCGCCGCCGCAGCTCGTCCACGAGCTTGCCGCAGCCGGGCCCGGCAAATTCCTCCGTGCAGGACGAGGACAGATATACATCCTGTTCGGGGACATATCCCTCGCGCAGCAGTTCCTCACACGCCTGGAAAAACCCCATGACGCTGCACTTTGTGTCCGAAGCGCCGCGGCCCCAGACCTTTCCGCCGGCAATGTCACCGGAAAACGGCGCGTGCTCCCACGTTCCCTCCGCGGGGACAACGTCCTGATGCGACATGAGAACGAGCGGTCTCTCGTGGTTTTTGCCCTCCCAGAAGAACAGGAGGTTTCCGTCGATCTCCGTTTTTTCCAGCTTTTCATGCACCGTCGGATACAGCTCCGCGAGCAGCGCATGGAAGCCGCGGAACTTTTCCGGCTCCGGATCGTCCGGGTGCGACACGGTCTCGTACGCCACCATGCGCGAGAGCTTTTCCGCATACTCCCGCTCGCGCGCCGGATCCGGGTGCGGCACATAGTCCGAGGTCTTTTTCTTCATACAGAGCGTGCGCACCACCGCGCAGAGCACAAGCAGCGCGAGCACGCCGAGCGCGGCGAGCAGGACATACCCCACGATCCTCATGCCGCCGTCTCCTTCCGCGAGCGGCGGTACCGGAAGTACGCCACGCCGATGGCGATCGCGCCGGAGGGCAGTATCATAAAGCTCGTCGAGCCGAGCAGCCCCGGCACGAGGATAAAGAGCGCGCTCATAATCACGAGAGGCCAGAGGGCGATCTTCATATTCTTCCGGTAATACTTATACGCCATTGCGCCGAAGAGCGCAGGGACGACGTTATCGAACGCCGGCTGGAGCGCCGGACTTTGCAGCACAGGCTGCAGCGGAATCAGCAGCAGCACGCCGAGCGCGAGAATGACGATCGTCACAAGCGACGCCGTCGCAATCGAGAGCGTGGAGATGATCTCGTTTTCCGGCGTGCCGGTCTTGGTCCCTACGATATCGCGCGCGTTGACGGCACAGGGTATTTTCATGTTTATCAGGTTTCCGGTAATAAACGCGAGATATCCGCCGCCCGCGCCGAGCATCGGCGTATAGACGAGATATTCCGCCACACAGCTCACGAGCCACACGATGCCGATGGCAAGGAAGCCTTTTCCGAACGCGCGCATATCGGGCATCGCGCCGAGAATGTACCCCATCAGAAACGGCGCGCCGAGCAGCATCACGAGCGTCACGCCGCAGGCGATGCGGCCGTAGATATGCGTCCGGCGGTTGTAGGCTTCGAGCCGGGCGGTTTTTTCCTGTTCGTTCATTGCATTCCCTCCTTACACGCCGCGCAGCAGCACCGCTGCCGCCATGCCCGCGAGCATGCTGCCCGCAACGGAAAAGTTATCGACCCACGCGGCGTTCTTCTTTTCAGCGAGCCATACGAACGCCGCCATCACCGCCGCCGATACCGCGACGACCGCAAGCGGCATCCAGCTTCCCGCAAACGTGAACCGCCCCGCGCCGGAAACGAGAGCGCCGATGTAGCTGCCGATGTACGCGCTCACAAGGCCGATGAACATGGCGGTCATGGCCGTATCGCCGAAGCCGCCGCCCGCCGCGCCGTTTTTCTTCGGCGCCTTGAGACGCGAGAGATATTTCTTGTTAAAGAAGATCGAAAACACCATGCCCCACATGATGCAAACGCCCATCAAAAGGGCGATCGTGGTAAACGCCTGCGCCGTCATCGCCGAGGCCGAAAGTCCCGGCAGACCGACCGCCTCCGCCGCAGCCTCCGCGACCTGCGTTTCGTAGTGCAGCGCGCCGATGACCGAAAGGCGCAGCCACGACCACGGCGTGCCGAGGCTGCCCGAGAGCGCGATGACGCCGAGCAATATACCGACGCTCGGAAGCGCGGCAAATGTGGCGCTCGCGGTGATGGTGCGCTTCATTTTCGTTTTGTCCATGCCGATGGCGGCGCCGGCGCGGTAAGCGCGGATCATGAAAAACACGCAAACCAGCGCAACAAAGAGAATGATGGCGCCGCAGATGAGATACATGGCCGGACTGTTGAGCCGAGACAGAATTTCCATACGTTCTTCCCTCCTTTTCCTTCCTCCGCAGTTTATCACTTTACTCCGCTTTTGAAAAGAGCGTGTAAAAAATCCTTTCTGCCTCTTTTCATTCCGCCGAAAATCCGGTATGCTTATGTGGGAATATGAGGAGGAATGATCCATGATCGTTACGGTTTTGCAGCTCATCGCCATGTTCGGCGTGCCGCTTCTCATCCTGCGGCAGCGGAAGAAGGGGCTTGTGCGCACGTTCGGCACGATCGCGATGGCGTATTTCTGGGGCATGGTCGTCGCGGCAGCGGTGTTTCTCTGCCGGAAGGCGGGGCTGGACATCCGGCTGAACGCCGACATCGGGCAGATCGGCAGTTATGTTTGCATCGGGCTCGCCATTCCGCTTTTGATGTTCGGCACGAATCTTGGCGACGTGCGGCGGCTCGCAAAGCCGGTGATCATCTCGTTTGCGCTTCTCCTGCTTGCGGTAAGCGCCGTCGCCGTGCTCCTCGGGAGGACGCTCGGCGCGCTCTTTCCGTGGGGACGGCAGCTTGCGGCAATGGCCGCGGGCATGTATACGGGCGGCTCGCCGAACTTCAACGCCGTCGGCGTCATTCTCGGCGTGCCGGGCGACACGATCGCCGTCGGGAATCTCTCCGACATGATCGTGGGAACGGTCTTTTACATCTTCATCCTCACGCTCGCGAAGCCCCTGTGCGCCAGAATTCTCGACCGGCGCGCGAAGCAGGGCGGCTATATGCGCGAGAGCGGCGGTGCGGAGAACGTGGACGCGCTCGAATGGAGCGGCTTCCACCGCGGCATCGTGCGAAATCTCCTGCTCTCGCTCGCGTGCGTGCTCGTCGGCGCGGTGATCGGCTTTGTGATATGGAAGGCAAAAGGCGGCGCGCTGACCGACCCGCTCGTCCCGGCGGTTATGATCGCGGGAACGGCGCTCGGTCTTGCGCTTTCCTTCGTGCCGAAGGTGCGGAATGTAAAGGAAAACTCCGCCGCGGGGCATTATCTCATTCTTGTGTTCTCGTTCGCGCTTGCAAGCTCGCTCGATCTCGGGACGCTCGGCGGAGATCTGCTGCACGCGGTCGCGCTGCTCGCCTCCATCACGGTATGCTCCACGCTGCTGCATCTGCTGCTCTGCCGCATTTTCCGCATCGGCGCGGACTGTGCCATCGTCACGATGACGGCGGGACTGTACGGCCCGGCCTTCATCCCGGCGGTCACGAAGCAGCTGCGCTGCGACGCGCTCACCGCGCCCGGCCTTATCTGCGGCGCGCTCGGCTACGCCGTCGGCACGTTCCTCGGCGCGGCGCTCTTTTTGGCATTGTAAAACCGATTTGCAAAGCAGACCGGCGGCTCTCCTTTTCGGAAAGCCGCCGGTCTGCTTTGCCGGGGTCGTTTGATCTTTACGCTTTCATTTCCTCGCAGAACTCGACCTGCCCGATCTTTGCCACAAGCTCCGCCGCCTCCGCATGACCGAGTTCAGACCGCATGATCTCCAGCTCCAGAATATACCCGTGCGTTTCGGCGCTGCGTGAGCCGATATCCTGTATATCGTTAATCTGTATACCCAAACTTTTGACCGCACGAAGCAGCGCGCTGAGCGGCACGCCGCTCTTGAGCTCCACATATACGTTCATTACCCGCGACGCTTTCACATGGGTCGCGTCGAGCTTGTTGAGGGAGACGAGCACAATGTAGATGAGAACGCACATCATGAGCGCGCCTTCGTAGAAGCCCGCGCCGGCGGCGAGGCCCATGCACGCCGAGGCCCAGAGGCCCGCGGCCGTCGTAAGGCCGGTGACATGGCGTTTGCCGGTGACAAGGATGCTGCCCGCGCCGAGGAAGCCGACGCCGCTCACGACCTGCGCCGGCATACGGAACGCATCGCCCGGCACGCCGAGATTCTGCGCCTGATACAGGCTCGTCATCATAACGGACGCCGCGCCGATGCACACAAGAAGGTGCGTGCGCAGTCCGGCGGCGTGCTGGCGCTTGCCCCGGGACATGCCGATGATGCCGCCGCCGAGGAGCGCAATGGCAAAGCGAACCAGCATGGAAACAAGATTCACTTCATGCAAATAGTCTATAATCGAGCTGAATGACGTCATTTTCCACACCCGTTTCGGATAAAAGTAACAAAAATTTGAACCGCCTGCCGATTTTGTGTGGTGATTATAGTACAATCCCATAAAAAGTGCAAGAGCAAATTTACAAGAATTTTACTTTTATCGTCCGCATGGCGGCCCATTGTAAAATGTCCCGCCGAACGTCAGAGCGTTCGGCGGGCGGGCGCGAAAGCGAAAGGACCCGGCCCGGGGCACAAAACGGAACAGACCGATCAGGCGGGACGGGCGGATGCAAAAGCGCGCCCGCCGGTCTCGCTTTCCCCCCTTGTCTCAAGGGACTATTCCGGGAGACGGGCAAAAAAGTACACAGACTACTGCATCATAGTCTGTGTACCAATGTGTTTCCATCTCTTCTTCGGACATAATGAAAAGCCTGTCGTTTGCGCGGCATGTTTTTCGGCTTCATAATACGTCTCGTCAGCAATCGATGCCCCGCACCGATCCGTGCGTCCAGTGTCCATACCGGGAACAAGGCTGCCGAACTCTGCTGAGACTATATTTTTTCACCGCAAACATATACATCTCTGCATGTCAGATCGTCATTGCAGATAACAAAGTCCGCCTGCTTTCCATCGGCAATAGAGCCGACTTCGTCAAGACAATGCAGCTGCCGGGCGGGATTGTATGTAGCAGAGCGGATAACATCGCACTCAGGAACGCCAAAAGAGATCACTCTGCGCATACATTCGTAGACATTGGTTGCAGATCCTGCCAGCGTTCCGTCCGCAAGCCTTGCCACACCGCCGGAAAGAAACGCCTTTAACCCTCCCAGATCGTATTCTCCGTCGGGCAGGCCGCAGCAACGCAGCGAGTCGGAGACAAGCACCATCCGTTCGGCTCCGAACATACGGTATGCCAAACGCACGCAGGAAGGATGGACGTGAAGGCCGTCACCGATTATCTCAGCGGATACCCTTTCATCCTCACATCCCGCTGCAATGGGGCCGGGCCTGCGGTGATGGATGCCGGGCATAGCGTTAAACAGATGGGTAAGGTGGGTCACGCCGGCATCGATAGCGGCTTTTGCCTGATCGTAGCTGCAATCGGTGTGGGCGATAGATACGGTGCAGTCTCCGGAGGCCTTTCGGATGAACTCGATGGCACCGGGGAGTTCGGGAGCTATATCCACTATTTTAATGAGTCCGCCACAGCCGTCATTCAGTTCACGGAAGGCATCATAGTCCGGGAGTCTCAGATAAGCGGCATTTTGGGCGCCCTTCCTGGCCTCGCAGAAAAAAGGCCCCTCCATATTGATTCCGCGCACGGCGGCGCATTTTTCGGGTTTTTCGGAATTGATGCGCACTGCGGTCTGATATGCCGCCCGGAGAGTGTCGAACGGAAGCGTCAGAGAGCTGGGGGCAAAGGATGTGACGCCGTTTGCGGCTTGATACCTCGCCATCTTCACAAGGCCCTCGTAGCTGCCGTCGCTGAAATCGGCTCCGGAATTGCCGTGGGTGTGCACGTCCAGCAGCCCGGGGATCACTTTCGCTCCGTGAAGGTCTGTGCTGTCCGGCAATTCGGGGCCGAGAACATTTTTAAATCTTCCGTTTTCCACGGAGAAACAGCCGTTTTCAAAGCAAAATTTTTCCGTGTATATCCGTGCATTTTTAAAGTTCATAATCTTCGTCCTTCAGTTGCTGTCACATATTGCTCTGCGTACCTTGAGAACAGAGGACGCCGCCACGCTCAATTCATCGATCCCGCACTCCATGAAGAACGGAGTCAGCTTCGTATTTGCACCGGATTCGCCGCAGACGCCCACCCATATGCCGGCGGCATGGGCGTTGCGGGCGGTTATTTCTATCATGCGCAGCACGGCGGGGTCCTCGGAATTGAAGATGTTCTTCACTCTGGCGTTCATTCTGTCGGCGGCCATGGTGTATTGGGTAAGATCATTTGTACCGATGGAGAAAAAGTCCACTTCCTTTGCCAGTTCATCGGACATGATGGCGGCGGCAGGAGTCTCGATCATGACGCCAAGCTGCAGGTCTTCACCGATCTTCGCGCCCTCCGCTTCCAGCTCGGCGCGGACTGCGGCCACATGCCGCTTTATCTCAAGCACCTGACGAACCCCGGTTATCATGGGGAACATGATGCGCAGTCTGCCATAGGATGAAGCTCGCAGCAGCGCTTTCAGCTGGGTGTGGAATATCTCTGGCTGGGCAAGGCAGATACGGATTGCCCGGTAGCCCATAGCGGGATTGTCCTCATCGGGGATGTTGAAGTATGGGGCCTGCTTGTCGCTGCCCAGATCAAGGGTACGGATGACCACCGGACAGGGAGCCATGGTTTCCAGAACCTGCTTATATACACGGAATTGGGTCTCCTCGTCGGGGAAGTCGGGGCTGTCCAGATAGAGAAATTCACTTCGGAACAGGCCGATGCCTTCGGCGCCGCTGTCTTTTGCCTTCTTTGCGTCCTCAACGCTGCCGATATTGGCACAAACAAGGCACTTGTGGCCGGATTTTGTGACAGATTCCTTATCCTTGTACTTATGCAGCATATTCAGGTACTCGGCATATTCCGCCTTCTTCCGCTCATAGGCGGCGATCTCCTCGCCGGTGGGCGAGACGATAACCGCTCCCGCGCCTCCGTCGACGATCATCGTGCCTGTTTCGGGGATCGCGTCAAAATCATCGCCCATACCCACCACGCACGGTATCCCCATCGAGCGGGCTAAAATGGCGGAGTGAGAGGTGAGGGAGCCTTTCTTGGTCACATAGCCGACCACATGGTTTTTGTCCAGCTTCACCGTCTGGCTCGGCAGAAGATCCTCCGCGGCGACGATCACAGGCTCCGAGGGCATGGCGGTATTCTCGGATGCTCCCGAGAGGATCCGGATGACTCGGCCGGAGATATCAATGACGTCTGCGGCGCGGGCACGCATATATGTGTCGTCCATGCTCTCAAACATATCGTGAAGCATTTTTGCCGTTTCCTCAACGGCCCACTCGGCGTTGTGACCGGCGTCTATGCCGGCGGCTGTGCCCTCGCAGAAATCCGGGTCCTCCAGCATCATACGGTGTATATCGAAGATGGCGGCGGTTTCCGGGTCGCTCTCGCCGGCCTTTTCAAAAAGGACCGTGAGTTCTTCTATCGCCTTATGCTTTGCCGCCTCAAAACGGGCGGCCTCTGACGCGGCATTCTGCCCCTCAAGATGAGCGACAGCCATGCGCTCCTCCTTAAGGTGCCATACGCGGGCAACGCTTATGCCCTCCGATGCGCCGACTCCACTGAGTTTCATGTCCGGTTCTCCTTATTATTTATGCTTTTTCCTGGAGGCGGCCGCTTTGGCCTTGTTGTTTCTTACGGTGATAACAACAGAAAAGATCACCGCCGCGGCGGCAAGGAGGATATAGGTGAAATTTCCTCCCACAATATCGTCCTCCACAATGATTTCGTATATGCATAGAGCCACGATAACGGCGCTTACCACATAACAGGACAGGAGTCTGCCGTCGGAGATCGTTCCGGCAGCCTTTCGGTAAGGTCTGCTCCGCTCCTCCCGGCGGATATTCCGCTCAAGGTCTCGGGTAGAATTTGCCATAGCTGAACCTCCTGTGTCAAATTTTGACGGAATGGATACGGCGCTTTCATTGGCAGAGATAATACGTTATACTTGGATCATGGAATTAAAAAACTTTATTGTTTTTGCCGACATGGACGGCACTATGCTCAGCGACTGGGATCGAGGCCCCTATGTCCCACAGCGGAATATAGATGGGATCGACAGGCTCATTGGAGAAGGAGGAGCCTTTTCGATCGCCAGCGGAAGGCAGTACGCGGACTCTATGTCATTCTTCCCGAGGCACTTTTTCAACGCCCCCTCGGTTCATGCAAACGGAGCGGTAATATGGGACTGTCAGAGCGACAGCATCCTCAAACAGACGCCCATACCGCAAAGCTGCAAGGAGGAGCTGGTGGAGTATACCCGCCGTTTCAAAAATCTCTGGCTTGCCGCCGCAGACGAGGATCGTATATATGAACTGGACTTTGGCGATGAGAGGGACGGAAAACTGACAGACTGCAAACGGCCCCGCACGAGCATTGGGGATTTCTTCGCCCGTGACTTTCTTAAGGCCTGCTTTATTCTGGGAGATCCAAAGGATATGGAGCGTGTCGAGAGAGATTTCGCCGCAATGGAGTGCGCCGGGAGCCTCAATTCTTCCATTTCATCGCCTATATATTTCGAATGCTATGACAGGGGCGTGGACAAGGGGCTGGGTGTTCTGGAGGCGCGGCGGCTCTCCGGCAGCGAAGGCAGAAAGCTTGTGTGCATCGGGGACTATTTCAACGACCTGTCCATGCTGCTTGCCGCGGACATTGCCGCATGCCCGGCAAACGCCCCGGAGGGAATCAAAGATGTGTGTCAGATAATAACCTGCTCCAATAACGACGGGGCAATAGGGGAGCTTGTCGAGCGCCTTGCAGAGCTTTGATCAGCGCTCATCATCCATGGTGTCGTAGTTTATACCGTCTCCGGATGCTTTTTCGTTATCGGTTGAATCATCCACAGGGGAAGCCCCGCTTTTGCGGCGGCTTCTCTTTTCTTTTTTCTGCCTTTTTTCTTCCTCCCTATGCTCTCGCATGGCCTCCTTATCATATTTCCACTTTTCCACTGTCGGCTCAAAGCCAAGACCAAGGAGGGCGGCAAGCTCCATTGCCGCAGGCTCCGCCATCGCCCCCTCATGGGAAATGAACATAGTGGCTACAGAGCAGACGGTCTCCCCCTGTGCATCACACAGCAGAATGCTTCGTGACCGGACAGGTCCCGCGGACACAGGCGCAGTCTTTACGGTGACGGCGCCGGAACAGTCCTCCGAGCAGGTAACAAGACCGCGAATTTCAAGGCGGCCGTCACCGTCAACCTCCACAGCAGCCTTAGTTACCGCGGACAGATAGACCGTCGCAAGGCCGATCGAAAACAGAGAACACAGGGAGATCAACAGAAAGTATCCTGTCCCGCGGCTGACAGAACGCAGGATCACCGCGATCAGCAGAAAAAGAAAAACAGCAAATCCCCATGCGTTTTTCCTGTCTGTGGGAGAGGAAAGACGAACCGTTTTCATGAAAGACCTCCGTTTATAAACATCTGCAAAACCATATCAAAAATTATAGATGGCAAAAAATCTTTTTTCAAGGGCATTATGGCATGAATCAAGCCGATAATTTGACGAGTTCCGTCAATTTTTAACAATGAAAGTTCAGAATATCGACAAGTTCTTGTGAATGTTGTATTTTTAGCACATCCGGTTCTTAACAGTCTATTCACAAAGAGGGGGCATATATGATGGCAAGCAATTTTTTCAGAATCGATGACAGGCTCATCCACGGCCAGATCGTTACCGCGTGGTGCGGCTTCTGGAAGATCGGTGAGATCGTGGCGATCGACGACAAGCTGGCATCCAACCCGACCCTGCAGAAAATCATGCTCATGGGCATTCCTGCGGCCTACAAAGCGCATGTGGTCACCGCGGCGGAGGCAAAGGAACTCTTCCGGGAAGAGAGTGCGAAGAACCGCCTCTTCGTGACCCGCTTCCCCGCGGATCTGCAGAATTTCCGCGAAGAGCTGAAGCAGTGCGAGACGGTGGTCATCGGCAATGCGGCCAAGCGTCCCGACACAAAGTACAACCTGACAAAGGGCGGCGGAAGTGTGTTCTTTGCATCGGACGAGGATGTGGCTCTGTTTGATGACATCGAAAAGGACGGCGTAAAGCTCATCTATCAGACCGTTCCCAAATCGCCGGCCAAGACCTGGAGCGAGATGAGAAAGCTCGTCAAATGATTTTCGGCTATTATTGGGGAAAGACCCATCAATAGATAAATATTTAAGGAGGAAAAAATCGTATGAGCACTATCCAAGTGATCCTGATTGCTCTGTTCTGCTATCTGGGCGCAATCGGATCTATCGTAGGCAACACCATCGGCTGGTATTGCCTGGGCAGACCTCTCGTAGCATCCTTCGTAGTCGGCGTTATCATGGGCGATGTCCAGACCGCCATGGTCGTCGGTATTCCTCTTCAGATCGCATATCTGGCGAACGTCACTCCCGGCGGCGCAGTCGCATGGGATCTCTCCTACGCAACCTACATCGGCACCGCAATGGCCATTGCCATGAAGGGGACCGTCTCCGACAGCGGCGCCCTCATCGGCCTTGCATTCGCAGGCGCAGGCATCGGCGGCGTGGTCGGCGGCACCATGTGGAACGTCCACTACGCTCTTGACGTCTTTGTTAACCGCTGGGCCAACAAGGTCGCAGAATCCGGCAACTGCAAGAAGATGTGGATGCCCAACATCATCGGCGGTCAGGCGATCGGTTTCCTCTGCCGTTTCGTCCCCGCAGTCATTGTCCTCACCGCTATCAATGCAGGTGTTGAGGCGGGCATCGCCATCCCCGGCTGGTTCACCACCACCATCACCACCTTCGGCAGCATGATGGCTGCTCTTGGTATGGGCATCATCCTTGCTTTCCTGGTCAAGAAGCCCGTTCACTGGGCCATCTTCCTCTTCGGCTTTGTTCTGGCCACCTATCTCGGCCTGTCCACTATGGCTGTTGCCGTTATCGCAACTCTGGTGGCCGTCGTTTACTACTCCATCCTTGACAAAAAGGACAATAAGGAGGTTGCATAATCATGGCTAAGACTGTTTCTGCTAAGACTTTAAAGAAGTCTTTTAACAACTGGTTTTTCTGGAACGGCTGCTCTCAGCAGGCGGAGACCATGCTGGGCATGGCGTTCGGTCAGTCCATGGCTCCCGTCATCGATGAGCTGTATGACACCAAGGAAGCCAAGGCCGAGGGTCTGAAGCGCCACATCACTCTGTTCAACACCGAGTCCCAGGTCGGTTCCGTCTGCAACGGCATCTGCATCGGTATGGAAGAACAGCTGGCGAACGGCGCCGGCACTGCCGAGACCATTCAGGACGCAAAGGTCGCCCTCATAGGCCCCACCTCCGCGATCGGTGACTCTCTGTGGGTCGCCACCATCATTCCCCTGCTCCTCACCATCTGCCTGTCCGTAGCTCAGGGCGTAGTCACCGCCCCCTGGATCGGCTCCGTTATTTACATGATCGTGTACCCTCTCGGCACCTATCTCCTGAGCTGGACTCTCTTCAAGCTGGGCTACAAGGCCGGTCTGGAAGGCGTGCAGCGCTTCATGGTCTCCGGCCAGCTGGATAAGATCATCTCCGCCGTTACGGTTCTTGGTCTGATCGTCGTCGGCGCTCTGACTGCATCCTTCGTCAGCTGCAGCCTCAACATCGACATCAAGGCGGCGACCCAGGTCTTCGATGAGGCTTCCAAGACATATATTGACGGCACGATCTCCGTCTTCAATCTTGACAACCTGCTCAACGCCGTGTTCCCCAAGATCGTTCCTCTGGGACTTACCCTCTTTGTGTACAACCTCTACGCAAAGAAGAACTGGTCTCCTCTGGCGATCATGGGTATCATTCTTGCCCTCGCCATCGTCCTGACCGCTATCGGCTTCATTCCCGGCGTCGGCGCATTTGTCTGATGCAATTATCTAATCACAGGAGGACCCTATACAATGGCAAATCTCGAGTACATTTCCAAGGTTACCGGTGTTATTGAAAAGATCGATGCCGAGCAGGCAGCCAACATCAAACAGGCCGCGCAGCTCTGTGCCGAAGCAATAAACTCCGGCAAGATGGTCCATCTCTTCGGAAGCGGCCATTCCGTGCTGCCCGTTCAGGACGTTTTCCCCCGCTACGGCGGCGTTGTGGGCTGGCATCCCTGCATGGACCCCCGCCTCATGTGGAATAATGTTATCGGCCCCGGCGGCGCAAGAGAGCTTCTGTGGATCGAGCGTCAGGAAGGCTACATCAAGAACTTCCTGCAGAGCTATGTTTTCCACGAGGGTGAAGTCATGATCGTCTTCTCCCACGGCGGAAACAATGCGGCTCCCATTGAGTGCGCAATGTACGCCAAGGAGCACGGTCTGAAGGTCATCGCCGTCACCTCCGGCGACAACTACAAGGTAGCAAAGCCAAACCACTCCAGCGGCATGAAGCTGGGTGACGTGGCCGATATCATGATCGACAACTGCTGCCCTCTTGAGGACGCCCTTGTTGCTATCCCCGGCTACTACCAGAAGGTCGGCGCCTCCTCTACCGTTGCCGTCATAACCATTGCCCAGTCGATCGCCTCCGAGACGGCTCTTCTTCTTGAGAAAATGGGTCACAAGATGTACATCTTCGTATCGCCGAATGTGGTTGAAATCCCCAAGGAGTACATGCACGAGGTGTATGCCGAGTACCGCAAGGTCGTCTTCCAGAACTCCAATATGTAAAACCTGTTTCTGCCTTCTGCCGTATCACCGGCAGAAGGCAGATTCAAATGCGGAGGAAAGAAGCCGCCTTGACTATCGGCTTCTTTGTCTCTATAATGACTGAAAAGACACTTTTTTCATCCAAAATGCGGGAAAACAGGGGTGTGCCATGACAAAGGTTATTATTCTTGGCCACGGCGGGTACGGCTCCGCCATGAGGCGAAATCTCTCCATGCTCATCGGAGAGCTTGAAGACTATTCTTACATTGATTTCAACGAGCAGGACGACCTTTCCGTGCTTCAGGGGAAGATCGCCGGCGCTCTTTCCGGGGCAGAAGGCTGCGATGTGCTGTTCTGCTGCGATGTTGCGGGCGGTTCTCCTTTCCGTGAGGCCGCCGCCGTCTGCGCAGAGCGTCCGAACTGCTGCTGCGTGGCAGGTGTGAACACCTCTGCCTATACAGAGATATCCTTTAACCTTGAGCTGACCGCTTCCGAGCTTGCCGACATGGCTATTGAAGTCACAAAGACCACCATGATCCGCTTCCCTGAGGCATAAAAGAAATGAATTATCTTGCTTTCCGTCAGTGGGCGATAGACAACTGGTACCTGCTGCCGGTGTTTCTGGGAATGGCAGTTATAGTTTTTGTGCTGCTGAGGGTCCAGAATTCTCTCCGCGACCAGTCGGCGGCCGGGATAGAGCGCCTCCTTGTGACGGACCCCGCCCTGTGTGCGGAGCGGCTTGAGAACAACAAGCTGTTCCGGACCGTTTTCCGCAAGCCCGTCATCGAGCTGTGGAAGCTTCAGGCCTATATGCGGCTGGGGCAGGACGACAGGATCGAAACGGTTTTGCAGCGGCTCCGGGATATGAAGCTGGAGCCCCGGGACAAGATCGAGTTCTATCAGCAGAGCCTGTCCTACTACGCCGTCACCGGAAAGAGAGACGAGGCTCTTGCAGCAAGAGACGCTCTTCGCTGCTTTATCGTCAAGGCCAAGGCACAGGAAACGGAGCCATACGCGTCCATGCTCGAAGAGGCAGACGTGATCGTGGGTGTTTACATTGAGCATAACACAGCCCTCATCAGGAAGCTGATCGGGAAAGCCGAGCATACAAAGAATGACATTTCCCGCGGCGTGACCCAGTATCGGATCGCAAAGCTCGCGTATTACAAAGGCGATGCAAAGCTTCTTGAAACATACCTGAGCCGTGCGGGCAAGAACCTGAAGGGTACCGCATATGAAGAGATAATCGAAAAAGCAAAAACAGATCCCTCTGTTCTTGAGAGGAAATAATACATCAAGGAGCATAGACATGGTTTCTTTTGAGTACACCATTCACGATGCAATGGGTCTCCACGCCCGCCCGGTGGGTTTGGTAGTAAAAGCCGTCAGCCCTTATAAGACAGCAAAGATCACCATCTCTCACGGCGACAGGAGCGCCGATGCGAAGCGTATGTTTGCGATCATGGCTCTGCAGGTTAAGCAGGGGGAGACCGTTACCGTCTCTGTCGAAGGGGAAAAGGAGCAGGAGATCGCCGACACCATTCTCGGAATCTTCAGAGACGAGAAGCTCTGATGGGAGACACCAGCCGCAGCACCGGTCTGCTGGCCAAAATGCGCCAGGTCAAAGACCTCTCTCCTTCGGAGAGGCATATAGTTGATTTTATTTTCTCCAACATTCAGGACGTGTCCAACATGGGCATAGTGGAACTGGGCGACAAGACCTTCACCTCCACTACCACCGTGAAGAGGCTGTGCCACAAGTTGGGGATAGACAGCTATACAGATTTTCGCCTCGCGCTTTCTTCGGAGATCGCGGGCTATATGCGCCTGAGCATTCTGGAGGGCGCTCAGAGCCCCGTCGACAGATATGACACGGTTTTTGATATCATCAACAAGGTATCTGACCAGAACGCCAAGTCCATCATCGACACCAGTTCTCTCAATCCGCCCGATACGATCTCCGAGATAATCAAGCTCATGGGCAGTGCCGAGCGTATCGACTTCTACGGCGTAGGGCCCTCGAATGTGGTGGCTGTGGATGCCCAAATAAAGTGTATGCGTCTGGGTATTCCCTCTTCCGCCTGTGCCGACCGGGTGTCCATGATCATCAACTCCAGGACCTCTCACGAGGGAACCTTGGCCTTTCTGATCTCTTACACCGGCGAGACCGATGATATTATCGAGGTGGCAAACCAATTAGAGGTCAACAACGTCACCACCGTTTCCCTCACCTCTCTGCGTGACTGCCGGCTGAGCAAGACCTGCAGCTATCAGCTCTATGTTCAGGCCAGCGAATCCTGGGACAGGCTTGGCGGCATGTCCAGCCGCATATCCACGCTGAACATGATTGATGTGCTCTTTACCGCTCTTATCAACACGGATTACGATAAGTACATGAAGATCATGAAATACACCAATGTGCCCAACCACAGAAAGGATCTCAATGAATGAGGAAGAAGCGGTCTCCCTGTACGATGCCAACGGCCGGGAGATGAAGTTCAAAAAGGTTGCATCCGTTCCCATGGACGGCACAATGTATGCCGTCCTTGCGCCGGCGGAGCCTGTCCCGGGGATGAATGACAATCAGGCTCTTGTGTTTGAAGTCAGGGAGCTGGCGGGCGGGCAGGCGGCGCTGAATATCGTCACCGATCTCTCCGTGGTCTGCCAGGTATATGAGGCATACGGAGAGATGACCCTGCGTCAGACGGACGAGAAGGCCCGAAAAAAGGACTATCCGGCATAACCGATACGCCTGCGGCCCGTTTCTTATACTGCCGGATACCGTTCTTTATCGGCCGGCGCTGTCGCCCCAACGCATAACGCAGGCAAAACGCGCCGAAAAGCGGATCTCCTCGGAACGCAAAAAAGCTCCGGCAGCCAAGCGGCTCATTTGAACCCCCTGCTGCCGGAACTCTTTGTTTTTCAGGCTTTTTCAACAGAAAAAAGGTGCGCAGCCGTTTTTTATCAACGGTTGCGCACCTTTGTGGCGGGGAGTGCAGGATTCGAACCCGCGTGGGCTTGCACCCTAACGGTTTTCAAGACCGCCCCGTTATGACCGCTTCGGTAACTCCCCATGGCGCGCCGGACGGCGCCGCGCTCAAAAAGGTACCACAAAATGCCCGCACTGTCAATCGAAAAGCGCTGATGTACGAGGTTTTTCGCCAGAAAAGGGTTGCATAAAGGGTTTTTTATGGTATAGTAATGGGACGTATATCCATTGCTTTTTCACGATATGGATGAAATGTTGTAAGGAGAGTATTTGAATGAACGACTTTGGAAGCAAGATCTATGCTGCCGCGCAGAAGGCCGTAAAAGAGGTCTATGATCTGGACGTGACGGAAGGCCAGCTCGTCGTTGAGACGCCGCAGGACACCAGGCTGGGCGATTATTCCACCAGCATCGCCATGAAGCTTTCGCGCACTCTCCGACGCAACCCGATGGAGATCGCCGAGCCCCTCGCCGCCAGGCTCACGGAGCTTCTGCCCGAGTGTGAGTCCGTCACCGTCGCCCGCCCCGGCTTCATCAACTTCAAGCTCAAGGCGAGCGCTCTCACCGCCGTTATCAACGACGTCCTCGCCGCCGGCGGCGATTACGGCAAAAACGATTCCGGCAAGGGCAAGCACCTGCTGCTCGAGTGGGTCTCCGCCAACCCGACCGGCGATCTGCACTGCGGCCACGCGCGCAACGCCGCCTGGGGCGACTGCATCGCCCGCATGATGGAGGCAAGCGGCTGGGACGTGCTGCGCGAGTTCTATGTCAACGACGCCGGCAACCAGATCGTCATGCTCGGCGAATCGCTCACCGCCCGCTACTTTGAGCACTTCGGCAAGGAGTACCCTCTGCCCGAAGGCGGCTACCATGCCGACGATATCAAGGTCATCGCCGCGCAGCTCGCTGAGGAAGAGGGCGACAAGTGGCTCGCCGCCGATCCCAAGGAACGCCTCGCGCACTTCATGGACTACGGCAAAAGGAAGGAGCTTGAAAAGATCGACCGCGATCTCAAGGCCTACCGCGTTACGATGCAGAGCTGGATGCACGAGACGTTCTTCTACGAGAACAACTCCAAGCGCATCAACGACTGCCTGCAGCACATGGCCGATATGGGTCTCACCTACGAAAAAGACGGTGCGCTCTGGTTCAAGAGCACCGACTACGACGACGATAAGGACCGCGTCCTCCGCAAGAGCGACGGCACTCTTTCTTATCTGACGCCCGATATCGCCAACCACGTTTACAAGATCGAGCGCGGCTATCCGCTGCTCGTCAATCTCTGGGGCGCCGACCACCACTCCTACGTCACCCGTATGCAGAACGCTCTCACCGCGCTCGGCTATCCGGAGGGCACGCTCTCGGTCGATCTTATCCAGATGGTCCGCATGGTCGAAGACGGCAAGGAAGTCAAAATGTCCAAGCGCACCGGCAACGCGATCACCATCCGCGAGCTGTGCGAGGATATCGGCGTGGACGCCGCGCGCTGGTTCTTTGTTTCCAAGGACGTGGCCACGCACATGGATCTCGATCTCAAGCTCGCCCGCTCCAAGGACAACAACAACCCCGTGTACTACGCACAGTACGCCTACTCGCGCATGTGCTCGATCCTCAAGAATCCCCAGATCCCCGAGTTCAAGCCGGTCGATTCCTATGACCGTCTGACCGACGAGAAGGAGCTGCAGCTGCTCAAGATGATCAGCGAGTTCCCAAAGGAGGTCGCCGCCGACGCGCTCAACCGCAAGCCGAACAAAATGACCGAGTATATCATCTCGCTCGTCAAGGTGTTCCACAGCTATTATAACTCCACGAAGGTCAACAACCCCGACGACCCCGAGCTGACCAACCAGCGTCTCGGTCTCATCAAGGCGACGATGATCACGCTCAGGAACGCTCTCTGTCTCATCGGCGTTTCCGCTCCGGAAACCATGTGATTTCGCTCCCGTAATTTTTCACAAATCGCGCGAAAAGCCAAAAATATACAATCCAGCCAAAAAGCAACCATACAACCATTCTCTGAAAGTCATATGCCGGCAGAAATTGAGGAAAGCCGCCGAAAGGCGGCTTTTCTCTTGTTTTGCAGGCGTTTTGCTCGCAATTCCCCGGTTTTTTCGCATTCTTTTTGGAAACATTCCCCGTTATTCATCGTTTTTTCCATTCCCGCCGGGATTTTCCGGCGGTTTTTTTCGTCTTATTGCGAATCCAAAACGTGAAAAATGACTGCCGAAAAAACGTAAAACTGTTGATTTTCTGTACAACGATAATTGCAGAAATATACAATTTCTTCCGCACCGTTCTTCCAATATTTCAGCTTTCGTCGGATATGATAGAGACAGTAGATCCCTGTGCCGGCGTGAAAGCGCTGCGCGCCGGTACAGTCAATATCACTAAGGAGATTCAAATCATGAAAGGTATTTGCGTTCGCAGCGAGATCAAGCCGCTGAAAAAAGTGCTTCTTCACCGTCCCGGCCGTGAACTTCTTCATCTGACGCCGGACCGTCTTCCGGAGCTTCTCTTTGACGATATCCCGTTCCTCAAGGTCGCCCAGCAGGAGCACGATGCCTTCGCGCAGATCCTGCGCAGCAACGGCACCGAGGTCGTGTATCTCGAAGACCTGATGGCGGAAGTTCTCAAGCTCCATCCCGAGCAGACGAAGCCCTTCCTTTATCAGTGGCTCTCCGAGGGCAACATCAAGACCCGTCGCTGGCAGGACAAGCTCTATGAGTACCTCATCGGCAATTTTGAAGGCAAGGCGCTCGTCGAAAAGACAATGGAAGGCATCACGCTCAAGGAAATGGGCGGCGCTTCCGCTTATTCCCTGCAGGATCTGATCGCTCCGGCGGATGATCTGATCGTCGATCCGATGCCCAACCTCTACTTCACCCGTGACCCGTTCGCGTCCGTCGGCACCGGCGTGTTCCTGCATAAGATGCGCTTCCCGACCCGCTGCCGCGAGACCATTTACGCCGACTACATTTTCCGCTTCCACCCCGATTTTGAAGGTCTGGTCAAGCGCTACTACGACCGCGACGGCCACGCCAACATCGAGGGCGGCGACGTGCTCAACCTCACCGAGGACACGCTCGCGATCGGCATCTCCCAGCGTACCTCTCCGGACGCCATCGAGGAAGCGTCCCGCAATCTCTTCGCCGATCCCGAAGCGAAGATCCGCACCGTGCTCGCATTCGATATCCCGAGCTGCCGCGCGTTCATGCATCTCGACACCGTGTTCACCCAGATCGACTATGACAAGTATACGATCCATCCGGCGATCCTCGGGCCTCTCACCGTTTACGAGATCACCCCGGGCGTAAGCGATCCGACCGATCTCCACATCCGCCGCATCGACTCCAAGCTGGAGGACATTCTTGCAAAATACACCCGCACCGACCATGTCAAGCTCATCAACTGCGGCGGCGACGATCTCATCGCCTCGGCCCGCGAGCAGTGGAACGACGGCTCCAACACGCTGTGCATTGCGCCGGGCAAGATCGTTGTTTACGAGCGCAACGACGTGACCAACGCCATTCTCCGCGACGAGGGCATCCAGGTCCTCGAAATGCCGTCCGCCGAGCTTTCCCGCGGCCGCGGCGGCCCGCGCTGCATGTCCATGCCGATCATCCGCGCCGAATAATTTTCATTCGCTGAATAAACCCATTCATATAACACACATTACAATCATTTCCTATAGGAGGGTAAATTATTATGGGTCTCAACATTCGCGGCAGAAGCTTCCTTACTCTTCTTGACTTCACTCCGGAAGAGATCAACTACCTCATCGACCTCGCCGTTGAGTTCAAGCGCCTGAAGAACAACGGTGTGGAGCACAAGTGGCTCTCCGACAAGCAGATCGTCCTGCTCTTTGAGAAGACCTCCACCCGCACCCGCTGCGCCTTTGAAGTCGGCGCACGCGATCTCGGCATGGGCGTCACGTTCCTCGACTCCGGCTCCTCCCAGATGGGCAAGAAGGAATCTCTCGCCGACACGGCGAAGGTTCTCGGCCGCATGTTCGACGGCATCGAGTACCGCGGCTTCAAGCAGTCCGTCGTGGAAGATCTGGCGAAGTACTCCGGCGTTCCCGTGTGGAACGGCCTGACCGACCAGTTCCATCCCACGCAGATGCTCGCCGACATCATGACCGCCCGCGAGGAGTTCGGCGATCTCCGCGGCCGCAAGCTCACGTTCTTCGGCGACGCCCGCAACAACGTTGCCAACTCCCTCATGGTCGTGTGCGCGAAGCTCGGCATGCACTTCTGCGCCTGCGGCCCGCAGGAGCTGATGCCCGAAGAGTGGCTGACCGAAAAGTGCAAGGCCGTCGCCGCCGAGACCGGCGCGGTGCTCGAGTTCACGGACGACGTCGCGCAGGGCGCGAAGGACTGCGACATCCTCTACACCGACATCTGGCTGTCCATGGGCGAGCCCGACGAGCTGTGGGCAAAGCGCATCAAGCTCCTTCTCCCCTACCAGGTCAACCAGAAGGTCATGGATATGGCGAAGCCCACCGCGATCTTTGAGCACTGCCTGCCCTCCTTCCACGACCGCGAGACGACCGTGGGCGAGGACATCTACCAGAAGTTCGGTCTGGAAGCGATGGAAGTCACCGACGATGTGTTCCTCGGCAAGCACGCCCGCCAGTTCCAGGAGGCCGAGAACCGTATGCACACCATCAAGGCCGTGATGTACGCCACGCTGAAGTAAGGATAGAAAAAATGGCTGAAAGAATTGTTGTCGCTCTCGGGGGAAACGCTCTTGGCAAGACCCCCGAGCAGCAGCTCGAACTTGTCCGCAATACCGCCCGCCCGATCGTCGATCTCGTCGAGAAGGGCTACGAAGTCATCATCGGCCACGGCAACGGCCCGCAGGTCGGCATGATCAACCTTGCGATGGAGTTCTCCGCCAACAAGGGCGGCGGAACGCCGTTCATGCCGTTCCCCGAGTGCGGCGCCATGACGCAGGGCTATATCGGCTACCATCTGCAGCAGGCCATTCAGCAGGAGCTGAAGAACCGCGGCATAGAGAAGGAATGCGCCACCGTTGTGACGCAGGTCGTCGTGGACGGAGAGGACCCCGGCTTCCGGCACCCGACGAAGCCCGTCGGCAGCTTCTATACGAAGGAAGAGGCCGAGAAAATCGCCGCGGAGAAGGGCTTCGTCTTCGTCGAGGACGCCGGACGCGGCTACCGCCGTGTCGTCCCCTCCCCGATCCCCAAGCGCATCGTGGAGCTGAACGTTGTCGATCAGCTCGTGCGCGCCGGTGACATCGTCATCACCGTCGGCGGCGGCGGCATCCCCGTCGTTGAAACCGAAGAGGGGCTGCGCGGCGTCGCGGCCGTCATCGACAAGGACCGCGCCAGCTCCCTGCTTGCGCAGGACGTGCGTGCCGACCGTCTCATCATCCTCACCGCTGTGGACGCCGTGTGCGTCAATTACAATAAGCCCGACCAGAAGGAGCTCTCCTCCATGACGATTGCCGAGTGCGAGAAGTATATCGCCGAAGGCCAGTTCGCCCCCGGAAGCATGCTGCCGAAGGTCGAGTCCTGCATGGAGTTCGTGAAGAACAACGACCATGGCGGAACCGCGCTCATCACTTCCCTGGCCCGTGCCGCTTTTAAGAGAGGGGTTCAAATCATGTCTAAGAAGACCAAAAGATCCATCAGCACATTTGCGATCCTGCTCGCCGTTATGCTCCTTGTGTCGATCGCCACGTGGCTCGCAGCGGGCAAGACCTACACCGGTGATAACGGCGAGATCGCCGAAGTCGTCGGCGCCACCTCCAGCGACATCTTCATGGCTCCCGTCAACGGTTGGGCAGACGCAGCCGACGTTATCACGTTCGTGTTCTGCCTCGGCGCGTTCCTTGCCATCGTGAACGCCACCGGCGCTCTTGAGACCGGCATCCACACGCTCGTCCGCAAGCTGCACGGCAAAGAGCTCGTGCTCGTTTGGATCCTCATGTTCCTGTTCTCCGTCGGCGGCACGACCTACGGCATGGGCGAAGAGACCGTTGGCTTCTACATCCTGCTCGCCGCCACGATGATGGCCGCCGGCTTTGACCCGATCGTCGGCGCAGCCACCGTCCTGCTCGGCGCCGGCACCGGCGTTCTCGGCTCCACCATCAACCCGTTCGCGACCGGCGCTGCCGTCGCTGCCGCGACCTCCGTCGGTGTCGAAGTGAACATGGGCACCACCTATGTCATCGGCATCATTCTCTGGCTCCTTACTTACGTTCTCTCCGCGCTGTTCGTCACCGCCTACGCGAAAAGAGTCCGCGCCAACAAGGGCTCCATCCTCACCGCCGCGCAGATCGAAGAGTGCCAGAAGGCTTACGGCGGCAAGGACGTCACCACCGCGAAGCTCACCGGCCGCCAGAAGGCCGTGCTGTGGCTGTTTGCTCTCTCCTTCGTCGTGATGATCCTCGGCTTCATCCCCTGGGGCGAATTCGTCGGCTACGAAGACGCCGGTGCTTACGGCTTCTTCTCCCACACCACCACCTGGCTCACCGGCGCCGGCCTCGGCGACTGGTGGTTCTATGACGCCGCCACCTGGTTCCTGCTCATGGGCATCATCATCGGCATCGTCGGTCTGGAGGACCGGAGCCAGCTCATGAAGCTCGTCGCCAACGGCTTCGGCGACATGGTCTCCGTCAACCTCGTTATCGCGATGGCTCGTGCCACCAGCGTTATCATGAGCACTACCGGTCTCGGCACCTGGCTGGTCGAAGCCTCCGTCACCGCGCTGAGCCAGTCCGGCGTTTCCGCCGGCGTGTTCGGTCTGCTTGACTACATACTCCACGTCGGTCTCAGCTTCCTCGTTCCGAGTTCCTCCGGTCTCGCCGGTCTGTCCGCCCCGATCGTCTCCCCGATCGTCTCCCAGCTTGGCTGGAGCGTAGAGACCTCCATCATGATCAACGTTGCCGCCAACGGCTTCGTCAACCTCTTCACCCCGACCTGCGGTTTCATCATGGGCGGTCTCGCGCTCGCGCGCGTCCCCTACGAGAGCTGGCTGAAGTGGGCGTGGAAGCTGCTCCTCACGCTGTTCGTCGTCGTCGGCGTCGTCCTTACGATCGCGATGGCGGTGCTGAGCTGAATTTCCGCTTGAGTTATCGCATGATCTAATGGTAAAATACCGGTTGTACGCCCCTCGGCGTACAACCGGTGTTTCCTATCGGAACACGATTCATTGTAAAGGACGGTGCAGACCATGCCCAGACGCGCCATGCTTCAGGACGCCCGCGCCTCCGCCTCCGACCCCGCGGTGATCTGCTCGTTCGATTATGAGGCGATCGACAAGCCCACCCGCGCCATCATCCACCAGGCGGCACGCTTTCTGTACGTAAAGCGCGGCCGCGGCAAGCTCGTCATCGACGGCGAGGAATATGTCCTCCAGCCCAACACGCTCGTCGCCATCACGCCGTGGAAGATCACCGACATGGTGGAAGTGGCTGAGACGCTGCAATTCATCAAGGTCGTTTACGATTATACGTATCTCAACTCCGTATTCAAGAGCGTTCTCGGTGCCGGCGACGTTTCCGCCGAGCCGCTGCGCTTTCTCACCGTGGAGCCGGTCGCCTATCTCGACAGCGTGCAGGCGGAGCATGTGGACGGCATCATGGAAAATCTCAAGACGGAGCTCGGCGTGGAATCCACGCGCGTCAAGCCGCCGGACAAGCCCTATACTCAGCTCTACACGGTCAACAAGCTCATTGAGCTGATAATCCTTTACCGCCGGTACATTATGTCGCACCGCGGCGAGCTGGACGCCGGGCCCGAAGAGACCGGCAAGGACCCGTCCGTTTTGAGCTATATTTACGCGCATTCCGCGGAAAAGCTCACGCTCTCGCAGGTTGCGGAGGCGTTCTTTCTTTCGGAATCGGCGCTCTCCAAGAAGATCGCCGG
>SFFV01000023.1 GCA_004557735.1 Clostridiales bacterium
GCTCCGCGGGAAAGGGTTGTGGGATAAAAGATATGAGCTGCTCCGGTCGTGGCAGGATGGATTTGCCACGAACCAATTGATAAGCTGTAATCAGAGCATACCTCCATCCGGCCAAAATGTAAAGAGCGAAGCGCGTCGCAAAAAAACTACTTTTGTCGCGCGTATATTTTTTTCTTTTCCGGAAAGGATAGAAGAGCGCGGTCATGCTGCGCAAAACCTGCAAAGGAGCCGGAAAACATGATCATTGACAGAATCGCACTCATCCTTGCCGTCATTGGCGGGCTGAACTGGGGCCTTGTCGGACTCTTCCGCTTTGACCTTGTCGCGTACCTGTTCGGCGGACAGACGGCAACCGTCAGCCGGATCGTATATACGCTGGTTGGCATTGCGGCGGTATGGTGCATCTCGCTGCTCTTCCGTGAGCGGGATACGACCGAAGAAGCATAAAATGGTGCAGCGGTGAAAGGCCGTCTCTTTTCGGAGAGACGGCTTTTCGCTAAGAAAAATTGACATCGATTTGCTCTCATGGTATAATTTTCAGCAATAAAATGCGGGAAGTGATAGCATGACGGACAACGAAAAAGATATGGGTCTGCCCGAGGAAAAACCGCAGCCCGCTTCTGCGCAGAACGATACCGCGCCGGAAACGGCGGCGGAGACGGATATTCCGGCGGCACAGGAGAGCCCCGAGACCGGGGAAGCGCCGGAAGCGGAAGAAGCGCAGGAAACGGAAAAACCGCCGGAGACGGCGGAAACGCCGAAAGACAATACGCCGGAGCCGGAAGAACCTGCCGGCGGGGACAAGCCCGCTGCGGAGACGCCGAAGGAAACGCCGGAGAAAAAGACAGAGAGCGCCAAGGCGGACGGTCTCGGCGGCGTCGGCCTTGCCATCTCGCTTTGCGACGCGGTGCTCTACAGTGTCGGCCGGGATCATTTCCACGGCGGCATCCGCCCGGATAACATCTCCGTCCGCGGTGATAAGGCCTATCTCGGCGGAACGCTCCAGCACACGGTCGGCGAGTTTACGCCGCAGGAGTTGGAGTATATGGCGCCGGAGCTGTTCTGGGACGGCATCCGCACACCGACGGCGGACGTGTACTCCATCGGCCTGATTCTCTATTCTCTTTATAACTACGGACGTCTCCCGTTCTGGCCGGTGTCCGGTGCAATCACGCCGAACGCCCGGGCAAGCGCGCTGCAAAAGCGCATGAGCAACGAGGAGATCACGCCGCCCGCGAGCGCGGACGCCGAGCTTGCCGGTATCATTCTGCGCGCTCTGGCGTTCCGGATCGAAGAGCGCTGGCACGATGTACAGGAGCTCAAGGACGCTCTCGGCGGGTGCGACGCCGCCGGATCGGCAGTGGACATTTCCCTTGCCATGTCGGGGCTGTTGACGCGCTCGGCAGACGCTCCGGCGATCGACCGGCGCGACGGGCAGGGAAGAGGGCGTACATATTACGACGACGGGGAGATCCCCACCGGACGCCGCCCGCAGCGGCGCAGGAGCTTCCGCTGGCTTTGGGCGCTGCTTGCCGCGATCGTCGTTGTCGGCGCGGTAGTTGCGGCGTACGCCAGCGGCACAGCGGGCGACAACCGCGAACCGCAGGCGCAGGAGACTGCGACGCCCGATCCGACGCAGGCTCCGACCCCGACGCCTACCGCCACGCCGGAACCGACGCCCTCGCCCACGCCGAAGGGCCCGCGCTATGTCGTCTATGCCGAAAATGTAAGCTGGACCCAGGCGCAGCAGCGCTGCGAAGAGCTCGGCGGCACGCTGGCGGTGCCCATGACGGAGGACGAGTATAACGAGATCGTTCGCGTGTGCACGAGCGCCAAGTGCAACTATGTCTGGCTCGGTGCGGAACGTCAGGCGGACGGTAACTGGCGCGATACCGACGGAGAGATCATCACCTTCTTCCGCTGGGACGAGGGCGAGCCGTCCGGCATCGACATCGGCGACAACGCTCCGGAAAACTATCTTATGATGTGGCGCCGCGAGGACGGCTGGTATTATAACGACAGCCGCGAAAACCCGCTGCTCGACTTCTATGCGTTCTACGGTGACAACGTCGGCTTTGTCTGCCAGATGTGGTAATTCATCAAAATCAAACGGGAGTCCCGCACAGCGGGACTCCCGTTTCAGACGGTCAGAGCTGCCGGAAGGATGTTCCTTCCGGCAGCTTCTGCCTGTCGCTTCAGTTGAGCAGCGCGCGGTCGCTGTCGAGCGTGTTGCCGGAGATCTGCGCAAATTTCTCGAGCAGATCCTCCACGGTCAGCTTCGCCTTTTCCTCTCCGCGGCAGTCGAAGATGATTTTGCCGTTGTTCATCATAATGAGACGGTTTCCGTGACGGATGGCGTCTCTCATATTGTGGGTGATCATCATGGTGGTGAGACCGTTTTCCCGCACGATGCTGTCGGAAAGCTCGAGAACCTTCGCCGCCGTTGCGGGATCGAGCGCGGCGGTGTGCTCGTCGAGCAGAAGCAGCCGGGGCTTTTGAAGCGACGCCATGAGCAGCGTCACCGCCTGCCGCTGGCCGCCGGAGAGAAGCCCGACCTTCGTTGTAAGCCGATCCTCCAGACCGAGATTCAGCTCGCGGAGCTTTTCGCGGTACATATCGCGCTCCCCGCGGCCGATGTGCCAGCGAAGCCCGAGTTTTTTGCCGCGCCGGTAGGCGAGAGCGAGATTCTCCTCCAGCTGCATATCCGGAGCGGTGCCCATCATCGGGTCCTGAAAGACGCGCCCGATGAACGGCGCGCGCTTATAGTCCGGGAGACCGGTGATGTCGTTCCCGTCGATGACGATCGAACCGCCGTCAACAGGCCATACGCCCGCCACAGCGTTCAAAAGCGTGGATTTTCCCGCACCGTTGCCGCCGATCACCGTGACGAAGTCGCCCTCTTCCAGATGAAGATCGACGCCCGCGAGCGCCCGGCGCTCGTTGATCGTGCCGGGGTGGAACGTTTTGTATACGTGATTTACATCGAGCATCATTGTTCGGTCGCCTCCTTCTTCCCGCGCTTTTTCGCCCGGCTGAACGAGCTTATGGACTGCTTTTGCAGATACGGCACCGCGAGGAACAGCGCCACGATCAGCGCCGTGAAGAGCTTGAGATCGTTCGGGTCGAGCCGCAGCCAGAGAATGAGCGTCATGACCATGTAGTAAAGCACGCCGCCGAGCACGACGAAGAGCAGCTTCACGGAGAAGTTGCAGCCCTTTTTGAAGATCGCTTCGCAGAATACCTCGCCGATGACGATGGAGGCAAGGCCAATGACGATCGCGCCGCGGCCCATGCTGACGTCCGCCGTGCCCTGAAACTGCGTCATAAGTCCGCCGGAGAGCGCCACGACGCCGTTGGAGAGGGCAAGGCCGATGACCTTCATCCGGTCAATGTTGATGCCCTGCGCGCGGCTCATGGCGGGGTTGGAGCCGGTCGCGCGCAGCGCCGAGCCCTGCTCGGTACCGAAGTACCAGTAGAGCAGCGCAATGAGCGCCGCCGCGAGAAGAAAGCCGATGCCGATCGCCTGCGGCACATAGCGCGAGGAGATGAGAAAACCCTTGCCGCCGTTTTCCCAGAACATGCCGTAGGTCTTCAGACTTGCCGTCTGGTTCGCCTTCATGCCCATGATGCGAAGGTTCACGGAATAGAGCGCGAACTGCGTGAGGATGCCGGCGAGAATGGCGGGAATGCCGAGCTTTGTGTGCAGCAGCCCCGTGCAGAGTCCGGCCAGCACGCCGACGAGCAGCGCTGCGAGAAGCGCCGCCCACGCGGGCCACCCGGCGATGATCAGCATAACGGTGACGGCACCGCCGGTCGCGAAGCTGCCGTCTACGCTCAGATCGGCCACGTCCAGCAGCCGGAAGGTAATGTATACGCCCAATGCCATCAAACCCCAAAGAATGCCCTGCGCGACAGCGGAGGGCATTCTTGCGGGCAGACTGGCAAAATTCAGGGAAGCAAAGTAAGCACCCATGGATTTGTCCGTCCTTTATGTTCGCGGCGACTTGCCGCTGTATTTTTACCGTCTGAGATCAGCCGATCGCGACGTAATCCTCCGGGACCGTGATGCCGAGCGCCTCGCAGATCGCGGGATTGTACTTCTTCACGGGATCGGGGAAGTACTCGATGGGCATTTCGGAGATGTTTGATTCACCCGTCAGGATTTTCGCAGCCATCTTGCCGGTCGTCACGCCGAGATCGTAGTAGTTGATCGAGAGAGTGGCGACGCCGCAGCCGGCGCAGATGCCCTCTTCGCCGGCAATGATCGGCACGCCGGCGGGCTCGGCCACGTTGTTGATGGCTTCCGTGCAGCTCGCGGCAGTGTTGTCCGTCGGAATGTAGAGCACGTCGTTTTCATCGCACGCGGTCGCGGTCACGGCGGCAACGTCGTTGGAGTCGGCAAAGGTGTACACCGTCACGGTGACGCCGGCCTTTTGAAGCTCGCCCTTCACCACGTCGGACTGGTACACGGAGTTTGCCTCGGCAGAGCAGTAGACAATGCCGACCTTCTTCACGTCCGGAAACAGCTCGAGGATCATTGCGGCCTGCTGGTCGAGCGGGGCAAGATCGGATGTGCCGGAGACGTTGCCGCCCACGGTGCCGTTAAAGCCATCAATATGCAGCGCGACGCCGTACTCGGTGACGGAGGTTCCGAGAATGGGGATGGAGTCTGTCGCAGCGACAGCGGCCTGCAGCGCCGGCGTGGCGTTTGCCAGGATCAGATCCACCTTGTCGGAAACAAAGCCGTTGGCTATGGTGGCGCAGGTGGGAATGTCATTGGCAGCGATCTGCTCCACAAACTCGACCTTGTCGCCGAGCGCCTCGGTCAGAGCGTCCTTAAAACCCTGCGTGGCGGCGTCGAGCGCGACATGCTTTACAAGCTGGCAGATACCGACGGTATAAACTTTATCTTCCGCGGCAGCAGGCTCTTCGGCGGGGGCGGCCGGCGCGCTTCCGCAGGCGGCGAGGGAGAGTACCATCGCCAGCGCGAGAAGAATGACAAGCGCTTTTTTCATGGTGTTTGGCTCCTTTTTTATATGGCACAATCGCCTTTCTCTTATGCTTTGCATTATAGCACTTTAAATGGGCAAAGCAAGTGACGTTTTTCACAAAAAAACAATGCCGGAACTGGGCAGTTCCGGCATTGTTCATCAAGACGGGACTTTTAAATGTCGAGGATTCCCAGGATGACAATGCCTGCCACGACGAGCGCGATGCAGGCGTAGTGCTTTTTCGATAGCTTTTCCTTAAGGAAGATACGGCCCCAGATGACGCTTGCCACGCAGTAGGACGAGATGATCGGCGCGGCAAAGGCGACGTGCTCGGTATCGGCCAGCGCGTAGATGTAAAAAAACTGACCGATCGTTTCAAACACGGCGCCGAGGTACTTCGGCCCCTCCTGTCTGGGGATGAGACGCTGTTTCTTTATGCCGAGAACGTAGACCGCGCACGCGATGCCCATTACGAGGAACGTAAGCTCATAGGCGACATTGCAGGCGTCCGCCAGTTCTTCGCCGAGCTTTTCGAGCACGCGGCTGTCAGCGAATGTGCCGAGCGCGTCGAGCAGGCAGTAGATCACCGGCAGCGCGATGGCAAGCCAGCTTTTGGCATAATGCCGGTTGGACTCATCCTGCCGGGCGCGGCGCAGCTCCTCGTCCTCGTTGGACTCGGTGATGCCGAGCGCGATCACGCCGATGCAGACGAGCGCCACGGCCACGAGCGCAAGCGGCGGCAGATCGTCCCCGATGCCGACGGTGATGAGCGTGAGCACGGCAACGAGTGCGCCGGAGCTGTTGCAGATCGGGGAGGAGATGGAGAGCTCTATGTACCGGAGACCGAGGTATCCGATCGCCATGGAGAGAATGTACAGCATCGAAACGGGCAAATACATGAGAATGATCTCCCATGTGATGCCGACCTTCCCGATGAAGATCTCATAGGCAGCGTGCAGCCCCATAACAAGACCGACAGCCATGACCATTTTGAGATGGCTGTATTTGTCGCTGCCATCCTGACAGCCGATCTTGGAGAAAAGATCGGAGCCGCTCCAGCAGAGAAGAGCAATGAGAGCAAACCAGAACCACATGATAAACACTTATTCCTTTCCTGTTTCTTTTTCGGACAAGACAGTATACCAAACCGGGGATACGCATTGCAAGAACAATTCTTGCAGGATCAAAAAAAACCGGCTGTCCGCCGGACAGCCGGTTGATGCAATCGGTATGCAAATCAAAACAGCGGCGCGAGCGTGCGCAGCACAGCGCGGATAATGCGCCGTCCGCGGCGCTGCTGCAAACACCGTTCCTCCGTGATCTGCAAGCATTTTTCCAGCTCGGAGAGGTATTCCGCCTTCATGTCCGCAATGGCGCTTGTTTCATACATCCATACGCCGCATTCAAAGTGAAGGAACAGGCTGCGGTAATCAAGATTGATCGTCCCGACCACGGCGCTGCAGTCATCGGCGATGAACGTTTTTGCGTGGACCATGCCGGGCGTATACTCATAGATCTTCACGCCTGCAAGAATGAGCGTTTCGTAGTAGGAGCGCGTCATTTCGTGTACGAGAGCGCTGTCGCTGATTGCGGGGGTGACAATGCGCACGTCTACGCCGGATTTCGCGGCGGCGGTCAGCGCGGTGATCATCTCATTATCGATGATGAGATAAGGGGTATTGATGTAAACGTAGTCCTTGGCGCGGTTGATAAGATGCAGATACACCGTTTCGCCGACCGGTTCGTTGTCAAGCGGTGTGTCGCCGAACGGCTGCACCCAGCCGGGAGCGGAGATGCTCTCGCAGAGCGCAGTATCCGGCGCGTAGCGGGTGAAATCCTCCGTGACGCCGCAGGTGTAGTCCCACATCGAAAGAAACATTGCGGTGAGCGCGTATACGCCGCCGCCGCGGAGCATGACGCCCGCGTCGAGCCAGTGGCCGCAGCGCTGCACCACATTGATGTAGGCGTCGGAGAAGTTGATCCCGCCCGTAAAGCCGACATTCCCGTCGATCACACAGATCTTGCGGTGATCGCGGTTGTTGAACCGCGGCGAGAGAACGGGGAGAAACCGGTTGAATACGCAGCAGCGGATCCCCTCCGCCTTGAGCGTATCCTCATATCCCTCCGGCAGCTTGTACATGCAGCCGAAATCGTCGTACATCACGCGCACATCCACACCGTTCTCCGCCTTGCGGCGCAGAACGTCGTGTATGGCGTCCCACATCTGGCCGGGCGCAATGATGTAGTATTCCATAAAAATGAACTTTTCCGCTTTTTCCAGCTCCGCCAGAAGAGCTTTAAGATACGCCTCGCCGACCGGAAGATACGTCGTCTCCGTGTGCGTAAATACCGGCGTATCGGCAACGCGGTGTATATAGTCGGAAACGCGCTTGGCGTCCGTGTGCTCGGGCAGGGCCGGTTCTGCCGCCGGCACGCTGCGCATGGCCTTCTCATACTGCTCGGCCACGGACGACATCCGCGCCTTTTCCTTCGGCGAGAGCTGATTTTTCCCGAACACGAGATAGAGCAGCACGCCAAACACCGGCAGAGCGAGGATCGGGATGATCCAGGCGATCTTGTACGCGGGGTTGCCGTCCCGGCCGACGAGATAGACCACTACGACGGCGGAGAGCACAAGGCAGATGCCGTAAAAGAGCGCGAAGTGCTCATTGAACCGGGTAACGGCGAGAAAGATGGCGGCAAATTGCAGCGCAATGAATACGCCGGTAAATACCGCGCGGGAAAAAACAACTTTGAAAAAGTTCTTCATAGGACTCTCCGCGAAACGATAGTTTTCCTGCGGCTATCATACAGGAAAGGAACGAAAAATTCAACAGCAGAAGCGTCCGATCTTACGCGACAAGCCCCGACAGCAGCATAAACGCCACGGTCAGCAGCAGCAGAAGGAATCGGCCCTTTTCCACGCCGAGCTTCATCATCAGCGGCAGGACGATCAGCAGATAGAGGATCGCCGCCGGCGCGGTCACGGCGAGAGAGGAGAGCAGATCGCCCCGTCCGGCAAGCAGGGCGACGAGCACCTGCACCGCCGCTCCGAGCGCAACGGCGATCACGCCGAGCAGAAACCGGCTCCAGAAGAGGTCGCTCTTTCGCACCGGCATGGCGAGCGCGTACCGTTCCCACCGGCAGCGCTCGTCATAGCCGAGCGCATAGACCGGCGTCATCGCAAGCAGCATCATGCCGACGCTTGCAAAGAGACCGATGCCCCTGATGAAGAGCGGCAGAAGCAGGTATACGCCCGTCAGCACGAGCTGCACCAGGCACTGCGCCAACAGCTCAAATATGTCCTTGAGCAATAATCCGCGGATCTTCATGATGCCCGCCCCTTTCTCGTAATATCCAGAATGATCTCTTCGAGCGATCGGCCGGGGTTCGACGCAAGAAGCGCGTCCTTTTTCTCGTGGAGGACCAGCCGCCCCTTATGGAGAAACGCCACGCGGTCGCAGAGCTTTTCAATATCGCTCACGATGTGCGAGGAGAGAAGTATCGCGTGCTCGCCGTCGGAGATGTAACGGGAGAGTTCGGAAATCAGCTCGTCGCGGGCGAGCGGATCGAGTCCGCTGGTCGCCTCGTCGAGCAGAAGAAGCTTCGCTTTGTGCGAGAGCGCCACGGCAAGCGCGAGCTTCATTTTCATTCCGCGGGAATAGTCCTTAAAGGGCTTCGCTTCCGGCAGATCAAAGCGCCGGATATGCTCATAAAACGCGCGGCTGTCCCAGTTTTTATAGATGCAGCGCTCGACCTTGTCCACCTGCCGGGCGTTCAGTCCGTCCGGAAAGCAGCTCTCGTCGAACACAACGCCGAGCTCCTCGCGGACGGAGATGCTGTTTTCATCTGCATTCCGGCCGAGAACGCGGATCTCTCCGCCGTCGTGTTGGAGCGACCCGAGAATGAGCGAGATCGTTGTGGACTTGCCTGCGCCGTTTTCGCCGATAAGACCGAGCGCCGATCCCATCGGTACGGTAAGCGATATGCTTTGCAGCGAAAAGCTGCCGAAGGATTTGGAAAGATCCTCAATTTCCAGGGCATTCATACGCGTTTCCTTCCTTTCAGTATTTCCGGTTGTAATACCAGTAGCATCCGGTATAGACGAGCGACTGCACGCATGTGAGCCCACAGAGCACCTGCCCGACGAGCGTCTGCCGAAAGATCAGTATCGCAGCCAGTGCGGCGGCGAGCTGCACATAAATGCAGATGTAAAGCGCCAGAGCGCGCGCCTTGTTCGCCACATATGCCGTGCGCTCGTCCTTCAGCGAGGCGTCGTAGTCCGCCGCCTTTTCCGGGTCGCGGCTGAGCCGGCAGGCACGCAGCAGCCGCACCGCGCCGACTGCGGCGATGGCGCTGCCGAACGAGGAAAGCCAGTTCATTTTTTCGGATACGTCCGTCAGCAGCCCGACAAGAATCAGCGCTGCGCCGAGAACGAGAAATAAAATTCCAAGTTTCTTTTGCTCCCTGAGCTTCATGCTTCATCCTCCTCAAACAGAAAAATGTCCTCAATGCGCAGCCCAAACGTCTGCGCGATCCTGTGCGCCAGCAGAATCGAGGGGTTGTACTTTCCGCTCTCCAGCGAAATGATCGTCTGGCGCGAAACGCCGAGCAGCACCGCAAGCTGCTGCTGCGTCATGCCCTGCGCTTTCCGCTTCTCTTCAATGCGGTTTTTCATCTGGTCACCTCAATGTGAAAAGTAAAGCCTGCTTTACATTTGCAGTATAGCACGCGAAAAAATAATGTCAAGTGTATTTTACATTTTTTCGGAAGTCCTTTTTATAGGACACACAAAACGATAGGATAACATCAGAAGAAGAAAAAGAATAAACCGGAAAGGAAGATCGATATGGAATTCAAGATCGGCTTTGCAGTTTCGGAGGAGAAGAAAGAAGAGATCACAGCACCGGCGCCGGCTCCGGTTGTTCCGGATGAGCGGCTGCCGCGCCGGTCGGTGGTTCGGGTACATTTTCCGCAAAGGAACATGACGCTCGCCTATTATAACGACCGTTTCGACCTGCACCGCGGCGATCTGGTGTATGTGGACGGCAAGCTCGAGGGCATGCGCGGGCGCGTTGAGGACGTCAACTACAATTTCCGCATCAATCTGGCGGACTATAAACGCGTGATCGCCGTGGCGGACACCTCGGTCTCCGGGCGGTTTGTTCTCGCCGGGTCGCATCTCGTGACGTTCGAGCGTGCGTCGATCCCGCGCCGGAAGGTGACGAGCTGGTTCAAGGCGCCGCCAAAGCCGGATACGAAGTATGTCTCCGGCTCGGACGAGAGCTCTTTCCCGCTGCGGGAGCTGCACCGGATGCGTATCGATATTGCAGTCGCGGAGCGTGGGCAAGCGTATTACGCGGAAAACCGCGTCCGTTACCTATGTCTGGACGGAATGAAGGGATACGCGCTTGTCGAGGGCACGGAGCCGTACGACGTGGAGTTCGTGTATTCGGATGGCGTGATTTACGCGCTGACGTGCTCCTGCTACTGCGTCGGATGCTGCAAGCACGAATTCGCCGCCATGCTGCAGCTGCGCGAGACGCTGGACTGTATCGAAAAAAACTATGCGGAAGAATACGCGGCGGCCGGCTACTTTGCCGCCGTTGCGAAGGACGTGCTTTTCTCCTACGCCGTTGACCATGAGACCGGCGGCGTGCTCACGCTTAATCCCGGCGCGGCGAATGCGCCGGCCTGCACGGAGGAATCTCCCGAGGATGACGGGATTTGGGACGACGCTGATGATTGAGCGGGAAAAACCGAAGCGTGCGGCAGCGAGGAAAGCAATACGGAGCAGCCCGGACATTGTCCGGAACTTCATAAAACAGTTGATCCGACCTATGGTTGCAATCATAGGCCGGATCTTCATGTTATATGTTGGGGTCGGAGTATCCAAGGCTCCCTCTGATGAGGGAGCTGTCAGCGAAGCTGACTGAGGGAGAGACGATTGACCGTCCGATCAATATATTCGCATACACCGCTGAAATTGCGGTCAATAACATGTATTTAATCATTTCTGTATTTTTCCCTTAACTTTCGCAATTTCAAACCACAATAAACAATCAGATAAATATATAGCAGGGCCATGATTGCAAAGAACACGGTGAACGCGGTTGTAAGTGGGCCATTGGTTTCTATGCTTCTTATATAATTCGGAAGAACGCAGCATAAAAAGATTATTAAAATTGGAAGGAAACGAGTTTTAACCACTTGGTCGATCAAATCTATTCTTGATTCATTATCGGAAAATATTTCGCCATCACGCTCGGAATCCATCTCCGTTGACGGTTTACGAAAATACAGCCATCCAACACAACGACCAATATACTCCCAACCGTAATCTCTGAAAATTTGGAAATAGTTACTGGTTTCCGAATTATTTTTATAATCCAGTCGGTACGCTACTTCCGCTGGCGTACACTTTTCGAAAAAAAAGAAACAAGGGGGAATCATTTTTATCAGTTTCCAACCATTCATATGCTGATCATGCAGCCAAATTTCTTCCTCTTCATAATCTGCAATGGTAAAAAAACGTACTACAGTTTTTTTGTTATTCATTTATTTCCTCTCCTTTGCTATTTTTATACAATCGATCTATACGTTTAATTTCAAGATCTAAGATTTCTTTTCCAAGTTCGGTAATTCGATAAAGCTTTCTTTTTTCTTCCTCTTTCTCAAAAACAATTAAGCCATCTTTTTCCATTTTAGAAAGCGTTCCATACATTGTTCCTGCACTAATGATTAACTCTCCGCCTGTCATTTGCCTGACCTGCTGACTGATTCCGTAGCCATGCTGAGGTTGTTGGAGACAGAATAAAATGTAAAAGCCGCTTTCTGTCATAGGCACATAAATCCTTTTTATTTTACTATTCATAGGCATTCTCACTATTCCACTTCGATATATCGAGATTCTATGTATATTATATCGAGACTCGATGTAGTTGTCAAGAGATTTTTTTAAATATAGGCGGCAGAGATTATTCCTGCCGCCCTTTTATACGGCTTCAAATTATGTAAGAACAGTCCCGGCAGACATTACTGCCGGGACTGAAACGGCTTTACAAGCACCCATCCTTTGTCCGGGCTGCTCCCTTTGTGTGCATGTTATCGAGATCCGGGGATAAAAACCGCCGCATGACCATGCGGCGGTTTTGAAGTGGTGCCGACGGCGGGG
The DNA here is from genome assembly GCA_004557735.1 of Clostridiales bacterium. Taxonomy (GTDB): domain Bacteria; phylum Bacillota; class Clostridia; order Oscillospirales; family Oscillospiraceae; genus Apopatocola. The sequence continues at coordinate 12,166 of SFFV01000023.1, forward strand.
ATCGAACCCGCACGACTTTCGTCTCGGGATTTTAAGTCCCGTGCGTCTGCCAGTTCCGCCACGTCGGCATGAAGTAACCATTCATAAAGTATCATCTGCCGTCGCCGGTGTCAAGTCATATCGGGCGCCGTGCCGGCATAGTCTTGTGCCGAGGTGATCGTATGGCGGGAGAGACCGAGCGGAGAAAAGCGCAGAACATCATACTGGAAAACCGGAACCGATTGAGCGTATCCGGCGTGGAGGAGGTCGGCGGCTTCGACGAGAGCATCGTGGAGATGCAGACGGAGCTTGGCGCTCTCACGGTGCATGGAAGCAATCTTCGGGTGGAGACGCTCTCGGTGGATTCCGGCGATCTTCTCGTTGTGGGGGATATTTCCGATCTCTCCTACGCCGATGTCCCGGTGCGGCGCAGCTTCTGGGCGCGGCTGTTCGGATAAATGAGTGAATCGACGGCGCGGCAGCTCTTCGAGCTGACGTTCGCCTTTCTGACCGGAGCGGCGATGGGAACAGCGCAGCTTCCGGTTTATGCTCTTCAACAGATTTTCCCCGGCCTTGCCGCACTGTGGGACGCGTTTTTTTATGCACTGGCAGGGATGGTTGTTTTTGCCGCCGGACAGTGGTGCAGCGGCGGCGTGCGGCTCCGGTTCCTCACGGCGTCCGTCGCCGGATGGGCGCTTTGCGCGTATCTTCTCTCTCCGCTCCGGCGCCGGGTGCGCCGTCTTGCGGAGCGGAAACGGGAGCGCAGAGAAGAGCGGCGGCGGAGAAAAGAAGAAGAGCGGGAGAAAGCGCGAAAAAAAGATGAAAAAAATTGAAAAAAATATCTATGCAAAATCGAATCTATCGTATAAAATAATTCGCAAGTTTCCCCGGCCGTCATAGAGCTGCCGCGGCGGGGGAGACGGCGGAGCATAACGATGAGCAAAAGCATAAAGATTCTTTTTGGCTGTATTCTATCCATTTTGCTTGTTTACGCCGCGGCGCGGTATGTCGCAACGGCGATCCGCGTAGAGGAAGCGGAGCTTCTTCTGCGCGAGACGCGCGAGCGCTGCGTGGCGCTGGAGCAAAGCAATGCGGCTTTGCGCGAACGGATCGAGCGCAGCGGCGATGCGGACCGTATCGCCGAACTTGCAAGAGAGAGGCTTGGTCTTGTCCTGCCGGATGACAGGATATATCAATAAATTGAAAGAAAAGAGAAAGGGATCCCCATGGAGCTGGAAATCGGAGCGATTCAGGAAGGCAAAGTAACAGGCATCACCAAATTCGGGGCGTTTGTACTGCTTCCCGGCGGCAAGAGCGGTCTTGTACACATCTCGGAGATCGCCAACGCCTACGTAAACGACGTTAACGACTATCTGAAGGTCGGCGACGCCGTCAAGGTCAAAATCCTCAGCGTGAACGAGGCGGGGAAGATCAATCTCTCCATCAAGCAGGCCCAGCCGAGCCCGCCGCGCCCGGCCTATACGCCGCGTCCGGCTCAGCCCTCGGCGAATGTCTCCCGCCCGGCGTATACCCCGCGCCCTGCCAATGCCTACCGCAGTGCCGCGCCGTGCGACGGCGAAGTCGCCCCACCCACCGGGGATACCAGCTTTGAGGATAAGCTCAAGCACTTCATGCAGCAGTCCGACAGCAAGATCAGCGACAGCAAGATCTATGCCGACCGCCGCGCCGGAGGCCGCCGCCGCAAGTGATCCAATAATTATTGATGCCGCCGAAACCAGACCGGTTTCGGCGGCATATTTCGTTATGGCTTATCAGCCCCCGTCGGGATGCATGAACGAGTAGTCGATCACGTTGTTCGCTCCCGTCCACGAGCCGTCCACCTTGGACATGGCGCGGTCATATTCCTCCGTGCCGGGCTCAAAGAGCGTCGGGCAGTAGTCGTTTTCACTCGTTTTGCTGCTGATGCTGCACGGCAGAACGTTGAACGACGAGAGATAGAGCGTCCCGTCCGGGTCGCGGGTAACGGTCGCCTGTGCGATCACGCTGTCCATGTCGGCGGGATTGGTGTTGCCGCCGAACACAAAGTTGCCCAGACTGTAGAAAATGATGCCGTTGTTGTATTTTTCAAACGGCTCGAGACGGTGCGGCCCGTGGCCGAACACGATGCTGGCGCCCGCGTCGATCGCAGCGCGGCCGACCTCTTCCTGGTTGGCGTTCTGGTAATAGCTCGCCTCGTTGCCCCAATGGGCGCTCACGACAACGATCTCCGCGCCCGCGTCCTTAAGAGAACGGACGCCCGCGGCGACCGATTCGGCGCTCGGCGTGTGCCAGCTGTAAACGGCGTATACGCCGACGGTCAGACCACTTTCGGTCGTATAGAGCGTGCCTTCCCCTTCACCGCAGTGGCCGATACCGGCGGCGTCGAGATTGGCGAGCGTATCGTCATAGACCTGCTGGCCGAAGTCCATCGCGTGATTATTGGCGGTCGTGGCAAACTCCACGCTGCCGAGCGTGAGAATGTCTGTCGCCGCTTTCGGGGCGAGGAACGAGAAGGTGGAGCCGGAGCCGGCGGCGAGATCGGAAATGCTGCACTCCAGATTCACGATCGTCATATCATCGTTTGCCGTCACGTCAAGCACGTTGGAGAAGGGGTACGCCCAGTTCGTTCCGACAACGTTTTCAAACGAATTGGCGTAGTAGCGCGCCTGCGGATAGCTCGCAAGCGTGCAGTCGCCCACCATGGAGATCGTATACTCCGTGGGCGTCGGCTCGGGCGTAGGCGTCGGCGCGGGGGTCGGCGTTGCCGTAGGTTCCGGCGTGGGGGAGGGAGCCGGCGAGGGAGTGGGCGTCGGTTCCGCGGTCGGAAGCGGCGTCGGCGCCGGAACGCGCACATCCTCCGGCCGCGCCGCCCACCGCGGCGAGAGCGCCGCGCTGGTCAGCAGCACCGCGAGACCGAGCACCGCCAAAATCTTGGCGATAAGGATCGATGTTCTGGACATGATATCCTCCGGAGATCAGACGTTTTCCACAAAGCTGCCGATAATCTCCAGCAGCACGTCGGGCATGACCGCGAGACTGTCCACAGGGATGAACTCGTGTACGCCATGGTAGTTGTAGCCGCCGGTCGAAAGGTTCGGGCAGGGGAGTCCCATCCATGTGAGCACCGCGCCGTCCGTGCCGCCGCGGATCGCTTCGGTGCGCGGCGTGACGCCGCAGGCACGGTAGGCGGCTTCGGCGCGGTCGAGAAGGTGGCGGTGCGGTTCGATCATACCGCGCATATTATAGTAAGTGTCGGTGATCTCGGCCTCGGCGGCGCCTTCGCCGTAGCGGCGGTTGATCTCCTCTGCGGCGGCGCGGACGAGAGATTTTTTCTCTTCAAAAAGCGTGCGGTCGTGGTCGCGGATGATATAATTCAGCTCCGCCTCCACCACGTCGCCGGACATATCGGTGAGATGAATGAACCCCTCGTAGCCCTCGGTTTTTTCCGGTACCTGATCGGCGGGGAGGAGGGAGTGAAGCTCCATGGCGATGGTCGCGGCGTTCTTCATAATGTTCTTGGCGCTGCCCGGGTGGATGCCGACGCCGTGTACGCGGACGCGCGCCGCGGCGGCGTTGAAGTTTTCATATTCGTATACGCCGAGCTCGCCGCCGTCCACGGTGTAGCCCCAGTCGCACGCAAGCTCCCTGACGTCCAGCCCCTCCGTGCCGCGGCCGACCTCCTCGTCGGTCGTGAACACGATGCGCACTTCGCCGTGCGGCGCGCCGGAGGCGATGAGCTTTTCCACCGCCGTCATGATCTCGGCCACGCCCGCCTTATCGTCTGCGCCGAGCAGCGTGGAGCCGTCCGTCACGAGCAGCACCTTCCCGCGCACGTTCTTCATGGCGGGGAACTGCTTTTCGGAGAGAATGACGCCGTGGCCAAGCTCGATATCTTCGCCGGTGTACAAAACCTCACGGGCATTCACGCCCTCGCCGCTCGCGGCGGGAGAAGTGTCCACATGCGCGATAAGCGCGAGCGTTCCGGCGGCCTTGACGCCCTCCGTGGCGGGGAGCGTGCCGATGGCGTTGCCGCAGGGGTCCATATGCACGTTTTTCAACCCCAGCGAGAGCATTTCCCCGGCCAGACGGCGCGACAGCTCCAGCTGCCGGGCCGTGGACGGGCTTTCTGCGCTGTCCTCATCGGACGCGGTGGACACGGCGATGTATTTCAGAAACCGTTCTTTGCAGGTCATAACGGGGGTACCTCCGTTTTCGACGATGTATTTTGTATATTCCAATATAGCATTTTTTCCGTAAAAAGCAATCGCTATTATTTTCGCCGCATCCGGCGGAGAGAACTGAACTTTTCCGCGCCGGGATGCGTCATATAGTAAGCAATACATCCTGAAAAAACAGGAGGAACATAATGAAAAAACTGCTTGCCATTCTCCTCGGCGCGTGCCTGCTGCTCGGCGTTATGTCCGGCTGCGGCGGCGAAGCCGAGGACGCCGTCACCGTCCAGAAGGTATCGGACATCACCTCGCAGAGTTCTGTGGGGCTGGTGAACCGGTATGCCGGCCTTGTCGTTTCCGGCGAAACGGCAACGGTCAAAAAGGGCGACAAAAAGGTCTTGGAGACCTACGTTCAGGAAGGCGATTTCGTCACTGAGGGCGACGTGCTCTTCTGCTACGACAACGAGGCCATGGAGCTTCAGCTCAGCAAGCTCCTGCTTGAGCTCGAGGGCTACGAGAACACGATTTCCAACGCCGAGGAGGACATCCCCAATCTCGAGCGTCAGCGCGACGCCGCGCCTGCGGCGCAGCAGCTCACCTACTCGCTCCAGATTCAGGAGCTGCAGGCGAACGTGCGCGAGGCGACCTATAACAAGGGTCTCAAGGAGCGCGAGATCGAGAATCTGCAGGAGGCTCTCGAAGATACGGACGTCCGCGCCCCGATCTCCGGCCGTGTGATGAGCGTCAAGGAATCGGACGACACGTCCGGCTACGGCGAGCCGGGCAGCGACGCCTATATCACCATCATGGACATGACGACCTATCAGGTTAAGGGCACGATCAACGAGCTGAACGTCGGCACGCTGACCGAGGGGATGAACGTTCTTGTCCGCTCGCGCCTTGACGAGAACGTCACATGGAGCGGCGTGCTCGAGAGCATTGACTGGGAGACCAAGGTGGAAAACAACAATAACCGCTATTACTACGGTCCCGGCAGCGACGAGATGACAAGCTCGTCCAAGTACCCGTTTTATGTGAAGCTCGACGACGTTACCGGCCTCATTCTCGGCCAGCATGTGTACATTGAACCGGACTATGGCCAGCAGGAGGTCCGGGAAGGCCTGTGGCTGCCGGAGTATTATATCGTGGACGCCGACTCCTCGCCCTATGTCTGGGCGGCAAACGGGCGCGACCGGCTGGAAAAGCGCAGCGTGTCGCTCGGCGACTATGACGCCGAGCGGGGCGAATACCAGATCGTTTCCGGGCTGAAGGAGAGCGATTACATCGCTTTCCCGATGGATGGACTCTCCGCCGGTATGCACACGCAGATCTATGAGGATAACTCCGGTTACGTTTCCGGCGGCAATGCGGGCGGCTTTCCCGTTATGGGCGGCGGATACTATGCCTCGGGCGGCAACGCCTCCGACGGCGATGCGGCTGTTGAAGCGCCGGACGAATCGCTCTTCGGCGATCCGGAGGAGATCGACACCGCGGCGAGCGACCCTGTTGTGCCGGAGGACGAACCGGCCGCCGATGACGCTCTGCTGGAGGATGCTCCCGGGGCGGACGCCGCGGCCGGCGCGGAGAGGGGCGTGGCGTAATGCTTCTGGAAATGCGCAGTATCTGCAAGGATTATCCCCAGGGGAAGGACGTTGTACACATCCTCAAGAACATTTCTCTCGAGATCGACGACGGGGAGTATCTTGCCATCATGGGACCCTCCGGCTCCGGCAAAACAACGCTTATGAACATCATCGGCTGCCTTGATACGCCGACCTCCGGGACGTATGTGCTCGCCGGGGAGGACGTGTCCTCGGCCTCAGACGACCGGCTCGCCGATATACGAAACCGGATGATCGGTTTCGTTTTCCAGAGCTTTTATCTTCTGCCGAAGCTCACGGCGCTCGATAATGTCGCGCTGCCTCTTCTCTACGCAAACGTGCCGCGCCGCGAACGGCGCGAGCGTGCCGCCGAAGCGCTTGCAAGCGTCGGGCTGGAAGATCGCATGGACTTTTATCCGAACCAGCTCTCCGGCGGTCAGTGCCAGCGCGTGGCGATCGCCCGTGCGATGATCGTAAAGCCGCGCATCCTGCTCGCCGACGAGCCGACCGGCGCGCTGGACTCCGCTTCCGGCCGTCAGATCATGCAGATCTTCGGCGAGCTGAACGCGAAGGGAACAACGGTCGTGCTCATCACGCACGCGCAGGAAATCGCCGCCTGCGCGAAAAAAATCCACCGCATTCTTGACGGCGAACTGATCCGCGGCGATGAGGACAAGCGCCGGTACGACATCACGAAAGGAGGCGCAGCGGATGAAAAAGGGGAAGATAACGTTTCTCAATAACCTGCCGGACTGGCTGCGCCGCACGATCGCCGCCGTGCTGATCGCCGCGCTTGTCGGCGGCGGCGTATACGGCATTCTGCTGCTCGTGCGCGGCAGCGGCGGCAAAGTGAAGGTCTATCCGATCATGGATTTCTGCACGAACTATGCCGACGATCAGGCGGAAACGCAGGGCCTGGTAAAGCCCGATAAAATGCAGTCGATCTATGTTTCGGAAACACAGAAGATCACAAAGTACTATGTCCGCGAGGGCGACGCCGTCAAGGTCGGCGACCCGATCCTCTCTTACGACACGACGCTCACCGACCTGCAGCTTGAGCGCGCGCGCATTTCCGTGCAGAAGCTGGAGATCGCGCTCGACGAGGCAAACGCCAATCTCGTCAAGGTGAACAACTACCGCCTGTACGTCCCGCAGCCCGACCCGCTCCCCGACGAGGAGCCGGATACGCCGCCGCTCACGCCGGTGGATGTGCCGTATTTCCGCGGCGGCGACGGTACGAAGGACAGCCCGTTTTTCTATATCTGGAGTGATGACTGCGCCTATGACAGCGCCTTTATCGACTCGCTTCTGACGAAAGCAGGCGGCGGCACGGCGTATGTCGTCTTTGAGGTCCGCGACGGCGATTCTGCGGACGGCGACATTCTCCGCAGCTGGGGCATGGTGTTCGTCCGCCAGAGCGACGGCTCGGTGGCCTTTAAGGTGGACGAGGCCTACGGTCGATTCGATGACGGTACAACGCCGGACAACGGTGGCGATATCGATGACGGCGGCGATACCTACATCGATACGACGCCGAGTTACACCTACAATGAACTGATCTCCATGCGCCGCGAAGCGCAGGAGAAAATCTATCAAACCGAGCTTGATCTCAAAAAAGCGCGGCTTGAATACGAAACGCTCGAATTTGAGATCAACAACGGCGTGGTTTACAGCAAGATCGACGGCGTTGTGAAAACGATCCGCAGCCCGGATCAGGCACGGGAGGAACAGCTCCCGGCAGTCCTCATCTCCGGCGGCGGAGGATACTATGTCACCGGCGCAATGAGCGAAACGGAGCTTGAAACGCTCCGCGTCGGCGATACGGTCACGGTGATGTCGTGGCAGACCTATTCCCAGACCGAGGCGGAGATCGTCAGCATTTCCGAATACCCGGTCGAGGAAAACGGCAGCTACTACCACTGGAGCCAGGGAAACAACAACGCCTCGCTCTATCCCTTCACCGTGTACCTTGACGAGGACACGCCCGTGCGCGAGGGCGAGTATGTGAACATCACATACAATCCCTTCGGCAGCGGCGCTTCCGGCATGTATCTTGAGAACATGTTCATCCTCCGCGAAGGCGGCGGGAGCTTTGTGTATGTCCGGGACGCGAACGGGAAGCTCGAAAAGCGCGCCGTATCGACCGGACGGTCTCTCTGGGGCTCGTACACACAGATCAACGGCGGCCTCACCGGCGAGGAATATATCGCTTTCCCTTACGGCAGCCGCATTCGCGCAGGAGCCAGGACCGAGATATCCGATACCTCGTCGCTCTATAATTACTGAAAGGGGGCGGGTGCGTTGCTTGAAAGCATTTCTCTGGCATTTCAGAACGTGTGGCGGCATAAGCTGCGCTCGTTCCTGACGATGCTCGGCATCATTATCGGCATCGCCTCGATCATTACGATCGTATCCACCATCAAAGGCACGAACGAACAGATCAAGGAAAGTCTTGTGGGCGCGGGAAATAACGCCGTCATCGTGCAGCTCTATCAGGACAATTATCCCTATGAGGTGCAGTATAACGGCGTTCCCGCCGGCGTTTACCCGATCACGGAGGATACGCGGCAGGAGCTTTGCAGGATTGACCATGTGAAGGGCGTCTCGCTCTTCTGCTACCGGAACTACGCCGACGGCGTGTACTACGGCAACAACGGCTTTTCCGGCAGTCTCTATGGTATCGACGAGTACTATTTCGACGTGAATGGCTATTCGCTCGACCACGGCAGGAGCTTCCTTTCGGAGGACTATGCCAAAGCGAAAAAGGTCTGTATGCTCGATACGGCGGCGGCTTCGGCGCTCTTCTCCGGCAAGGAGCCGGTCGGCAAGACCGTGGAGATGCAGGGCGAGAGCTTCACGGTCGTCGGCGTTGTCAGGCGCGCAAAATCCACAACGATGCAGATCAATACGCCGAACGATTACTACCAGTACATGAACGAGACCGGAACGATCTTCCTCCCGCTCAAGTCCTGGCCGATGCTGTTTTCGTTCGACGAGCCGCAGTGTGCGGCGCTGCGCGCGGATAATACCGACAATATGACGAGCGTCGGACAGAAGGCGGGCGAGCTTCTCTCGTCCAGCCAGCTCATCGGCGCGGATAAGTCGTTCTCCTACCGCGGGCAGGATCTCATGGAGCAGGCGAAGAATCTGCAGGAGCTCTCCAATTCCTCCAACCGCCAGCTCATCTGGATCGCGAGCATTTCGCTGCTTGTCGGCGGCATCGGCGTTATGAACATCATGCTCGTCACCGTCACGGAGCGCACACAGGAGATCGGCCTGAAAAAAGCCATCGGCGCGCGCCGACGCCGCATCCTCAACCAGTTTCTCACGGAAGCGGCGGTGCTCACAAGTCTCGGCGGCCTGCTCGGCGTGATCGTCGGCATTGTTATGGCGCGGCTCATTTCATCCGTTATGGGCACGCCGACGGCCATCAGCGTCCCGGCGATCCTCATCGCCGTGGTGTTTTCCATGGGCATCGGCATTGTGTTCGGCCTTCTCCCGGCGGTCAAGGCGTCCAATCTCAACCCCATTCAGGCCCTCCGGCGCGACTGATCGGGGCGGATCGGCACGCGACAGGATTTTTCTGTACAGCGCGCAGCTTTGCAGTATTTGCGATAAGATATGCAAAAAGCGGCTCATCCGACGGAAACGGATGAGCCGCTTTTTTTTCCTGCCCAAAAAGAGAAGTATTCCGGAAATCCGGATCATTTGCCCCATGCGTTATAAAGGGATTTGGTGATCGCATTCGAGGCGTCCTGCAAAGCGGGGATGTATTTTAAAAGCCTGTTGGGGTCCTGTACGCCGATCAACCCGGAGAAGGAGAGGGCGGCGATGATGGTATTCTCCTTATCCCGGACAGGGACGGCAATACAGCTGCCGTCTATGGACGACTCCTGGAAATCAATGGCATACCCGTTTTTCCTCACCTCGGTCAGGGCGCTGCGGTATTTCTCCGGATCCGTGATCGTAAAGGGGGTCAGCGCCTGCATTTTACAAGCCGCGAAAATATGGGACAGAATATCCTCCGGCAGCTCGCTCAGGAGGACCTTGCCGCAGCCGCAGGCGTAATAGGGGAGCACGGCATGGATAGGCGGCACATAATTGATGATGCTCTTGGTCAGGGATTGCTCCAGAATCTCACATTCATATCCGTTGCGGACCATGAGGTTCATTGCCAGTCCGACCTTGGCCGTTGATTCCTCCATGATGAACTTGGCCGAATCCCGAAGAGCCATATAAAAATTATTCTTGCTGGTAATAAAACTGATCTTCTCACCGGCGATGTACCGGTCGTCATCATTGAACTGGTAAACCCAGCCCGTCATCTCCAGGGTCTTTAAGATGCGGTACGTTGTCGACGGCGTCAGCGCGCAGGTCTTGGCGATGGCGTTCACACCGATGGGCTCCTTTGAAGTCCGCAACAGGTCCAGCACATGCATTGCGTTCTCAACCATTTTGATGGTTTCAACATTCTGTGCTCCCATGCTTTTTCCTTCTTTCAAAAAACTGATGCTGCGTGATCTCGGCGCTCTATTCGTTCCTTTAACGGTGCCATAAGTTTAGCAAGTCTTTGCGGCATCTGTCAACCGTTTGTGAAGCAAAGCGTTCCTGTTAAATATACCTAAAAACCAAATCGCTTTTTTTAGGAATTGACAAAAATAAAAACATGGTCCCGACAAACGATTGACACCGGGAAAAAAGAGACTTATACTGATTTCGGAATGTATATTCCGAAAAAAATTTTTAAACTTGGAGGCAGAAAATATGGAGAGAAGAACCAAATTAGAAGGTATTTATATTCCTGTTATCACGCCGTTCAACAAGGATGAGAGCATTAATTTCAGCGGGATCAAAGAGCTGGCCAAATTCCTTGCCGAAAACGGAGTGACCGGCATCATCCCTTCCGGCTCCACCGGTGAGATGATTGCGCTGAACAAGGAGGAACAGATCGCCGTCAACCGGGCGTACATCGAGGCCGGCCATGACAACGGCATCAAGGTCGTCGCGTCCACCGGCGCCTACCGCACCAAAGACGTCGTCGACATGAGCAAAGACGCTGAAGCCTGCGGCGCGGACGGTATCATGGCCGTCACCCCCTGGTACATGGCGCCCAACTACGCGCAGCTGTATGAACACTACAAGACGATTCACGAGTCCATCAATATCCCCGTCATGCTGTACCACAATCCCTATTACTCCACTGCGCTTTTGACGGATGAGTTCATGGCCAAGCTCTACAACGACGGCTGCATCGACGCGGTCAAGGAGCGCCAGGCCGACGTCTATCGCCAGCAGCATCTGCGCCAGCTGACGGACGACGGCTTCGGCCTCTTCTACGGCTATGACGTCTGCCCGGTGGAGTGCCTGAGCTGCTGGACGGACGGCTGGGTTTGCGGCACCGGCAACCTGTTCCCGAAGGAGAATGTGGACGTATACAATCTGGCAAAGGCCAAGAAGACTGCCGAGGCCATGAAGGCACAGGAGGAAGAGGTATGGCCGTACCTGCATTTGTTCTCCACGCCCGATTCCAACGGCGATATTCTCTGGCTGCAGATCATCAAGGAGGGCTTGAAGATGCGCGGCGTGGACGCCGGCTACTGCCGTCTGCCCGTGTTCTCCTCCCTGCCGGAGGAGACCATCATCCGTCTGAAGGATACGCTCCGGCACTTCGGCTATCTTGACTGATACCCAAAACAAGCAAAGGAGCCTGCCATGGAAAAAAGAGAATTTGATGTGATCGTGGCCGGTGGCGGTACGGCCGGTGCGATCGCGGGACTTGCCGCGGCGAGAAACGGCGCGCGCACGCTGATCGTCGAGAGAAACCGCTGCCTCGGCGGTCAGTTCACCTCCGGTATGCAGGGCGCGTGGGTCGGCTTCAGTGACAAGCTGAAACGCTGCGTCGGCGGCATGACCTGGGAGCTGCGGAACATTCTCAACGACATGGGCGCCATCGTTGACAAGGACCCGGACAAGGACGTCTGCTATCTCTACGATACCGAGGTGGCCAAGGTCGTACTGGACGATCTGGCCGCAAAGGAGCCGAATCTCACCGTCTGGCTGAACACCCAGATCATCGACGTGCTGCAGGAGGAGGACACGGTCATTGGACTCACGGTCGTCTCCGAGATGCAGATCGAGGAGGTCTACGGCAAGGCCGTGATCGACTGTACCGGCGACGCGGGCGTCTGCGCAAAGGCCGGGGCGACCTACGACATCCGCCGGGACGAGGAGATCCAGCCGATGACGCTGATCGGCAAGGTGGCCGGCGTCGATATGGAGCGTGTGGAAAAGTACTATGAGGAGCACCCGCCGGTGGAGGACACCATGATGCCTCCGGCCTGGCACGATTTTCGCAGCTTCCCGGGTCTGATGCATTTCGGACTCAAGGATGAGCTGAAGAACGTGGACCTGCCCGAGGACAAGGAATACCTGCGCCACTGGCTCGGTATCTTTACCTCTACGCCGAATCCGGGGGAGATGACAATCAACTGCTCCGGCGCTCTGGAAGCCAACAGCACCCGCGGCTTTGACACCCGGACCGCGCAGGAGAACTTCTCCCAGAAGTGCCTCTATGACGTGGCATGGGCCATGAAAAACTACATCCCCGGTTTTGAAAACTCCTATCTCACTGCCATCGCCGCCATGCTCGGCGTCCGGGAGAGCCGCCGCGTCATCTGCGACTATGAGGTCAAGTTTCAGGACTTCCTGGACGCCCGGGACTTCCCCGACAGCATCGGCCGCGGCGCCATGCCCGCCGGCTTCCATACCCCGGAAGGGGAGACCATGGTGGTCTATGACCTGGAGCCGGGCACCTCCATGACCATCCCGTATCGCTGCATGGTGGTCAAGGGCAAGGAAAACCTGCTGGTGGCGGGACGCTGCGCGTCCTATGAAATCGAGGTCGCCAACTGCATCCGATGCATGCCCCAATGCATGGTGATGGGCGAGGCCGTCGGCACGGCGGCGGCGATGGCGGTCAAGGCCGGTGTCACCGTCCGCAACGTGGACATCAAGGCCCTGCAGCAGAAGCTCATCGAAAACGGCGGTATACTCTGAAAAAGGAACGCGGATAAAAAACGCGAAAACTGAGCCGGTCCCACAAAAAATATGAAAAGGAAGGAAAAAAGATGAAACGAATCATTGCAATGCTTCTGACAGTACTGATGGTTTTCAGCCTCTGCGCCTGCGGCCAGTCTCCCGCTCCCGCAGAATCCCCGGCAAACAGCGACTCTGCCCCGGCGGCGGAACCGGAAGCGCCCGCCGCGGAAGAACCCCAGGATTATGACTACAGCGGCCAGAAGCTGATCATCTGGACCTGCCTGACCGCGGACGCACAGTACGAAGTCCTCAATAAGCAGTTCACCGAGCTCGGCAATGAGATGGGCGTTGAGGTGGAGGTCGAGCGCCTGTCCTTCAACGAAATGATCCAGAAGCTCGCCACCGCGGCCTCCTCCGGCGACGTGCCCGACATCATGCACGTGAACTTCGGCGGCACCGCGCAGCTCTATGCCGACGAGGCCCTGATGCCCGTGGACGGCATTATCGACACGATTGGCGCCGATGATTTCTCGGAGGCCTACAAGCGCGTACTCACCGGCGCCGACGGTAAGATCTACGGCATCCCCGACTGGGCCATGCACACCTCCGTCTGGTACCGCAAGGACCTGTTTGAAGAGAAGGGCCTGGAGATCCCCAAGACCTGGGCCGAATTCAAGGCGACTGCCGTTGCGCTGAATGACGGCGCGGATATGGCCGGCTTCCCCGTCCCTCTGGACGGCGTGCAGGTGGCGGCACAGACCCTGTATGAGCTGATGTGCTCCAAGGGCATCTACTTCCTCGACCCAAAGACCGGCGAGTACATCTTTGACCAGGAGAAGGATGAGGCCATTGAGGTTATTGATTATCTGGTCGATCTGTACAAGTCCGCTTCTCCCGCCGCGTCTCTGACTTGGTCCTGGGGCGATTACCGCAATGCGCTGGCTGTCTCGGGCACGGTGGCTATGACGCTTGACATGGGCGCCGTCATCGGCAACGCCCAAAGCAACAACCCGGAGATGACCGCCAAGCTGGGCTGCTTCGACTTCCCGGGCGTGGACGGAAACAAGGTCGCCTCCTTCGGCTCCGGCTACTGCTTTGTCGGCACCAAGCAGGATGAGCCCCTGCGTGAGGCTCTGATCACCGACTTCCTGATCGCTCTGTATACGCCCGAGCGCGCTGCGGAACGCGCCCTGTCCCGCCCGATGTTCGCCTTCCCGTCCTATCTGCCCGCCTTTGAGATCTACAAGCAGTCCGAGAAGGTCGCTGATTTCCAGACGGAGATCGACACGATTTTCGATGCCTTTGAAAACAGCACCTGGTACTGGTATGGCATGGAGAACGGCCTGTCCCCGATGTCAGCCCATATAGAAGCGACCAACATCTTTGGCGTTGCGCTGCAGGGCGCCTGCGACGGTACGTACACCTCCGAAGAAGCCTTTGATCTGATCAATGACGATCTGGCGGCGTTTGCAGCCACCATGTAATCGCAGAAACGTCGGCAAGCCCACATATTTGAAATCTGTCCGCCAGGCGCAGCCGCGTCTGGCGGACAGATTGAAACCTCTATTCTGACGGGGGTGATCACCATAGGCGGTGAAAGACTTGAAAACCGAAAAGGCATTTTGAGCAGCTACACCAGGAGACACCGGTTGATCGGCATACTGTTTGCGGTGCCTGCGCTGATTTTCCTGCTGACCTTTGTGCTGTACCCGGTCGCTTATAACATTTTTCTCAGCTTTACCAACGCCTCGCTGTCCGCGAAAAAAGCGGTGAAGTTTGTGGGACTGAAAAACTTTACCGTCATGTTCTCCAATAAACTCTTCAAACAGTATTTCTGGAACACCTGCAAGTGGACCTTCTGGTCTGTGCTGGGACAGATGCTTCTGGGGCTTGGGCTCGCTATGCTGATTTCGCAGCCGATAAAGGGCGCGACCGCGATCCGCAGCTTCCTTCTGATTCCGTACGTCGTTCCGGCTGTAACGCTGGCGCTGGTGTCCAAGTGGATCCTCAACAGCGATTACGGCATCATCAGTTACTGGTGCCAACAGGCGGGATGGCTGGATGCGCGGCAGTCGTTTTTGGCCATGAAAGGCCCGGCCATGTGGGTGGTCGTGATTTTGAACATCTGGCGATCGTATCCCTTTCCCATGCTCATCTACTGGGCGGCGCTGAAGAACATCGACCGTGAATTGTATGAGGCTGCCACGGTGGACGGCTCATCAAAGTGGCAGATGTTTCGTTATATTACACTCCCGCAGCTGCGGGGGACGACCGCCGTTCTGCTCATTCTGCGCATTGTCTGGACGGCGACATACTATGATCTGATCTACATGGTGACGGGCGGCGGCCCGACCGGATCCACCACCACACTGCCGATCCTGATATACCAGACTTCCTTTGGGTCAGGACAGCTTGGCGCAGGAGCAGCCATTTCCATGGTTCTTGGCGTGCTGATGCTTGGGTGTATCATCTTTTATATCCGAAACAACATGAAAGAGGAGTGAGGAGGCTGTTATGAAAACAAGCAGTATTTCCCGGCAAAAGCGTAATGCTGCGATTGCCACAGCCGTCCTTCTGGTTTTCGCGTTGGCGTTTGTGGGCTTCCCTCTGCTGTGGATGGCCATCAGCTCCTTTAAGCCCGGTGTGGAACTCTTTGTCGTTCCGCCTTCCATTCTGCCGCGCAGCTGGTCGCTGGAATGGTATCGGCAGGCCTTTGCCACGGATGCGGTTGTCCGGTATTTTCTCAATTCGCTGAAGATCGCCAGCATTGTCATGCTCATTGATATGCTGGTAGGCACTTTGACCGCCTACAGTCTGGTACGCTTTCAGTATAGCGGGCGCAAGGCGCTGATGATGGGAATCCTCGCCTCCTACTGTGTGCCGCCGATCATGCTGCTCCTGCCGCTCTATAAAATCATGGCGACCATGGGTCTTACAGGCAGCCACGTCGGCGTCATTGTTGGACACCTGACCATTACCCTGCCGTTTTCCGTGTGGCTTCTGATACCCTTTTTCAAGAAACTTCCGAGAGAGATCGATGAGGCCGCCCTCATCGACGGCGCTTCCGAGTGGCAGGTCTTTACCCGTATCGATTTTCCCCTTGTGGTTTCCGGCGTGATATCTACAGGGATCATGGCCTTCATCATGTCCTGGAACGAGTTTCTGCTCTCCAGCGTGCTGGTAAACAAGGAGGCAATGAAGACTCTGACCGTCGGCATTTCCAACTATATCAGCTCCACGCACATCGACTGGGGCATCATCATGGCTCTCGGCACGATCACGACGATTCCCGTTATCCTGCTGTTTGCCGCCGTACAGCGCTATTTTGTCGAGGGCATGACAGCCGGTGCGGTAAAAGGATAAAATGAAAGCAAAAACCGCCGCCGCAGAAACGGCGGCGTTCATAAGACAAGCACAGCCACCGTAGTTTGAACTTCGGTGGCTGTGCTTGTCTTTTTCCATGAAATATGATAAAACATGGAATCAATCAGAACTGCAAATTGATATTTTCCTCAATTCGCTGTTTGTGAGGAAGACTTCTCATAGTAAAGGCGATATGCTCTTTGCGGAGGTGCAGAACAATGGACCAAATGAAAATCGGAAAACATATTGCACTTTTTCGCCGACAGGCAGGGTGCCGTCAAGAGTTATGCGCAAATTCGTTTGCAGGCTCTGGCTGAATGAAGTCAACCGGCAATAGAGACGTCTTCCAGAGCCGCCTCTAAGTGCTT
>SFFV01000024.1 GCA_004557735.1 Clostridiales bacterium
TGCTGGACATCCTGCTCTGGCGCACGGGCGCGTACCTGATCGCATTCTGGGTACTGCTCCTTTTCTGGCGCAAAAACGCCATGCAGCGCTTCCGCTCCGCCGCCGTGCCGCTCATCGGCAATCTCATCATCTCCGTGCTGTACGTTTACCATCAGAGCTTCCGGTATGTATACTTTGTGCAGGTGTGTGCTCGCGCTTATTTTCACCACCGTTGTGTGCAAACCGCCGCCGGAGGAATAAAAAAGACCGCCGCGCTTCCGAAATGCCGGAAGCGCGGCGGATGTTTTTGGGGAATATCAGGCGTCCTTTTTGTCGACGCGGTATTTTTTCTTAAAGATGCTCGCGCGGATGCCGAGCTCCTTGCCCTTGACCAGGCGGACAAAGTTTTTCCGGTGCTTCCAGAAGATGAGCGCGACCGTGGCTGCCATGATGGCGATGTCCCAGCCGCTCCGGCCCGTAAGGATGCACCAGACGAGATATCCCACGCTCGCCGAGAGCGTGCCGATGAACATATAATCCGTGATGAACGTGATAACGACAACGCCCGCCACGAGAAAGAGGAACAGCCGCCAGTCCAGCGCAAGCGCGCTGCCGAGCAGCACCGCGATGCCCTTGCCGCCCTGAAATTCCAGATAGAACGGGTACAGATGCCCCGCCACGCACGCCGCCATCGTCACGGTCTGGATGGAGGGCGAGCTGCGGAACAGAAACTCCGCCAGCCATACCATGAGCGCCGATTTGAGCGCATCGCACACGAATACGACCGCCGCAACGCCCGAGCCCATCGTCCGCCCGGCGTTTGTCGTTCCGGCGTTGCCGGAGCCCTTCGTGCGGATATCAAAGCCCCGCTTCTTCGCCAGCAGCCACGCAAAATTTACCGCCCCGGCCAGATAGCCCGCAAGAGCGCAGAACACATACGGAAGAACGGTTTTCAAAAATGCCTGCATGAATGCGATCCTTTCGCAGAAACATAAAGAATTTTATACTTTCGGCAGTCTTTTATGTGATACCATACTGTAAAGATTTTGTCAACGTACATATCCGGGCTATTGTCGTTTCCAGCAGGAAGGTACTTGCGTTTCCGTCATCAAACGGGTAAACTATACCTGATTATCCATACCTGCGAAGAATTCTTTTTAATATGGAGGTAGTATATGTACTGCACGAAAAATATTGCGTCGGATCTTGTCTGGGTTGGCGCAAACGACCGCCGTCTCGCCATGTTTGAGGGCGTGTATTCCGTTCCGGCGGGCGTTTCCTATAACTCCTATCTTCTTACCGACGAAAAGACGGTCCTCTTCGATACGGTCGATAAGGCCGTGGGCCGCATCTTCTTTGAAAACCTGGAGCACGGGCTGGGCGGACGGACGCTCGATTATCTGATCGTGCACCACATGGAGCCGGACCACTCCGCCACGCTCTCGGAGCTGCTGCTGCGCCACCCGGAAACGACGGTCGTATGCAACGACAAAACCGCGGTGATGATCGCGCAGTTTTTCGGCTCCGGCGCCGTGGAGCGCATGCAGCTCGTCAAGGAGGACGACACGCTCTCCACGGGCACGCACGAGCTCACGTTCTATATGGCTCCGATGATCCACTGGCCGGAGGTCATGATGACCTACGACAAAACCGCGCACACGCTCTTCAGCGCGGACGCCTTCGGTGTTTTCGGCGCGCTCAACGGCGCGATCTTCGCCGATGAGGTGGATTTTGACCGCGATTATCTCAAGGAGGCGCGGCGGTACTATTCGAACATCGTCGGCAAATACGGCATGCAGGTGCAGAATCTTTTCCGAAAGATCGCCGATCTGGACATCCGGATGCTCTGCCCGCTGCACGGCTTCGTCTGGCGCCGCGATATCGGGTACTTTTTCAAAAAGTACAACCTCTGGAGCACGTACACGCCGGAGGAAAAGGGCGTGATGATTGCCTATGCCTCGATCTACGGCAACACGGAAAACGCCGCCGAGATCCTCTCCTCGAAGCTGCGCGAGCGCGGCGTGCGCACCGTGATGTACGACGTGTCCGTCACCCCGGCCTCGGACATCATCGCCGAGTGCTTCCGGTGGAGCCATCTGGTATTCGCCTCGTCGACGTATAACGGCGGTGTTTTCGTCACGATGGACGAGCTGCTTCGGGATATTGCCGCGCACAATCTTCAGAAACGCACCGTCGCCTTTATGGAAAACGGCACATGGGCGCCCGTGAGCGCACGGCAGATGACGGCGATCTTTGCTCCTCTCAAGAACATGACGGTGCTTGAGCAGAGCATTTCGATCCGCTCCTCGCTCACCGAAGGGCAGCTTGCCGAGATCGAAGCGCTTGCCGATGTGCTCGCGGAGGATATCCGGTAAAAACTGGTAACGGTTAACAACAAAAAATCCGGCTTCGGAGGAAACCTTTTGGCTCTGCCGCGCGTCATATAGTCAGAAAGCAAACGGCAGGACTGTGCGCCGCGCCGTTTTCAAGGAGGTAACTTTGTTATGACAAAGAAACTGATGGCCCTTCTGCTCGCCGTGCTGATGGCAGTATCGCTGCTGCCCATGCCGGCGCTGGCAGACGGCAGCGCCACCGTGATCACCGATATTTCGAAGATCACCGAAGCAGGTTCCTATATTCTGGATAAGGCCGGCGCGCCGAAGGAGATCGTCCTTTCCGGGCCTCTGGCAATCGGTGCGGATGTAACGCTGGAACTGACCGGGCAGACGGTCACGCTCGCGCTTGCCGAGGGTGAGAGTTATGCCGACTCCTCCGTTTTCCACGTGGATAGCGGGAGTCTCACGCTCAAGGGCGCCGGTACCGTCAAGGTGCCGGATAACGCCTCCGGCATCGTCGTCGCGAAGGACGCCGCCGTGACCATTTTGGGTGAAGTCAGCATCTCCGGCGGCGCTTCCGGCGTGAAGGCCGTTGTCGGCGCTTCCGGCGTAAGCATCCGCGTGGATACGCTCGGCAGGATCGAGTCGGCGAACGGCATCAATCTGTCCGGCGCCTCCGGCGAGATCCGGATCGCCTCCGGCACGGTTAAGGGCAGTGTCTGCGCCATCGCCCCCGATAAGGACAATGCGCTCACGCTCGGCAAGATGCTCGACGGCTCCACGCTCTACATCGGCGGCAAAGCCGCCACGGAAGAGCAGCTTGCCGCCGCTCCCACCGGGGACATGAAAGAGCTTTTCTTTGATGACGGCAAGGCGCCCGTGCTGAAAGTCACTTCCGCCGCGCGCACCGCGGAGAACGAAGCGTCCGTCACCTTTACCGCCTCGAAAGCCGGTACATACTACTACCAGCTGGACGACGCGACGGACATTCTGCAGAATGAAGCAGGCAAGACCGAGCTCGTTCGCGGCGAGAATACGATCTCGCTCAAGGAGCTCGACGCCGGCGCGCATACCGTGTACATTGCCGCCAGAGACAGCTTCGGCAACGAAACCGGAGAGCCTGTGACGGAGGCCGCCGTTCCCGCCGCGCTCGACGCGCCGGCCGATCCCTTCTGGAAGGAAGCGGACGGCAAGAAGGTGGCGGCATGGTCCGGCGTGGAAAACGCGGCCAAGTACTTTGTGCAGCTCTATCGCGGAGGCGAAGCCTACGGCGAGCCCATTCCCGTCGAGAAAGTCGCCGAAGCTACGATCGATCTCTCCGCCGTGATGAAAGACGACGGCATCTACACCTTCAAGGTCCGTGCCGTCGGGACGAACACCGTCGGCTTGTGGTCTGCCATGAGCGGCGAGACCGTGCGCGACACGGCGGGTCCCACCGTCGCGGTCAAGGAAAACGGCATCCAGCGCACCGCGCAGGATACCGCCTCGATCGCCCTTGTCTCCAACGAGGACGGCACGCTTTACTACGTTCTCAACGATGATACCGCCGACGTTTTCGCCTCCGGCAGCACCATGGCGATCACGAAGGGCGAAGACAATACGCTCACGCTCACCGGCCTCGCCGACAACGCCGCCGTTGCCGTCCGCTTCGCCGCCGTGGACGGCAACGGAAACCGCGGCGACGTGCAGACCGCGACCGTGCCGCTCTATCTTGCCGTGCCCACGGCTCTCACCTGGGAGGACGGAGCCGTCGCCGCGTGGGCGGAAGTGCCGGGCGCCGCATCCTACAACGTTCAGCTTCTCAAGGACGGCGTGAAGGTTTCCTCTGCCGTTTCCGCCGATGAGAACCGCTATCCCTTTGATCTCAAGGAAACCGGCGTTTACACCTTCCAGGTGCAGGCCGTCAACGGCGAGGTGCTGAGCGCGTGGTCGGAAGCGAGCGGCGAGCTTGCCGTCGACAAGACCGCGCCCGTTATCTCCGGCGAGAGCGCGGGCCGCACCGACGCGGCCAGCGGCTCCGTGACCTTCTCCTCCGATGAGGCCGGCAAGGTCTATTATACCGTCGGCGGTGAAGCGCCCGCGCAGGACGCTCTGCTCGGCTCGGAGAACGTGAAGGACATTGCCTCCGGTGAAACGAAGATCGAGCTCTCCGGTCTCGGCGCCGAGGCGGTGAACGTGTACCTCATGGTCGTGGACGCCGCCGGGAACAAGAGCGACGTTAAGACCGTGACCGTTCCCGTATATCTCGCGAAGCCCTCTACGATCACCTGGGTCAACAATACCACGACCGCCATGTGGAACGCCGTGCCCGGCGCGGAGGCCTATAACATTCAGCTCCTCCGCGACGGCAGCAATTACGGCGACGTGATCGTCGTCAACGGCGGCTCCACCACGACCACCGATCTCTCCTCCCATCTGAAGGATGACGGCGTTTATACTTTCCGGGTGCAGGCGTCCGCCGCGGGCACGCAGAGCGAGTGGTCGGATGCGTCCTCCACGAGCTACAAGCGCGACACCCAGAAGCCCACCGTTACCGGCTACCCCTCCCGTCGTATCGACGCGAAAACGGCGGAATTCTCCTTCATGGCCTCCGAAACCGGGACGTACTACTACATGGTCGGTCTTGTGAACGGCGGCGTTCCGAGCGTTGAGCAGGTCGCCAACGACAGCAACCCGCACGGCGGCTGCACCAACGCTAAGACCACCATCAAGCTCGCCGACATCGCCGACGCAAACGCCCGCAAGGTCTACGTCGTTGTGCGCGACTCGAGCGGCAATCTGAGCGAGAGGGTGTTCACCATCGACATCCCCGCCTACACCGCGCCGCCGACCGTCCCGCCGACTGCGCCGCCGACCGCGCCGCCGACCGCCGCACCCACGACCTATACCGTGACGCTGCAGGGCGGCACCGGCTACACCATTGCCGCAACCGGCGGCTCCAAGAGCCCTGTGAACGCCGGCGGCAGCTTCTCCTTCACCGTGACGCCCGGCAGCGGCTACACCCGCGGCACCGGCTTTGCCGTGAAGGCCAACGGCACAACGCTCACGAGCAACAACGGCGTTTACACCATCAGCAATATCAACGCCAACCAGACCGTCAGTGTCTCCGGCATCGTGAAGAGCCAGAACAGCGGCGGCACACTGCCCGCCGCGCCCGCCATCACCACCACAACGCTCGCCGCGGCCACGATGGGCAAGGAATACCGCCAGCAGATCACCGCGACCGGCGGCACGCCGATCACCTGGTCCTACAGCGGCACGCTGCCCGACGGCATGACGCTCGCAGCCAACACCGGCATTCTCTCCGGCACGCCCACGCAGGAGGGCTCCTTCCGCTTCGCCGTGAAAGCGACGAACTCCACCGGCTTCTCCACGCGGCAGATGACGCTCGTTGTCGCCGGCAGCGAATACTCCGTCACCAAGGGCGCGAACAGCGAGTGGACGCAGGGCGGAGACAAGGGCATCGACTTCTCGGGCAGCGGCAAGGGCACGTTCACCGTGAAGGTGGACGGCGCCGCGGTCGCCGCCGGAAAATATACCACCTCCGCGGACGGCTCCACCGTCACGCTCAAGCCGGAATATCTTGACACGCTCGCCGCAGGCTCCCACACCGTGACGCTCGTTTACAGTGACGGCAGCGCGAAGGCCAAGTTCACCATCAAGGCAAAGGACAAGACAACGCCTCCGGCCGTTTCCTCCCAGCCCGTGAGCGCGGAGGTCCCTGTGGACGGCTCCGCCACATTCACCGTGACGGCCAGCGGCACCACGCCGCTGCTCTGCCAGTGGCAGGTGGACAAAAACGACGGCGCCGGCTGGACGGATATCTCCGGCGCGGTGAACGCGAGCTACACCGCCGAGAAGGTCACCGCCGAACAGAACGGCTGGAAGTACCGCTGCGTGATCAAAAACACCGCCGGTTCCGTTGAGAGCAACGCCGCAACGCTCACCGTGAAGGAAGCCATCGGCGATGTGAAGAAAAACGACGATACAAAGGATACCGGTTCCGCCGGCGGTCTCGGCCGCGTCCTGCTCATCGTGGGCATCGTTGTTGCCGTGCTGGCGCTCAGCGCGGGTCTGTACTTCTACTTCCGCCGCCGCAGCTCCACGCGGTATATGGATTAAAAATCAAGCGCCTGTGCGAAAACCGGTGTGATCCTCGGATCACACCGGTTTTTTACGTTATAAAAAAAGCTAACGTCTCCCTTGGGTAAAGGGAGACGTTTTGACTGTCATTGCGCAAGCAGCCGCGGCATGAGTGTGCAGGCTTCTTCCGTAAACACGCCGGTCCTTTCCGCCTCCGCTTCGGTGAAGCGGCGGGTGCTCCCGGCGTTTGCGCCGCTGCAGAAGAGCGCATACGGCACGGGCGTCGGCGTGTGGGTGAGCCTGGCGAGCGGCGTCGGGTGGTCCGGCATACAGAGCGCAGAGAAGGCTTCCCCGCACCCGCGCAGATATTCGAGCACCGGGAGAACGATCTTCTCGTCGATCTGCTCAATGGACCAGATTTTCTCCTTTGTCTCGCCGTGGTGGCCGCACTCGTCCGGCGCTTCCACATGAATGTACAGAAAATCAAAGCCGTTTTGCAGCGCCTCGACCGCCGCACGGCCCTTGGCGGCAAAATCCGTATGATAGTTTCCGGTGATGCCCGCCACAGGGATGACCTCCAGCCCGGCGCATACGCCGATGCCCTGCACGAGATCGACCGCGGAGATAACGCCGCCGCGTTCAATACCGAATTTCTCCCGGAACGGCGTGAGCGCCGGGCGGCGCCCCTCGCCCCAGAACCAGACGCTGTTCGCCGGACGAAGCCCGGCCTCGATGCGCTTTTGATTCACCGGATGATCGCGCAGGATCTCGCGCGAACGCTCCATCAGCGAAAGGAGAAGCGCGCTGTTCTCCCCCTCCGGAAGATGGCCGGAGACCGGCTTTCCGGTAATATCGTGCGGCGGCGTGAGCACCGCGCCCGAGGCGGCGGTGCGCAGCACCAGGCAGTGGCGGTACCGAAAGCCCGCATGCAGCTCGCAGCCCGCCGCGGCGTAAAGCGGCGCGATCGCGGCGACGAGCTCGTGCGCTTCCCCGTTGGATATATCGTCGGCGCTGTAGTCGATCATCACGGCGTCTCCGATCCTGTCCGCATCCGAGAGCGTCACAAGATTGCAGCGGTATGTCACGTCCTCCGGCGCGAGGGGGATGCCCATGCTGGCCGCCTCGAGCGGCGAGCGGCCGGAGTAATAGATCTTCGGATCGTAGCCGAAAACGGAGAGGTTCGCCGTATCGCTGCCCGCGGGCATGCCGGGCGGGACGGTGCGTGTGAGGCCAAGCTCCCCCTGCGACGCCAGAAAATCCATGCCCGGATGCCGGGCAAGCTCGAGTGGCGTATGGCCGCCGAGCGGGGCAAACGGCTCGTCGGCCATACCGTCGCCGAGAAATACCACATGCTTCATGTCATTTCACCAGCCAGTTTCTCACAGATTCGCGCATTTCGTCTTTTTCCACCACCGTTTTGAACCGCTCCTCCCGCGCGCGCAGCGCGTCGAGCGGCGCGGGGACCGGCGTTTTGGCAAACGCGGAGAGCGCATCGAGCGCCGCAAAGTCATTTTCCGGCACGGCCCCGCCGAGCGAGGAGAGCATCGCCGCGGCAAACTTGAAGGGCGACGCCGTGGAGAGCGCAACCGTGGGGCGCGTCTCCCCGCTCTCGCGCCGGTACTGCTCCGCCGCGGAGAGCCCGGCGGCGGTGTGCGGGTCTGCGAGATAGCCCTTCCCCTCCCACACGGCGCGGATGACGCGCGCCGTTTCCTCCTCGGACGCGAAAAAGGCGGCAAAGCCCTCGTCCGTCAGGAGGTTGAGCAGCTCTTCGCCGACGGCGTACTTTCCCCCGCCGCGAAGCGCCTGCATCCATTCGCTCACCCGCTCTCCGTCCTGCGCGGCAAGATAAAGAAGCCGCTCGAGATTGGAGGATACGAGAATGTCCATCGACGGGGACATCGTGCGCAGGAACGGGCGATTTTTATCGTATACGCCCGTGCGCAGGAAGTCCGTCAGCACGTTGTTGCTGTTTGAGGCGCACAGAAGCTTTCCGACCGGGAGGCCGGCACGTTTGGCAAAGTATCCGGCGAGAATGTCGCCGAAGTTGCCGGTCGGCACGGAAAAATCCACGCGCTCGCCCGGAGCGACAGCTTCCGCGCGCAGCAGCTGGGCATAGGCGGCAAAGTAATACGCGATCTGCGGCGCGAGACGGCCCCAATTGATGGAGTTCGCGCTCGAGAGCACGACGCCCGCCTTGTCAAGCTCCGCGGCAAGCGCGGCGTCGGCAAAGATATCCTTCACGCCGGTCTGCGCGTCGTCAAAGTTTCCGCGCACGGCGAGCACGAGAACATTGTCCCCGCCCTGCGTTGCCATCTGGGCGCGCTGGATATCCGAAACGCCGCCGTCGGGATAAAAAACGGCGATCTTCGTCCCCGGCACGTCCGCAAAGCCCTCGAGCGCCGCTTTGCCGGTGTCGCCGCTCGTGGCGACGAGGATGGCGACGGTGTGGTCGTCCGCGCACTTTCTCACGCTTGCGGCAAGAAGGTACGGAAGGATCTGCAGCGCGACGTCCTTAAAGGCGCACGTCGGGCCATGGAACAGCTCCATCGTCCAGAGCTTATCGCCCAGCGCGTGCAGCGGGACGACCGCGCCGTCGTCAAAGCTCGCATAGGCCTTCTTTGTATAGCCAAGCAGCTCCTGCCGCGAAAAGCCGGGCAGAAACCGCTCGAGCACCGCGGCGGAAAGCTCCGCATACGGCAGCGCGAGAAGCGCTTCAAGCTCGGACGCGGAAAAGACCGGCAGAGCGTCCGGCACATACAGTCCGCCGTCCGGCGCAAGCCCCCGCCGAATGGCCTCCGCCGCCGTGACCGCCGGCGATTTTCCCCTGGTACTGACAAATTTCACGGGCAAGTCCCCCTATTGCGTACATTTGTTCTTCTGTCGTTATACTATACGCCATTTGCGAACGAAAAGCAACCGCAAAAACGAAAAGAAATTCGCAATTTCTGTGGAACATTTCGGCAGTTCTGTGATATACTGTTTGATATTCCGTTCCCGGGAGGTTTGCCCCTTTGCTGCTTGACGTTTTGCACGAGACCGTGATCGACAGTCTGAAGCTGCTGCCGTTTCTTTTTGCGGCATATCTTGCGATCGAGTTTATTGAGGACCGCGCCGAGGAAAAGACCGTGGCGCTCGTCCATCGCGCAGGACGCTGGGGGCCGGTGCTCGGCGCGGCGCTCGGCGTGATCCCCCAGTGCGGCTTTTCCGCCGCGACCGCCAACCTTTATGCCGGCGGCATCATCACGCGCGGAACGCTGCTCGCGGTGTTTCTCTCCACCTCGGACGAGATGCTGCCGATCCTCCTTTCGAGCAGCGCCCCGGCCCCGCTCATTTTGAAGCTCCTTGGCTACAAAGCGCTCGCCGGTATTGTCCTCGGCATTGCGGTCGATACGGCGGCGGCGAAGCTCGGCTGCGAGCGAAAAAAAAACATCCACGAGATGTGCGAGCAGGAGCACTGCCGCTGCGAGGACGGCATATTCAAATCCGCGCTGCGCCACACGATCAAGATCTTTGCGTTTCTCTTTGCCGTGACGTTCGTTTTGAACCTTCTTGTGGAGGCTGTCGGGCCGGAAACGCTCGGCGCGTTCGTGCTCAACCGCCCCGTGATCGGCGAGCTGCTCGGCGGCGTCATCGGCCTCATCCCGAACTGCGCGGCCAGCGTCGTGCTGACGACGCTCTATCTGGAGGGCGTAATGTCCGGCGGCGCGATGCTCTCGGGGCTGCTTGTCGGCTCGGGCGTGGGGCTTCTCGTGCTGCTGCGCATGAACCGCGACTGGCGCGATAATCTCGTGACGGCGGGACTTCTCTACGCCGGGGGCGTCGTCTTCGGTCTGCTCGCGGACGTGCTGCACATTGTTTGATTTTTATATATGGCAAAGCGCCGGAAGGACAAGGTCCCTTCCGGCGCTGTATTATTCCCGTCTTATTTTTTTACGGCGGTGTTGATCGAGTCGCGGAACACGACGAAACGGTTGAAGAGAAATTCCGTAACGGCATTGATAACCATTGTCGGCACGAGAACCGCAAATTCGTTCCAGCCGCGCTGCGCGAGCGCCTCGCCCCACCAGATGGAGAGCGGCGTGAACACGAGATAGTACCCGAGCACCTTTGCCATGGCGACGGGGACGTTATTGGCGCTGCGGAACGTGTACTTCCGGTTCGCGGTAAAGTTGAAGATCACCGAGAGCGCCAGCGCCACAAAGTACGAAGGGCCGTATTTGAGCTCCGTGACCGCCGCGCCCGGGAACAGCTCCAGAAAGACCGGCAGCCGGTCGAAATGCACCACGGTGTTGAGCAGCGTGAAGCTTACGAACTGGATGACGCCCGCGCCCGCGGTGCACATCAGGTATTTGAGCGCCATGAACAGGTTGTCGCGCCCGGACAGCGTCGGTTTTTCGTTTTTCGGCGTTTCCGGCAAGGATACCGCCTCCCTTCCATCCCATGTTTATACCAGAGTTCGGCACGGCGCGCAAGAGATTTTTTCCCCCGGCGCACAGCCCCGCGGATTCACTCGATCGTTCCGCCGCCGAGGACGGCGTCGCCGTCATAGAACACCGCCGCCTGCCCCGGCGTCACGGCGCGCTGCGGCGCATCGAACACGATGCGAGCGCGGCGGTAGTCCGCAGCAAAGGGCAGCATGACCCGCTCGCGGAAGCTCTCGGAAAAATTGAAAACGCAATAACGCATCCCCAGCCGGTAGGCGACGGCGCGGGCGTCCTCCACATCGTCGAGGGAGCAGCAGGTGTGCTTTTCGGATATCCCGGCGTCGGTATTCGTATAGAGCTTCATCGTGCAGCCGATGCACTCATACCCCTCGCGCTGCGCGAGATACGCCGCGACGGAGGAATCGACGCCGCCGCTCATGGCGATGAGCGCGCGTTTCATGCTCCGTTCTCCGAAGCGTCCTCGATGAGAACGCGCATTGTTCCGCCGCAGACCATGCCCTCGTCCGCGGCCACGTCGTTCGTCATGTCGATCTCTATGACGCAGCTCCCGCCCGTACCGATGATCTTCCGCGCGCGCTGCATCGCCGCGGCCTCGCTGCATCCGCCGCCGATCGTCCCGTATCCCGTGCCAAGCCGGTTGACGGCCATGAGCGAGCCGGATCTCACCGGCGTGGAGCCCGTGGATGTGAGCACGAGCAGCAGCGCCTTGGGTTCCCCGCTCTCCGCAAGATACCGGATGGCGGAAAGATCGGAGTTTGTCTGGTCAAGCAGCGTGCCGGGCCAGTCCGCCTCCGGGAGAGCGCGACGCGGCGGCGAAGTCCGACCGGTCATCCACAACGGTCACATCAAAATCCAGCATGGCCGCCATACGGCAGAGCGGCTGCGCGATATGTCCGCCGCCGAGCAGAATAAGCCGCTCGCGCAGCCGAAACAGTCTCGTATACTCCACGCCGTCCGCCGTCCGGTGCAGCACGGCGCAGCGCCCGGCTTCGAGATTTTCGAGGATCGGACGAAATTCTTCCCGAATCATGGTTCGCACCTTCTTTCGTTTTACCTACTATATCACTATGTTTTATCTTTTTCAAGATGCAGCGGAGCGGTCGTTCGCTCTTACCGCATGAGCCGCCCCGCCGGACTGGCAGCCGGATCGAATGACCGCATAACAGCAAAGTCAACCGCAGAGCGCCGGAAGAACGCTTCTTCCGGCGCTCTGCGGTTGACACGGCATGCCCGCGCGAATTATAATCGAACGTGTAAATGAACGACCCGGAGGGACGAACTCGGTGAATGTTTCTGTATGGAAAGACCGGCTGGCCGCCGGAGAGTATGACGCCCCGCTCGCAATGCTCTACGGTACGGCGGACGCGGCGAGGGCACGCTATGGGCGGCTTTGCGGGGAATATCTCCGGACGTTCGGCGACGCGCCGGACGCGCTTCTGATCAGCGCGCCGGGGCGCACGGAGCTTGCCGGGAACCACACCGACCATCAGCTCGGCATTGTGCTCTGCGCCGCGGTCACGCTGGACGCCGCCGCCGCTGCCGCGCCCGCGGCGGACAACGCCGTGGAGATCGTCTCCGACGGATTTGGGAGAGTGCGCGTATCGCTCGCCGATCTCGCGCCGCGCGCGGACGAGACCGGCACGACCGCCGCGCTCATCCGCGGCGTCGCGGCGCGGTTTTCCGCAAGAGGGCTTCGCATCGGAGGATGGCGGGCGTGCATCCACTCGCTCATCCCCGCCGGAGGCGGACTTTCGTCCTCGGCGGCGTTTGAGATCCTCACCGGCGCGATCTTCTCCGCGCTTTATAACGGAGGGCGCGCCGACGCGCTCACGCTCGCGCGCATCGGTCAGAGCGCCGAGCGGGACTATTTCGGCAAGCCGAGCGGACTGATGGATCAGGCCGCGAGCGCATTCGGCGGCATCACAAAGATCGATTTTGCCGACAAGGACCGCCCGGACGTTTCGCGCATCGCCTTTGATTTCCGCGCGCACGGGTATGTGCTCTGCGCCGTGAATACCCACTCGCGCCACGACGGTCTTACGCCGGACTACGCCGCCATCCCGCACGACATGACCGCCGTTGCCAAAGCGTTCGGCCAGCCGGTTTTGCGTTATGTAAACCAATCGGATTTTGCCGCGCCGGAGGTTCGCGCGCGTCTCGCGCGGGAGATCTCCCCCGTCGCCGTCCAGCGCGCCGAACACTTTTTCGCCGAGGACGAGCGCGTGGAGCGCATGGCGGCGGCGCTGCAAACCGGCGATATGCCGGCGTACATCCGGAACATGAACGCCTCGGGCGCATCGTCCCGCACGCTGCTGCGCAACGTTGTCCCCGCGCTGCATCCGGAGCGCACAGAGATGGCGGCGGCGCTCGACCGCGCCGCGGCGCTGCTCGAAGGAAAAGGCGCCTGGCGCATCCACGGCGGCGGATTTGCCGGGTGCATCCAGTGCCTGGTGCCGATACCGGACTATGAGAGTTTCCGCGCCGCAATGGACGGCTGTTACGGGATCGGTGCGTGCTTTGAGCTGCGCACGAGAAGCTGCGGCGCGTACGCTCTCCGCGAAGAGGTATAACCATGCATAATGATCTTTTTTCGATCGGCGGTCTCACGGTGCACGGCTACGGGCTCTGCATCGGTCTCGGCATCGCCGCGGCGCTGCTGCTCATCTGGCGGCGCGCCGAGGAGCGAAGGCTTGACGTGAAAACCGTCAATACGCTCGTTCTGCTCATTCTCGCCGCCGGCTTTGCCGGGGCGAAGATTTTCTTTCTTTTTGCGCATTGGAGCGAGTTTCGCGCCAATCCTCCCGGCGCGCTCGGCTCGGAGGGCTTTGTCGTATACGGCGGCATCGTGTGCGGCCTCGGCGCTGCGTATCTTTACTGCCGGAAGCGTTCTCTCCCCTTCCTTTGCTGGGCGGATTGCTTCGTTCCCGGCGTGGCGCTTGCGCAGGGCTTCGGGCGCATCGGCTGCTTTCTCGCCGGGTGCTGCTTCGGGAAGCCGACGGACAGTATTTTCGGCGTGGTGTTTCCTGCGGGAAGCGCCGCTCCGGCCGGCGTTCCGCTTTGGCCGGTGCAGCTTTTTTCGGCGGCGGGCGATCTTCTTCTCGCCGGGACCCTCCTTCTTCTCGAAAAGAAGCGCCGCGGCGACGGGCTGCTCACGGGAGCGTATCTCCTTTTGTACAGCGTCGGCCGGTTTCTGATCGAGTTTCTGCGCGCCGATCCGCGCGGCGCAGTCGGAATATTCTCCACCTCGCAGTTCATCGCGCTCTTCGCCGCGGCGGCCGCGGCCGTCATTCTCCTATTGCGAAAGAGAGGGACTTCGCATGAATAACACCGTCAGCGCCGGCCACAAAAGCACAAAGCTCGGCGGCAGAGTATGGGCCTGCCTTCTGATTTTCGGCTTTGTCGGCCAGATCGCGTGGATGGTGGAGAACGTCTATTTCTCCACATACATCCAGAAAAACATCACCGCCGCCGGCTGGGCGACGAGCGCCACGGTCTCCGCGAGCGCCATTGCCGCGGCGCTTGCCACGTTCTTCAGCGCCGCATGGTCCGACCGCGTGGGACGCCGCCGCTCGTTTGTCTGCTGGGGGTACATCCTCTGGGGCGCGACGACCGCCGCGTTTGCGCTCTTCGGCAACGGGCAGGTCGCGCTGCCGGTCGCTCTTGCGGTGACGGTGTTCGTCGTCATGGACTGCATCATGTCCGCCATCGGCTCGGCGGCAAACGACGCGGCGTTTTCCGCCTGGGTCACGGATGTGACGGACGTCACCAACCGCGGCACCGTCGATATCGTTTTGAGCATCATGCCGATCCTCGCGCTCGTCGTGATCTTCGCAGGGTTTGACTCCATGACCGTGAACGGCAACTGGACGGGCTTTTATCTTGTGCTCGGCGCGGTCACTTCGATCGCGGGCTTGCTCGGACTATGGCTCTTTAAGGACAGCCCCAGCCTCCGCCCGACAAGGGGCGGGAGCTATCTGCGCGAGGTCGTCTATGCGTTCCGGCCGGAGAACATCCGCGCGAACAGGATGATTTATGTCTGCTTCCTCGGCATGATGTTCTCAGGGCTCGCCATGCAGATGTGGCAGCCGTACATGATCTCGCTGGTGGAAGTCACGCTCGGGATCGAAAACTACATCGTCCCCATCGCCGTCGTCGTGCTGGCCTCGGCGGTGCTTTCCGTCGCCGCCGGAAAGGTTATGGACCGGTTCGGCAAGGAGAAGTTTTATTACCCCGTCGCGCTCATGCAGGTGATCGGCGGCGTGATCGCCTATCTCATCAAGTTCGTCGGAAACGCGATGCCGCTCCTCTGCGTCGGCGGCACGCTCATCATGGCGGGCAACCTTATGATGGCCGGCCTCTTCACGGCCTCGGCGCGCGACTATACGCCCGAAGGCCGCGCCGGTGCGGTGCAGAGCGTCAAGATGGTCATCTACATCGTTCTTCCCATGGTGCTCGCAAGCATTCTTGACCCCATCATCATCCGCGCCGTCGCGCTTGAACCGACGGCAGAAATTCTCGCCAAATACCCGAGCTACGCGGGAAGCTATCTTTACCCTTATGAGCTGTTTCTCGGCGCGGCGATCGCCGCGGTGTTCATCTTCCTGCCCGCCTCCGCCGTGCGGCGGGACGCCAAACGGCTGCGCGAGGAAAAACTCCGGGAGATCCACGAATGACAATGCTGACAAAATGGGGCGCGGCGCTCGACCGCAGCTGCCCCTTACCGGAATATCCCCGCCCGCAGCTGCGGCGGGAGAGCTTTTACAATCTCAACGGCGTCTGGGACTACGCCATTACGGCGTCGGGCGACGAGCCGGAGGTATGGGACGGCGAGATCGTCGTGCCGTTTTCGCCGGAAGCGCCGCTCTCCGGTGCAGCGCGCGGTCCGGCAAAGGACGAATTTCTCCATTACCGCCGGAGCTTCACGCTGCCGGACGGTTTCCGGAAGGACCGCGTGCTGCTGCACTTCGGCGCGGTGGATCAGATCGCGGAGGTGTTCGTGAACGGCGTTTCCGCCGTGAAGCATTCCGGCGGGTACTGGCCGTTTTCTGCGGATATCACGGGCCTGCTGCGCGAGGGGGAGAACGTCCTTTGTGTGACGGTGCGCGACAACGCCGACGATCCCACCTTTGCCTACGGCAAGCAGCGCTACAGGCGCGGCGGCATGTGGTACACCGCGCAGAGCGGCATCTGGCAGACGGTCTGGCTCGAGAGCGTGCCGGAGGTCCATGTCGTGTCCCTGCGCATCACGCCGGAGTTTGACGACGCGCGCGTGCGCATTGAGCTGGAGACCGCCGGCGGGAGCGGCGCCGCCATCACATGCGACGTGCGCGGCGAGGACGGCTCCTTTGTCGCCGGGAGCTGGGCAAAGGGCGGCGTGTGCGTCGTTCCGCTCCCCGGGTTCCGCGCCTGGACGCCGGACGATCCCTATCTCTACACGCTGGACATCACCTGCGGCGAGGATCGCGTGGAGAGCTATTTTGCCATGCGCAAATTCTCGTATGTGGAGCTGGGCGGCCACAAGGTGTTCGGATTAAACAACGCCCCCCTCTTCCACAACGGACTGCTCGATCAGGGCTATTACCCGGACGGGCTGCTCACGCCGCCGGCGGATGAGGCGATGGTGCATGACATTGAAACGATGAAGCGCTGCGGCTTCAACATGCTGCGCAAGCACATAAAAATCGAGCCGCTGCGCTGGTACTATCACTGCGACCGGCTCGGCATGATCGTATGGCAGGACATGGTATCCGGCGGGCAGCCGTACAGCTTTCTCCACGTTTCCGCATTGCCGACGCTCGGCGTTGTCGGTCTTCCGGACAGGGACGCGAAGCCCTACGGCCGGAGCGGCATGCTCTCCCGCGCGCGGTTCCGGCGCGAGATGGCGGACACGGTGCGCCATCTCTATAACTGCCCGTGCATCGCGCTCTGGACCGTGTTCAACGAGGGCTGGGGCCAGTTTGACGCGCTGGAAATGGCGAACGAGCTCAAAACGCTCGACGCCACGCGCTTTATTGACCACGCGAGCGGCTGGCAGGATCAGGGCCGCGAGGAAATGAAGAGCCGCCACATCTACTTCCGCCCCGTAAAGCTCAAAAACGACGGGCGCGCGCTCGCGCTCACGGAGTATGGCGGGTACATTCTCGCCGTGGACGGCCACCGCTGGACGGACAAGGTGTTCGGCTACCGCATCTGCCGCGACGCCGCGGCGCTCACGCGCGACTATGAAAAGCTCATGCTCGGGCAGGTGCTGCCGCACATCCGCGCCGAGGGGCTGACCGCGGCGGTATATACGCAGATCACCGACGTGGAGGAAGAGCTCAACGGTCTCATGTCCTACGACCGCGAGGTGCTGAAGATCCCGGAGGAAACGCTGCGGGAGATCAACGCCGCGCTGCGGTTTGACGCATAAAACAGCTTTGGAGTGTAACACTGGAATGAACGGAAGCAAAACGGAAAAGAAAAACTTCTATCTGCCTGCGTTTTTCCGACTGGGCGGACGGCGCCGTATGGCGTCGGGCGCTTGTTTTTCTCGCCCTCTCGGCTGCCGTAATAACGGTTTTCTCCGTATATACCACGCCGGTTAATCCTTATTACGGCAACGACAGCGCGTTTTTCCTCCTGATAGGAAAAGGCATCACGCAGGGGAAGATCCCCTATCTGGATCTGTACGATCAGAAGGGCCCGATGATCTTCTATGTGAACGCGCTCGGCTATCTCCTTACCGGCGACCGGTACGGCATTTTCCTCATGCAGATCGTCAATCTGACGGCGGCGTGCCTGATCGTATACCGGCTCGCCCGGTTCTGGCTGCGCAGCGGCGCTTCGCTCGGCGTGGTCGCGGCGTATCTTTTCGTTTATGTCGGCACCGTGCAGGACGGCAATATGGCGGAGGAATGGTCGCAGCTTTTCCTGCTGCTGCCGCTCTGTCTTTCGCTCCGGTTTCTCAAAAGCGGCAGGAGCGTAAGCGGGCATCCCAAATGGTACAGTCTTGTATATGGCGTCTGTCTCGGCGTTCTTTTGATGTTCCGCGTTACGAACGCCGCGCCGGTCTGCGGGCTGATCCTCGCGTATATTTTCCTTTTCTGCCGGGAAAAGAAGGTCGGCGGGCTTTTCCTTCATGCGGCGCTCGTTCTGTTCGGCGCGGCGCTCGCCGTTGTTCCGTTCTGTCTGTATTTTCTGCGGGTGGGCGCGTTCGACCTGTTCATTTACGCAAGCATCACGCACAACTTCTTCTACGCCACCGGCGGAGCCGCCGCCAGAGACGCCGTCGGCTGGCTCTCCATCATCGGAAGCGTTCTCTTCGTTCCGTGTTTTCTTGCCGCCTACCGGCCGCTGACACGCTGCGGAACGCTCGATGTACGGACGTATACGCTCATCGGCTGCTATGCCGCCGTCGGCGCCGTTACGATGGCGTTCGGCTTCACCTACCGCCATTACTTTCTCAATCTCGCGCCTGCGGTCGTCGTCATTCTCGCCGTCGGTATCGACTGGGTGCAGCGCACCGCGCCGGAGAGCCGGCGCAGGGCGCGCGGCCTTCTCGCCGCCGCGCTTCTCTTGTGCATTCTTCCCTTCGGTCCGCAGGTCGTCCGGCAGTGCGGCAAGGTGGTATACTACACCTGTATGCACAAGCTCGACCGTTTCGCCAGCAACAGGATCGAGCTTGCCGACGCCTTTCCCACCGACCGCGACAGTGTGTGGGGCTACGACGTGCTCGCGCAGGACTATCTCTATGCCGACATTCTCCCCTGCTTCCGGTATTTTGCCATTCAGAGATGGATGGAGGCTTCCGACCCGCAGATCGCGCCCGAGATCGACGAGATGCTCAAAGCCGACCCGCCGGTCTGGGTTTTCATCTATCAGGAGGATACCGAAATGGCGCAGAAGCTGCTCTCGCTCGGCTATACAGCGGAGCCGTGTTCGGTGTTTCTGGTTTTCCACAGAGCGACATGAAAAGCCGTCCGCCGGTGCCTGAAAAGCACCGGCGGACGGTTTTTTCTTCCGTATACGGCAGAGCCGCTTTTTTATTCTGTCTTTTCTCCGTCGCGGAAGAGATAGACGCGCGTTTCGTACGGCTGCGTGACGAAGCCGTTATTCTCGATATAATCCGTATGGCTCTTCAAAAGGAGTTGGCCCTTCCGCAGGTCGTACCCGCGCGGGGCTTTGAACTTCACGGGTCTCACCGAGTACGAGCAGACGACGAGAAGCCGCTCGTGCTTCGACCGCCGCTCATACACGAAGAGCTTGCTGCTGAGCGGATAATACTGGCGGAACGTGCCGTAGCGCACGACCGGCAGCTCATGCCGCCAGCGGAGCGCCTCACGGTAGAAGTTCAGCAGCGAGTCGGGGTCATCCTCCTGCGCAGCGACGTTGATCTGCGGGTAGTTCTCGTTGACCGCAAACCACGGCGTGCCGGTCGTGAAGCCGGCGTTCGGCGCATCACTCCACTGCACGGGCGTGCGGGCGCTGTCACGCGAGCCCCAGTAGATGCGCTGCATACGCTTCTTTTCCGATTTGTGCGTGGCGGAGCGGTAATACTCGTTGATGGTCTGCACGTCCTCGTAGCCGTCGATCGTTTTCGGATAAATGTTCGTCATACCGATCTCCTGCCCCTGGTAGACGATGGGCGTGCCCTCCTGGAACAGATAGGACGCCGCGAGTGCCTTGCCGCTTTCGGTGTTGTACTTTTCGCTGCCGTACCGGCTGATGACGCGGGGATGGTCATGGTTTTCAATATACAGCAGGTTCCAGCCCCTGCCGCGCAGCGCCTTCTGCCAGTGCTGCCAGATGGCCTTGAGCTTCAAAAGGCAGAACGGATGGTGTAAATAGTCCAGCAGGAAGCAGTCTCCCTCCATGCACTGGAACGGGATCATCATATCCAGCTCGGGGTGCTTGCCTCCGATGAACTCGAGTGCGCGCTTTGTTGTAACGAGGGGCGCTTCGCCGATGGTCACGCAGTCGTAATCGTCGAGCACGGTGCGGAACTCGCTGAGATATTCATGCAGGTGCGGGCCGTTGTTGTACTGGAAAACGCCGCGCGCCATGGGCATGTAAAACGGCGCGTCCGGCAGGCCTCTGGGCTTGGAGATATAGGTGATGACGTCCTCGCGGAAGCCGTCCACGCCCATATCCAGCCAGAAGCGGAGGATCTTTTTCACCTCGGCGCGCACGCGGGGGTTATCCATGTTCAGATCGGGCTGCTTAACGGCAAAGATGTGGAGATAGTACGCCTTTCGCACCTCGTCATACTGCCACGCCTTGCCCTCGAACATGCTGTCCCAGTTGTTGGGGAGCGTGCCGTCCTTTTTCGGCTTGCGCCAGATATAGTAATCCTTGTACGGTTCCTCCCCGCGGCGGCTCGCCTGGAACCACGGGTGTTCGTCGCTCGTGTGGTTCACAACAAGGTCCATGATGACTTTGATGCCGCGCTCATGTGCCCCGTCGAGCACCTTTTTGAACGCCGTCATACCGCCGTATTCGGCGGAGATATCCATATAGTC
Source organism: Clostridiales bacterium (assembly GCA_004557735.1). Lineage (GTDB taxonomy): Bacteria > Bacillota > Clostridia > Oscillospirales > Oscillospiraceae > Apopatocola. Next base: position 20,341 of record SFFV01000024.1, read on the forward strand.
CGCCACGTCGTAACCGAAATCGGCGTTCGGCGAGGGGTAGAGCGGTGAAAACCAGATGGCGTCCACGTGCAGGCTTTTGAGATAGTCCAGCTTTTCGTACACGCCCATCAGATCGCCCACGCCGTCGCCGTCGCCGTCCTTGAAGCTGCGCGGCCAGATCTGGTAGATGACCGCGTCCTTATACCAGAAGGTTTTTTCCATATCTCTGTCCTTTCCGCCGCTCACCGCAGCTTTTCCTCGCAGAAAATGCGCATATTTTCAATTGGGAGGAGCTTCCCGTCCGGCAGAGCGACCGTGCCGGAAAGCGTCCCGAAATATTGCCGCACATCGGAGCGCAGCAGCATGGCGCGCCGCCGGACGCGGTATTCGTGCCGCGCCGCAAATTCCAGATGCAGCCGCCGGGTGCTGTCGGAAATGTACCACGGCCGCAGCGGATCGGACGCGCTGCGCTTTATGTATACGCGCCCCGGCTTGCAGAGCGTACCGTCGATAAAGAGCGCGTTTTCGTCCGTGCTGTCCACGCCGTCGGAAAGAGCGAGGGAGACCACGCGCCCGTCAACGCACACGCTGCCGAAGACCCGAAGATATGCATCGCCGCGCGGCATACGCGCCCGCACGCTCTCGGAGAAGAGAAACGTCTGCGCGTCAAGCGGCAGATCACGATTGTGCATCCGGAGATACCCGGAAAGGCCGGGAAAGCACCGAAAGCCCCGATAATAAAACTGTTTTCCGGCGAGCGCCTCGGCGGTATAAATGCCGTCGCCGTCGTTTGCGCAGGAGAGATCGCCCTCGAACCGCTCCGAGCGGAACTGCACGCGGCGCACGCCGCCGTAGTGCGTCAGGAGAAGATAGAGATCGTCGTTTTCAAATTTCACGGTGTGTTCCTCGCCGCAGGAGAAGTCCAGATCGAACGCGTCGCCCGGAAACGCCTGCACAACGCCGGAGGCATACCGTTCGTCCGTTTCAAGCTCGGTGAGCCGTACCTCGGCGATGCCGCCGGAGCGCGTATGCCCGTAGCTGATCTCCAGTGCGAAGGACGGCCCGGCGACGAAATAGCGCTCCCATTCCGAGAGACCGCCGCCGGCGGCTTCCTTGTTATAGATAAAATCGTCCTGTGCCGACCAGCCGGGACGGGCGAGCTTTCCCTTTTCGTTCAGCAGCTCCGCCGGTGCGCGGTATTCTTCCATGTCAGACCTCCATGATGTGCAGCGCGGCGATCTCCGGGTTTTGGATGCGCCGCATGACGGCATAGGCATGGGGTTCGAGAAAGTCCCAGCCGCCGTCCGTCAGTTCCTGCGCGCGCAGCTCTTCGATCACCGCGGCGCTCACGCGCTCGATCGTATCCTCGTCCGGCTCGCGCAGCAGCGCTTCGAGCATCGGAACGGCTTCCGCGAGCTTTGGCAGCTCTCCCGCGGCGCGAAACGCCCATTTATAAAACGGCATGTGCTGCGCATTCAGCAGGAAAAGCATGGCGAGCGTGTGGTTTACAAACTCACAGCATGCCAGCCGCGCCGCGGCCTCTTCCCCGTGGCGGCGGCAGCGCGAGACGTTGTACTGCCCAGACTGCGCCATAAGCACGGCGTGCCCGGCGATCTTCTTCCGCCGAACGTCCTCCGGCATGCCGGTGCGCAGCGTTTCGCGCATACGCGTCATATCGCCGGAGCCGTCGTAAAATATCTCCCCGGCGCAGGCGGCGGCGAGAGCGTACGACGGGATCGCCATCCACTCACGCCATGTCTCCGGTGTGCGGAAAAGCCCCGTCTGTTCCAAAAGAAACTGCTCGGTCGTCTTGACGCCGTAGCGCCCGTCGCCCTGACGGCTGCGGTGCTCGGTCTTGACGCCCAGAAACTCCCGCGGCAGGCGGTCATAGAGCGCGGAGAGCAGGAAGCCGTGCGTCTCGGCGTCCTCCGGCGCGAGAAAGAGCATGCAACCCGCGGCGTAGCCGTGGTCGTGGGAGAGCTCGTCGTCGTATCCGAGACAGTCCGATCCGCCGCCGCAGAGTCCGGCGGCGAGACGCGGCAGCAGCACGGGGCAGGTCTCCTCGACCGCCGGGCGCACGGCCGTTTCCCAGAAGGCGCGGGAGAGGTCAAGTCCCTTCATAGATGATATCCGCCCTTTCCCGGAGATCGCGCGCCGCGTCCGCGCGCCCAAGCGCTTCAAGCGCCGGGGCGATCTTCCGCGCGGTGTGCGCGTAGTAGTATTCCCAGACGGCGTCCGGGCTGTCCATGCGCTCCATCGCCTGATCGAGACACGCGGCGATGCGCGCGTCGGTATCGTTTTGCGCAGCGTAGTGCTGCGCGAGATTTACATACGTCACCGCGAGATCGAGGTCGCCGGGGCGCTGTTTCTGGTTTTCAAGCGCGCGGAGCATGTACCGCTCCGCCTCGTCCGGGCGGCGCAGCGCATCGAGCGCCGCGGCCATATTGTTATAGAGCGCGGCAAGGCGCGGGTGATCCGCGTCGAGCGCCGCGGCGTACAGGCTCTCCGCTTCCCGGAAGAGCGGCAGAGCGCGCTCCGCCGCGCCGAAGGCGGCGAGCGCCGTGGCGGCATTGATCAGTATGGTCCCGCGCGCAGCCGCGCCGGGGCGCACGTCGGCAAGAAGCTCCATGCCCCGGTCGAACACCGGATAGAAGTTTTCCGCGTCGCCGCGCTGACGGTAAAAGCCCATCAGCTCGCTGCAGAGGGAGAGCGCGGCGCGCCTGTCGCCGGTCTCCTCCGCTTCGGCGAGCGCGGCGAGGAATACGCGCTCCGCGCCGTCCCAGTCGCCGCGGCCCATGCGGTCGTCCGCTCTCGCGGCTATGCTGTCCATTGTTTCTTTCATACGGCAATTATACCTTGAATTTCCTGCCGTTGCAAGCTATAATACCGGCAGCGTGTCTTTGCTGAGCAACGCTGTTGCAGTTTTAGGAAAAGAGGTCAATGCCCATGAAAAAAACCGTTCTGCGCAAGTACGCGCGGCTCATCGTGCGTGTCGGCGCCAACGTACAGAAGGGTCAGGAGGTGCGTGTTTTCGCCGCTCTCGACCAGCCGGAGTTCATCAAGATTCTCGCGGAGGAGTGCTATAAGGCCGGCGCGAGCCGCGTCACCGTTGACTGGAATTACCCCGAGCTCGCCAAGCTCGCCGCGCGCTACATGAAGCTGCGCGACCTCTCCGAGACCCGCGAATGGGAAAAGGCGCGGATGCAGGACATGGTGGATCGCCTGCCGGTGCGCATTTTCATCGAATCCGCGGATCCTGACGGGCTGCGCGGCGTCAACCCCAAGTACTTCGAGGCGTTTGCCGAGCGTGTCAAGGTTTCCAAGCCCTACCGGGACGCCATAGACAACAAGCACCAGTGGTGTATCGCCGCCGTGCCGGGCGAAGCGTGGGCGAAGAAGGTCCACCCCGAGCTCAGCAAGCGCGCCGCCGTTGAGCAGCTCTGGAAGGACATCCTCTATACCGCCCGCGCCGACGGCGAGGACCCCGTCGCCGACTGGGAAGCGCACAACCGCGATCTCAAGGCGCGCAGCGAGTATCTGAACGGTCTCCATCTCCGGGAGCTGCGCTACCGCTCCGCGAACGGCACGGACTTCAAAGTCGGGCTCATCCCGACCGCCCAATTCCACGCCGGACGCGACACGACCATGCAGGGCGTCGTTTACGATCCCAATATGCCGACCGAAGAGGTCTTTACCTCTCCCGACCGCCGCACCGCCGAGGGTATCGTGTACGCAACAAAGCCGCTCTCCTACCAGGGCCAGCTCGTCGAGAACTTCTCCGTCCGGTTTGAAAAGGGCCGCGCCGTGGAGGTCAAGGCCGAAAAGGGACAGGACGTTCTCGAGCAGATCATCGGCATGGACGAGGGCTGTCACTATCTCGGCGAGGTCGCACTCGTGCCGAAGGAGTCCCCGATCCACCAGTCTGGTCTGCTCTTCTACAACACGCTCTTCGATGAGAACGCCGCGTGCCATCTCGCGCTCGGCTTCGGCTTCAACGAGTGCGTCAAGGGCTTTGAGAGCATGACCAAGGAGGAGCTGTACGAGATCGGCGTCAACGACGCCGGAAACCACACCGACTTCATGATCGGCAGCGACGATCTCTCCATCGACGGCGTGGACGAGCACGGCAAGGTGCACCCCATTTTCCGCAGCGGCACCTGGGCGTTCTAAAATGCCTCCCTCTTTGAGGGAGGTGGCTCGCCGGAGGCGAGACGGAAGGAGTGGCGTTTTCTATGTCCCTCAATTATTCCGGCGATTTGATTCTTAGAGCAAAAGAGCTGCGAAAAACTGCGACCCCGCAGGAACGGCATTTATGGTATGACTTTCTTTCCCGTTATCCGGTGCGGTTTCAGCGGCAAAAAACCGTAGGCCGATATATTGTTGACTTCTATTGCCACAGAGCACGTCTTGTCGTAGAGTTAGACGGCAGCCAGCATTATGAGGAGCAAGGCATCGCCAGAGATGCAGAACGAACGACGTATTTGATGCAGCAAGGGCTTTTTGTCCTGCGTTTTTCCAATGCCGAGATCAATTGCAAGTTTCATTTTGTCTGTGAGCAGATCGACCGAACAGTTAAAGAACGGCTCGCATTTTAATCACCTCCCCCTTTGAGGGAGGTGGCTCGGCGTTAGCCAAGACGGAAGGATTTCACTCCCTCAGTCAGCTGACGCTGACAGCTCCCTCTGAGAGGGAGCCAATACGTCCATCCAAAAACCGGCAGATGATCTGCCGGTTTTTGCAATTTCTGAAACGATATGGTATTATACAACACAAGTCAGAAAGAATGGCGGCTGTCTCAAGCCCGTGAAGGGTATCGGTATGGAGCCGCTGGGAGGTTCTTGTATGGTACAGTTTCAGAAGGACGCCGCGCTCGGCGGCATCCCGTTCGGTGTGCTGGAGGTCACGTACCCCGAAAGGGCGCTCTGGCGCACGGAGGATTTTCAGACCATGCTCGGCGAGCGTTTGCAGCGGCTGCGCGAGCGGTACGCGGACTATGACCGCAGGACCGTGTTCGGAGAAAACGTCTATTTCCGGTTTTTCCGGAAGTTCAAAAAGACGTATCCGGTCATGATGCAGCTCGAATCGTTTTTGCTGAAAGGGCGTCCGTTCCCGGAGGCAGACGCCGTTACTGCTGTTCCGTTTCTCGTTGAGCTGGAAACACAGATACTATCCGGTACGCACGACGTTGACGACATTCATGGCACGGTGCGTCTGTTTGCCGGCACGGAAAAGGCGCCGTTTCCCGGCATGCGCGGCGGGGAGGTTCACACCTACCCCGGCGATTTCTGCGCCCGGGACGACGATGGCATCATTTTCAGCATGATCGCTGGAGCGGACGCGCGCACCTGCGCCAAGCCCGGCAGCCGTCATGTGTTTTACCCCGTGTTCGGCGTGGCCGGGCAGCCGGCGGGAGAGATCGCCGCCGTGCTCGACCGGCTGGAAGGCTGCGTCCGCGTTCTCGCGCCGGAGGCGGAGACCGCGCGGCAGCTTTTGGGAAAATGAAAAGATGAGCTGACACCGTACAACGCGCCGTTTTGATCCAATAATACGCAAAGCAGCACTACCCCGCGGGGTGGTGCTGCTTCGTATATTACCGACAATTCACCGTAAAGACACTTCCATCCACGGAAAACGTCAGCATCAGGGGATCCGTGCTGTCTTCTATGTTACGCGGAACCTCGAATATAAGGAAAGCATATCCGCTTGCCAAAGGAACTATTTCGCTCTCAGGGATCCAAAGGACGCCATCGTATGTGTACTCACCCGCAAAGGTCAGTTTCAGATCTTTGATGCGGCTGGTATCCCAAGTTCGCAACGCCTGCGTATCCAAATTGGTATAATCCAGCTTACAGACCAAGTGATAGTCACCGATACCGTAAGAGTGTGTGACGTTTCCTGTTTTATAACTTGGCTTTGCCGTGTAGTACAACTCGTTAAGCGTCAGACGGAATGTGGAATTATTTGTCACCTCTGTACCGATGGCAAGATCGCCGGAGGCATCCAATGCCTCTGTGGGTTGTTCCACACTCTCCTCCTTTATCCCTTTCTGAACAACAATCGCATAACTTTCGCCGTCGATCGTAAAGGAAGCCAGAATCTCTCCAGTGACGTCATCTTCCATGGAACTTGGTACTTCATATACGATGTATACAGAGTCGTCACCAAGCGGAACAATATCGCCAAAGGGAATCCAGTATTCTCCTTCGTAATGGTACTTGCCTTTATATTCCATCGTCATGTCAGAAATACGGGGAGAATGCCATTGTTCCAGCGCTTCTTTATCCATGTTGGTGAAATCCAGTTTTATAGCAAGAGCATACTGACTATTATGACTATACGTCACATAACCGCGTTTTTCCCGTAAGGACGCCGTAAACCCTATACTCTCTACCGTAAAGCAATGGCTTTTGCATTCTACCGAATCACCTACGGCAACAATCTTTGCCAGAGCCTCTCCGTCCGTCGCTCCGCAGCGCACACAGGTTTTTGGCGCGAATTTGGTTGCCGCTGCATATTTATGTCCTGTGGCAGGAATAATTTCTGTTGCAACGTTTCCGCAAACCGTACACGTTCTAATCTCTTCTCCATTTTCCTCACAGGACACCTCCCGGATCACCGTCGGCTCACCATAGATGTGACCGGCAGAAGGAATGACTTCCGTTTCGGTTTCACCACAGGCGCAGGTACGGGTCCTTTCCCCATCGGTAGTGCAGGACACTTCCTTTGTCACGACCCATTCGCTGAACTCGTGACTGTGACCGCAGCCCCCTAGAGAAAAACAGCACACAAGGATCAGAAGAGGAAAAACAAGTCTTTTCATTTCGCATCTCCCTTTCTAATAACCGATATTGGTTAATATTGTTATACACCGAATTTGGTTATCATGTCAAGGGATAAAGGATGTGAACGGGCATGATCTCCTATGAAAAGCTCTGGAAAGCGATGAAAGAGCGCGGCGTTACGCAATATACACTCATTAAAAAATATGGCGTCAGCCCCGGACAGATCACGCGATTGAAACGAAACGAGAGCGTCAGCACGCACACCATCGAGATGTTCTGCAAGATTCTGAACTGCGATGTCGGCGAAATCATGCAATACATTCCTGACGAAACAAACGATCTCTAAAACCCATATACGCAAAGAAGCACCGCCCGGAGGCGGTGCTTCTTTGCCAGCTTGTCAAAAAACTACCCAAGGGCCCCCGTTTCTGGTAAAATAGGAACGGGGGTGTTGTTATGGAAGAATGGAAGAAAGACGCACGTCGAGATGTG
>SFFV01000007.1 GCA_004557735.1 Clostridiales bacterium
ATGGTCGCGGCGGAACGTTGCCGCCTCGCTCTCGCGGATCTTTGTAAAGTCGCGCTCGTCGAGCAGCACCGTACCGGCGGTGGGCTTGTCGAGCGCGGCGAGAATGTTCAGAAGCGTCGTTTTGCCGCTGCCGCTCTCGCCCATGATGGCGACATACTCGCCCTCGTTCACGGAGAAATTGACGTTGCGGAGCGCCTCGACCGCATTGCCGCCGAAGCGGGTCTTATATACCTTTTTCAGCCCGGAAACTTCCAGTAAGCTCATAATGCGAATTATCCTTCCTTTCGTTTTCTGGCGCTAAGTATAAGCGAAAAAGCCGACCCGTTCCATCGGATCGGCTTACACTCGCGCGGCAAATCCAACATTTCTGTCACATTTGCCGTCATTCCACCGTGATCTTCTCTTCTTCGAGCGCAATGCGCACGGTCGTCCCCTCGCCGGGGCGCGACTCCGCCGTGATCGTATGGCCGAGATTCCGGCAGATGCGCCGGCAGAGATACAGTCCGATGCCGCTCGCGCGCTTGTCCGCGCGCCCCTGAAGGCCCGTGTAGCTGCGCTCAAAAACGCGCGGCAGATCCTCCGGCGCAATGCCGATGCCGGAATCGCGGATGCAGAGCGTTTTCGGCTCTTCCACATACACGGAAACGCCGCCCCGCGGCGTATACTTCAGGGCGTTCGAGAGCACCTGCTCAATAACGAACGAGAGCCACTTCTCGTCCGTGAGAACGCGCACGTCCGTGCCCGTATAATCGAGCGTCAGCCGGCGCGCGATAAACTCTCCGGCGAACCGCCGGAGCGCCGGACGGACGATATCGTCGAGCTTTACTTCGCGGAATACATAGTCCGTCCCCTCGCCCTCCAGCCGGAGATATGTGAGAACCATTTCCACATACTGCTCGATGCGCCCGAGATCGGCGAGCAGGCAGCGGGAGCGGTCGCTGTCCTCGCTCTGGAGACGCAGGCGCATGGCGGCGATGGGCGTTTTGATCTGATGCGCCCAGAGCGTATAGTATTCAAGCATGCCGGCGCGGTCGGCGGCGGCCTTTGCCGCGGCGTCCGCGCTTTGGCGGCACAGGCTCTGCACGATCGCCTGATAGTCCGTCTCCGTCACGCTCTCCGAGGCCGGCAGCGTTCCGATAAGCTCCGCCGCCGTGGTCTCAAGCCGGGAAAGCTCCCGGTGGAGCTTGTATACGCGCCGGAAATCGAGCGTGAGCGCCGCAAGGCCGAACAGCAGCGCGAGCGCGCTCGGGTATGCCACAGCGCGCAGCGGCAGATGGAAGAGCGCAAACGAAGCGCCGAGCATCGCCGCCGTCAGCGCAAAAAACAGCAGCGCCCCGCGGCGGCTTTTGAGATAGTCCCCGAGCAGCTTCATCTTTCCCCTACGGCGTAACCGACGCCGAACTTCGTCGCGATGAAATCGTGCAGTCCCGCGCTCTCGAGCTTTTTGCGGAGGCGGCCGACGTTCACGGTGAGCGTATTCTCGTCCACAAAGGAATCCGTCTGCCAGAGCGCTTCCATGAGCTTTTCGCGGCTGACAATCTTCCCCTTGTTCTGCATCAGCGTGAGCAGGATGCGGTATTCGTTTTTGGTGAGCGCAATGTGTCCGCCGGCGTAGGTAAGCGTATTGTCGCCGGTGTTGAGGATCGCCCCGGCGTGCTCGAGCACGGGCGCCGCCGCGCCGAACTCATACGTCCGGCGGAGAAGCGCCTGCACCTTCGCAATGAGCACGTTCGTATCAAAGGGCTTGGCGACAAAATCGTCGCCGCCCATGTTCATCGCCATGATAATGTTCATATTATCGCTCGCCGAGGAGATGAATATGACCGGCACCGAGCTTACCCTGCGTATCTCCGCGCACCAGTGGTATCCGCTCATGTACGGGAGAGAGACGTCCATCAGCACGAGATGCGGCTGCACGCGCGCAAACTCCGCCATCACGGCGCGAAAATCCACCGCGCATACGCAGTCCAGCGCCCAGAGCTTCATCTGCGCGCAGATGGCGTCGGCGAGGCTCCGGTCGTCCTCCACGAGAAGAATGCGGTGTTCCATATCTCGCTCCCCCTTTCATTTTCGGCTCCACTATACCAGCGCTGTCCGGCGCGTGTCAACCGGCCTGGCCGGCGGCTGCCATGGAAAAAGAGACCGCAGCGCTGCCTGCGCCGCGGTCTCCGGTATCACCCCACGAGAAAGCGCGAGAGAAATTCGCGCGTCTTCGGGTCCTGCGGGTTTTCAAAAATGTCCTTCGGCCGGCCCTCTTCACAGATGACGCCGTCGGCCATAAAGACGACGTTTGTGGAAACGTCGCGCGCAAACGCCATCTCGTGCGTTACGACGATCATCGTAAGACCGTCTCCGGCGAGAGAGCGCATAACATCGAGCACTTCGCCCACCATCTGCGGATCGAGCGCGCTCGTCGGCTCGTCGAAGAGAAGTACTTCCGGTTCCATCGCAAGCGCGCGGGCGATCGCCACGCGCTGCTTCTGTCCGCCGGAGAGCTGCGCCGGACGGGCGTGGATATAGGGCGTCATGCCGACGCGCCCGAGATATTCCATGGCGATCTTCTCCGCCTCGGCGCGGCTGCGCCGGAGCACCGACATCTGGCCGGCGACGCAGTTTTGCAGGGCCGTCATGTTGTTGAAGAGATTGAAGCTCTGGAACACCATGCCGACCTTTGCGCGGTAGTGCGAGAGATCCATGTCCCGCGCGGTGACGTCCTGTCCGCGGTAAAGCACCTGTCCGGACGTCGGCGTTTCAAGCAGGTTGATGCACCGGAGCATCGTGCTCTTGCCGGAACCGGACGCGCCGATGATGCTGAGCACCTCGCCCTTTTCCACGCTGAGATGAATGTCGCGCAAAACGGTATGATCGCCGAACTGCTTTTGCAGATGCACAAGCTCCAAAACCTTTTCGCCCATGGCTCAGCCCTCCCTCGCAGTTTTGATGTGGATCTCCGCGGCGCTGTCGCTCTGCGAGCCGAAGATCACATAGCTGTCGTTCCCGTCGAGCCTGCGCTCTGCAAGCCGCAGCAGCCGCGTGACCGTGAACGTCAGAACAAAGTACAGCGCGCACACGACGAGATACGTCTGGAACGTTTCAAAGCTCTGGCGCTTGATGATCCCGGCGAAGTAGTAAAGCTCCGTCACGCCGATGACGTTCAGCACCGACGTGTCCTTGATGTTGATGACAAATTCGTTGCTCACCGAGGGCAGGATATTGCGCATGACCTGCGGAATGATGACCTGAAACATTGTCTGCGAATGGGTCATGCCGATGCTCATGGCGCCCTCAAACTGGCCCTTGTCGATGGAGATGATGCCGCCGCGGACGATCTCGGCCATGTAAGCGCCGGTGTTGACCGAAACGATCAGCATGCCGGAGGGAATGAGCGGCAGCGTGCTGCCGCCGGAAGCAAAGGCATAACCCCAGTAGATGACCATCGCCTGCACCATCATGGGCGTGCCGCGGAAAACCTCGACATAAACGGCGATGACGGCGTTGAGGATCCTGTGGAGCACACGCACAAAGCCGTTGCGGGAAAAGGGCGCCGTGCGGACGATGCCGGTCAGAAGGCCGATGGCGAGACCGGCCACGGTGCCGGTAAGCGCAATGAGCATCGTATTGCCCACGCCGCTGAGCAGCTGGGGATAGTATTTCGCAACTATGTTGATTACGTCCTGAAAAAAGCTCATGGCTGTTTACCGGCCCTTTCGGTCAATTACTTGCGGATGATAACGACGAGGTTGGATTCGTAATACGTATCGGTGAAGTCGATCTGCTCGGCGCGCTCCGCCGTGGGGCTCATACCGGCGGCGATGGCGTCGATCGCGCCGGATTCCAGCGCGGGCAGCAGTGAATCCCACTCGATGGAGTAGATCTCCAGCTTCATGCCGAGACGCGCGGCGATATACTTTGCGATCTGCACGTCGTAGCCGTTGGCGTAGAGGCCGCTCTTGCCCTCGCCGGAGATGGGCACCGCGCCGAAGGACGCGCCGGAAATGTCGGTCCAGTTATATGGCTCATACGCGCACTCCATGCCGACGCGGAGCGTGCCCGTCGGATTTTCCGGCTCTTCGGCGCTCACAACAAACTCCGTCACTTCCCCGCCGGAGCAGAGCGTCACGATCTGCTCCATGAGCGCGCTGCACTGCTCGGGCGTGATCTCCGCGAGAATGGCGTTGATCTCCTCGCGCAGCTCCGAGCCCTTCTTCAGCCCGACGGCGATGCCGACGTCGGACGGCGTGGCGGTAAAGCCGGTCTCGTTGTTCTTAAAAGGGAGGAACGTGAGGCTGTCGTCGCTCTGGCAGACGGAAAAGGCCGTCGGTTCCTCGGCGATGTAGCCGTCGATCGCGCCGCTCTTGAGCGCGGTCAGCAGATCGGCAAACTCGGGATAGGTCGAGTCCTGTACGTTTTCGATCTGGTTCAGCGCGTCGGCGTGGAACGTTCCGGCCTGCGCGGCGATCTTCATGCCGCGGAGATCGGCGATCGTCGCGGCTTCCGTGATGGTCGTTCCGGTGCTGTCGCTCGCTTCCGTGCTGCCGCACCCGGCGAGCAGACCAAGGCAAAGGGCGGCTGCCATCAGCAGCGCAAGGATGTTTCTTCTTCTCATTTTTCTGTCTCCTTTTCGGAAAAATCAAATAAGCCTGCGACCCGATGTGGTATCGCAGGCTTTCGGAAAAATGAGATTCAAAAAAAGAAAATCAAAAACCGGATTCCTTTGATAGCTCTCCACAGTAACTGTGACAGTCCGGCGCTTATTCGGCGTCGTCCCAGCAGCGGCACGGCGGCAGCCATGCGGTGCTTCGGCGGAATTGCCTTTCCCCTGCCGCCGCCTGCCGGCGTATGCTGCAAGGTACTTTTCGTTTCCGCAACCTCTATCAGGTGCTTTCTTATTTTATACACGGATTATACAGCGGCGTTCTTTTCCTGTCAATACCGCCTCGTCATTTTCCGCATTTCATCTCTTTACATCGATAAAACCGGCGGAATAATTATGCATTTATAACAGACAGATCCGGCGCGGCCGGGTCCGGGCCGCGCTCAACCGTCGGCTTTCCTCACTTTTCCCACTGGGAGAGCATGGTACGCATCCAGCCGGCGACGTCCATGCGGTAAACGGCATTGAGCGTTTCCGGCGCGAACACGTCCGCGGCTTCCCCTGCGGCGGCGATTTTGCCGCGGTCGAGCAGCACGCCGCGGCTTCCGTACATCCGCGCGAGCGAGAGATCGTGCACGACCGACACCACGGCGCGCCCGCTCCCGGAAAGCCATTCCCGCACGAGAGCGAAGATCTGCTTTTGATACACCAGATCGAGATGGTTCGTCGGCTCGTCGAGCAGGAGGAGCCGCGGGTCCTGCGCGAAAAGCTGCGCGAGAAAGACGCGCTGCAGCTCGCCGCCCGAGAGCGTGAGCACCGACTGGCGCGCAAGATGCGCCACGCCCGTCAGTTCCATCGCCTCGGCAACGCTCCGCTCGTCCTCGCTGCTCCGGCGGGAGAAGATGCCGGGGGCATAGGCATAGCGTCCGAGCCGCACGACCTCCTCCACGGAGAAGGCGTATCCGACCGTGTGGTGCTGCGCGAGCACGCCCATGCCGCGCGCAAGGCGGTGCGCGGGCGTTTTCTGCACGTCCTTCCCTTCAAAGAGCACCGTTCCCGTATACGGCACGCCGCGGGACACGGCATTCACGATCGTGGATTTGCCCGCGCCGTTCGGCCCGATAAGCATGAGCCAGTCGCCGCTGCGCACGGAAAAGCTCACGCCGTCCACGATCACGGCGCTGCCGAAGCGCACCGAGAGGTTTTGTACTTCCAGCATGCTCATTTCTCTCCCCTCCTTGTGCGGATGAAGATGACGACGAAGAGGATGGAGCCGATAAACGACGTAACGACGCCCACGGGCAGCTCGCGCGGGTCAAACAGCGTGCGGGCAAGAAGATCGCACAGCATGAGGAAGACCGCCCCGCCGAACGCGCTCGCCGGGAGCAGCCGCCGGTGGTTCGGCCCGGTGATGAGGCGCACCATATGCGGCGTTACGAGACCGACAAAGCCGATCGTACCGCCGACGGATACGCAGACGCCGATGAGCGCCGACACCGCGATCATCACCGTGAGCTTGACGCGCCGGACGTTCACCCCGATGTGCCGGGCGTTATCCTCGCCGACGGCGAAGGCGTTGAGCTCCCGCGCGCAGCCGAAGAGCACGCTGCCGAATGCGCAGAGCGCGCCGAGCAGCACAAGGACGTGGACATACCCCCGCCCCGCGAGAGAGCCCATCGTCCAGAACGTGATGGACTGCACCCTGTCCGGCGCGAACGTGATGACGAGCGAGAGAGCGCTTGAAACGAACATCGAATATATAACGCCGATGAGAATGATCGTGCCGGTGGAGAGCGAGCCGTCCAGCCGGTAGGCAAGAGACAGAATGACAACGAGCGAGAGGAACGCAAAGAGCATCGCCATGCTCATCGTACCGGCAAGCGGAGCGCCGGGGAGCGTGATGCCGAACGCGATGGAGATCACCGCGCCGAGCGACGCGCCGGACGATACGCCGAGCGTAGAGCCGTCCGCCAGCGGGTTTTTCAAAAGGCCCTGCATCGCCGCGCCGCACACCGAGAGCGACGCGCCCGTGAGCGCAACGCACAGCACGCGCGGCAGGCGCACGGAGAAAACGATCGTCGCGCTCATGCCCGTTCCCGCGCCGCGGCCCGTCAGAGCGTTCCAGAGCAGACGGAACGTCTCGCGCAGCGGCAGCTTCACGCTGCCGAGCGAGACGCACACAAGAAGCGTGAATACCGCTGCCGCGGCAAATGCCAGATACGCCGGAAGGCCAAAGCCCTCCCGGCGTACCATGGTTTTATTTTCTTTTGGCTCAGGCCGCCTTGTCATTGGCCTCAACGCCGGCAATGAAGTCGGCGAGCATCTGCGCGCCCTCCGCCAGACGCGGCGCGGGGCGGGAAAGCTCGTTGTTCTGCAGATTCAAGATGGCGCCGTTCTTCACAGCCGTCACATTTTCCCAACCGGCGCGGGAGGCGATCTCCTCTTCGGGCGTGGGGCCTTCGCCGAAGTACATGGAAATGGTCATGATATAGTCGGGGTTGCGCTCGAGCACCTGCTCTTCGCTGATCTCCGCCCAGCCTTCCACGTCGGCAAAGCAGTTCTTGAGACCGAGCAGCTCGGCGATCTCGTTCATGAAGGTGTTCGCGCCGGCCGTCCACAGACCGTACTCCAGCGGGGAGACCTCAAAATAAACGGTCTTTTCGCCGTCGCCGCAGACGCCCTTGAGCGACGCAAACGTGGCTTTCATGCCGTCGATGACCGTTTCGGCTTCCTCGTTCTTGCCGAGAAGCGCGCCGATCATGCGGATGGCGGTGTAGGTGCCCTCGATGTCCTGCGCGTCGGAAACGACAACGTGGACACCGGCGTCCTCAAGCGCCTTGATCTGCTCTTCGGTCTGGGCCATCGTGCTCATAAGGAGCACCTGCGGCTCGAGAGCGATGATCTGCTCGATGTTGGTTTCATAGCCGGACTGCACGGAGGGGATCTCCTGCACCTCGGCGGGGTAGTCGCAGTAGGCGCCGCGGCCGACGAGCAGGTCAATGCCGCCGAGCGCGCAGATGATCTCGCAGTCAGACGCCGTGAGCGCGACGATGCGCGTGGCGGGCTCTTCGAGCGTGATCTCGCGGCCGGTCATGTCGGTCACGGTGACGGAGAGGTCCTCCGCGGGGGCTTCGGTGGCTTCCGCGGGAGCTTCGGTCGGCTCGGCCGGGGCTTCCGTCGGGGTGGGCGCGGCGCCCTGGCCGCAGGCCGCGAGCGAGAAAAGCATCAGGGCCGCCAGAGCAAGGGCAAGTGTTTTTTTGGCGTTCATTTCTTGAACTCCTCCTAAAGAATATTCAAACAACCAGCCTTCTGGCGCAAAAAAGCCGCCCTTTCTCGGAAAGGGCGGCAAAAATGGCGTTAGATCGCACAGCAATGCCCCGTCCCAGAAGCTTTCATGCGAAAACAGGTCTCCCGACTTGGCATCTTCCTACTCAAGCCCCTTCCCGTCTTTCGACAGTGGCACCGGCTTTTTCGTCCGCTTCACGGTTACTGGGATAGTCCGGAATTCTCATCCGCGTTCCCTCGACAGGAGTTTCCTCCTGACGGCGTCTTTCGACGCAAATCCGCACGCTGTTTGTTTGTGGCTACACTATATCCGCTTTTTTGCCGGATGTCAAGGCGGCAAAACCGGCGCTTTCGGTTTTTTACCAAAAGGCGCCGGTTTTCTTCCAAATCCGTCAATATACGCTGGTGAGGATCTCGCCGTAGGACGGATACGGCCACGCGGTGCGGTCCATGATGAGCTCCGCGCCGTCCGAGATCTCCCGCAGAGCCTCCATTTCCGGCAAGATCTCGCCGCGGCAGAGCTCCACGGCGGCCTCGGTGGAAAGGCGTCCGTCATCGATGCGGCGCACCGCCTTTTCCAGCGCTTCCGCGCCGTCCCAGAGCTTCGCCGCGCGCGCGGACAGCTCCGCCGCCGCCGTTTTCTCATACCGGCAGGCGCTCTCGCCGCAGAGCTTTTTCTTGTTGTGCGCCGTGGAGGAAAGCTCGCCGGTAAAGCGGCTCATCGCAGGGAGCACGTCCTTGCGCAGCATGTCGAGCAGCGTGAGCGCTTCGATGCGCACCTCCTTGGCGTAGTGGTCAAGCACGATCTCGCACCGCGCACGAAGCTCCGTTTCGCTGAACACACGGTTGCGGCGGAAAAGCTCCGCGTTCTTCGCGTCGAGCAGATGCGGCACGCAGTCCGGCGTCGAGCGGTAGTTGCAAAGACCGCGCCGCGCGGCCTCGCGCACCCACGCTTCTTCGTATCCGTTGCCGTTGAATATGATGCGGCGGTGCTCACGGATGGAACGCTTTATAAGCTCGTGCAGCGCGCTCTCAAAGTCCGCGGCGCCCTCCAGCTCGTCGGCATAGCGGCGCAGCACGTCCGCCACCGCGGTGTTGAGAATGATGTTTGCCTCGGAGATGGACTGCGACGAGCCGACCATGCGAAATTCAAACTTGTTGCCCGTAAAGGCAAAGGGCGATGTACGGTTGCGGTCGCTCGTGTCCTTCGGAAAGCGCGGCAGAACATGCACGCCGACTTTGAACTGCACCTTTTCGCCGGATTCATACGGCGTGCCGTTCTCTATGGAATCGAGAATGCCGGTGATCTCGTCGCCGAGGAATACGGAGAGGATCGCCGGAGGCGCTTCGCTGCCGCCGAGACGGTGGTCGTTGGACGCTCCCGCAACGGAAATGCGCAAAAGATCCTGATATTCGTCCACCGCCTGCAAAACTGCTGTAAGGATGAGCAGAAACTGCGCGTTCTCCTCCGGCGTGTCGCCGGGGTTCAGAAGGTTTTCGCCCCGGTCGGTGGAAAGAGACCAGTTGTTGTGCTTGCCCGAGCCGTTCACGCCCGCGAACGGTTTTTCGTGCAGCAGGCACACCATGCCGTGCCGGTCCGCCACGCGCTTCATGCACTCCATAACGAGCTGGTTGTGGTCGGCGGCGATGTTCACCGTGGAATAGACGCAGGCGAGCTCATGCTGCGCGGGGGCGACCTCGTTGTGCTCGGTCTTGGCCGGAACGCCGAGCTTCCATAGCTCCTCGTCCAGCTCGCGCATGAAGGCCGCCACGCGCGGCTTGATCGCGCCGAAATAGTGATCGTCCAGCTCCTGTCCCTTGGGCGGGCGCGCGCCGAGAAGCGTGCGGCCGGTATAGATAAGGTCCGGACGCCGCTCGTAAACGCGGCGGTCGATGAGAAAATACTCCTGCTCCGCGCCGGCGTTTGCGCGCACGGCGGCAGTCTCCGTATCGCCGAAGAGCTTCAAAATGCGCAGCGCGTGAATGTTCAGCGCGTCCATGCTGCGCAGCAGCGGTGTTTTCTTGTCAATGGCCTCGCCGCCGTAAGAGGCGAACACCGTCGGGATGCAGAGCACGCCGTCTTTCACGAAAGCATAGCTTGTCGGGTCCCATGCCGTATAGCCGCGCGCCTCAAACGTGGCGCGAAGGCCCCCGGAAGGGAAGCTCGAGGCGTCCGGCTCGCTGTGGATGAGCTCGCGGCCGGAAAACTCCGGAAGCGCGCCGCCGTCCTTTGCCGGGGAGAGAAAGCTGTCGTGCTTCTCGGCGGTGATGCCGGTCATCGGCTGGAACCAGTGGGTATAATGCGTTGCGCCGCGCTCGATCGCCCAGTCGCGCATCGCCTCGGCAACGACGTTCGCCTCGGCGCGCGTCAAACGCTTGCCGTACTGCCGGGCCGAGCGCAGCGCGCTGTAGATCTCCGCCGGGAGACGCTGCTGCATGACGGCGTCCGAAAATACCATCGAACCGAATTCTTCTGTCATACCGCTCATAATGCCCTGCTCCTCTTTATTTTATATGTAAGGACGATCCCTCTGTCCGCCTGTCGGCCGACAGCCCTCTTTACGCAAGGGAGCCGCCGCCGTCTTTATCACTTTAACTTGCTCACTCTACCCTGCGCCGGCGATTTTGTCAATATTGCCCGCGATTTTTTATTGACAAAGACGGCTCCGTTTCGTATAATTCGTGTGCGTAAAGGTGAGCAATGGCGTTCGCCGACGCGGTTTGCCTGACCGCGTCGGCGACGCTTTTTTCGTTTTGGCAGCGCCGGATCATGCGCTGCCGGCGGACATCCTTATTATAGTTTAAATTTCGTGCTGTGGAGGCTGTTTATGACCGGAGAGACCGTATTGATTCTGGATTTCGGCGGGCAGTATAAAGAGCTGATCGCGCGCCGCGTGCGCGAGCACGGCGTCTATTCCGAGATCCGTTCGTGCAAAATGCCCGTGGAGGAGATCCGGGCGATGGCGCCGAAGGGCATCATCTTCACCGGCGGGCCGGACAGCGTATACCGCGACGATTCCCCCACCTGCGACAAGGCCGTGCTGGAGCTGGGCATTCCGGTGCTCGGCATCTGCTACGGAATGCAGCTCATCTGCCATCTCTGCGGAGGAACGGTCGCGGCGGGCGACAAGCGCGAGTACGGCGTATTCCCCGTCACGCTGGACGCCTCTCTCCCGCTCTTTTCCGGCTGCACCGTGCCGACGGACGTGCTCATGAGCCATACCGATCTCGTCACGGCACTGCCCGAGGGCTTCCGTGCCGCCGGTCACACCGATCTTACCCCCGTGGCGGCATACGCGAACGAAGAGCGCCGGCTTTACGGCGTGCAGTTCCACCCCGAGGTGACCAACACCGTTCAGGGCAGTCTTATTCTGAAGAACTTCCTCTTTGCCATCTGCGGCTGCGCCGGGGATTACTCGATGGAGAGCTTCCTTGAAACGAAGATCCGCGAGATCCGCGAGCAGGTCGGCAGCGAAAAGGTGCTGCTCGGTCTCTCCGGCGGCGTGGATTCCTCGGTGTGCGCGGCGCTGCTCGCGCGCGCCGTGCCGGGGCAGCTCACATGCATCTACGTCGATCACGGTCTCATGCGCCAGGGTGAAACGGAGGAGATCCGTTCCGTGTTTGAGGATAAAGCGCTCGACTTCCGCTGCGTGGACGCCGCCGACCGGTTTCTTGAAAAACTTGAGGGCGTGACCGACCCCGAGCAGAAGCGCAAGATCATCGGGCGCGAGTTTGCCCTCGTCTTTGAAAGCGAGGCGAGAAAGCTCGGCAGGATCGGCTTTCTTGCGCAGGGAACGATCTATCCGGACGTCGTCGAGTCCGGCACGGGTTCCGCCGTCATCAAGAGCCACCACAACGTAGGGGGACTTCCGAAGGATCTCGGCTTCTCCGGCGTCGTGGAGCCGCTGCGCTATCTTTTCAAGGACGAGGTGCGCAAGCTCGGTCTCCTGCTCGGTCTGCCCGAAGGTCTCGTGAACCGCCAGCCGTTCCCCGGCCCGGGTCTGAGCGTGCGCGTGCTCGGCGAGATCACGCGTGAAAAGCTCGCCATTCTCCGTCCGGCGGACGCCATCGTCCGCGAGGAGATCGGCAGGTGCGGCTGCCGCGCCGACCAGTATTTCGCGGTGCTCACCGGCGTGAAGAGCGTCGGCGTCATGGGCGACGGACGCACCTATGACTATACCGTCGCGGTGCGCTGCGTGGAGACGAGCGACTTTATGACGTGCGTATTCGCGCCCCTCCCGTGGGACGTGCTGCGGCGCATCTCCTCGCGCATCACCAACGAGGTGCGCGGCATCAACCGCGTTGTCTACGATATCACTTCGAAGCCCCCCGCGACCATCGAGTGGGAGTGACGGTTTTCCCATGAACGCATGGAAGCGGCTGGACGAGCGCCTTTCCGCGGGACGCGGACGCACGCTCTGGCAGTTTGTGAAATTCAATCTCGTGAGCCTGACGGTGACGATCGTGCAGCTTCTGCTTGCCAACCTTCTGCCGCTCGTCTTTGACGGCGTGAAAGCGCCGGTGCCGCCGCCGCTGCGCGGCATATTCAGCGCGGAAGCGCTTTTTCCGAAAGGGTCGAAGTATGTGGTTGACGGCGCCGTCACATGGGGGTATGTGCTGCCGTTTCTTCTCTCGAACGGTCTTGCCAACGTATATGGCTACTTTATCAATAGGAAAACGACGTTCCGGAGCAAAGGCACGCGCGCCGGCTTCGCCGTGTATCTTGCGGTCCTCTTTGCGCTCATTCTCTTTGCCACATGGATGCAGGGCGAGATCGTCGCCGCGCTCGCAGCCCGCCGCATCGCGCCCCTCTCGCGCACGCTCGCCGCGTTTTGCGCGGGCGTCGTGCAGACGGCGGTGCTCTTCCCGCTCGAGAAGCTCGTGCTGTTCCGGCCGAAGCCGGACGGCGGAAAGGAAACAAAATGAACGAAAAGCTGTTTGCCTATATCGCCGCGTGTCCCACGGCGTTCCACACCTGCGCCCACAGCGCGGATATGCTCCGCGCCGCCGGATATACCGAGCTTTGCGAGGCGCGGCGCTGGGAGATCGTTCCGGGCGGCAAGTACTTTGTCACGCGAAACGGCTCTTCCCTCATCGCCTTCCGCATCCCCGCCGGGGACATTGCGGGCTTTATGATGACCGCCGCGCACGGGGACAGCCCGGCGTTTAAGATCAAGGAAAACGCGGAGCTTCCGGACGGGAACTATCTGCGTCTCTCCGTGGAGAAATACGGCGGGATGCTCTGCGCCCCCTGGCTCGACCGGCCGCTCTCCGTGGCGGGCCGCGTCGTGGTATCCGAAGGCGACACGCTCTCGGTGAAGCTCGTCGATCTCAAGACGCCGTGCGCGATCATTCCGAACGTCGCCATCCACATGAACCGAAACGCCAACGACGGCATGAGCTACAATGCCGCCGTCGATATGCTGCCCGTATGGATGAGCAGCGAAAAGGGCAGCTTCCGCGCCGCCGTCGCCGAAGCCGCCGGTGCGGCGGAGGACGCCGTCGTCACGGGCGATCTCTTTCTCTACAATCCGCAGAGCGGCGTTTCGCTCGGCGAATACATCTCCGCGCCGCGGCTGGACGATCTGCAGTGCGCGTTCTCCTCGCTGACGGCGTTTCTCTCCGCCGGGGAGAGCCGGGCCGCTTCTGTCTGCTGCATTTTTGACAACGAAGAGGTCGGCAGCATGACGAAGCAGGGCGCGGCATCCACTTTCCTTTATGACACGCTCACGCGGCTGTGCGCCGCGCTCGGTATGGACGGCAGCGAATACCGCCGTCTTGTAGCGGGCAGCTTCCTCGTCTCCTGCGACAACGCGCACGCCGTCCACCCCAACCACGGCGAATTTGCCGACCGCAGCCACACCGCGCGCATGAACGGCGGCGTTGTCATCAAGTACAACGCCAGCCAGCGCTACACCTCCGACGCCGTTTCCGCCGGGATCTTCCGCCGCATCTGCGAGAGCGCCGGCGTGCCGGTACAGTACTACGCCAACCGCGCCGACATGCCGGGCGGCTCAACGCTCGGCAACATCTCCAACACACAGGTATCGCTCAACGCCGTGGACATCGGTCTCGCGCAGCTGGCAATGCACTCGCCCCTTGAAACCGCGGGCGCGGCCGACACCGCCTCGCTCGTCAAAGCTCTCACCGCTTTTTTTGAACACGCCCTCGTTCCCGAACGCGACGGGGTCTACCGCTTTCTCTGAGGCCTGACCGCCTCCCGGGGGAAGGGAGGTTCACCTCCCCTCCCCGAATTTTTTTGTGTATATTCATCCTTTGGGAGTGTGAAAGATATGACAAAGTACATTTTCGTCACCGGCGGCGTCGTTTCCGGCCTCGGCAAGGGCATCACGGCCGCCTCGCTCGGACGCCTTTTGAAGGCGCGCGGGTTCAAGGTCGCGGCGCAGAAGCTCGACCCCTACATCAACGTCGATCCCGGCACGATGAGCCCTTACCAGCACGGCGAGGTCTACGTCACCGAGGACGGCGCGGAGACCGATCTCGATCTCGGCCACTACGAGCGCTTCATCGACGAGGACCTCAACAAATTTTCGAATCTTACCACGGGCAAGGTGTATTCCCGCGTGCTCGAAAAGGAGCGCCGCGGCGAATACCTCGGCAGCACCGTGCAGGTCATCCCGCACGTCACCAACGAGATCAAGGAATTCATCTATCAGGTCGGCAAAAAGACCGGCGCGGACATCGTCATCACCGAGATCGGCGGCACGACCGGCGATATCGAGAGCCAGCCGTTCCTTGAGGCCATCCGGCAGGTTGGGCTGGAGGTCGGGCGGGAAAACACGCTCTACATCCATGTGACGCTCGTGCCGTATCTCAAAGCCTCGGGCGAGCACAAATCCAAGCCGACGCAGCACTCCGTCAAGGAGCTGCAGGGCATGGGCATCTCGCCGGATATCATCGTGCTGCGCTGCGACGAGCCGATCGAGGACGAGAATATTTTCCGCAAGATCGCGAACTTCTGCAACGTGGATAACGACTGCGTTATCGAGAACATGACGATCCCCGTGCTCTACGAGGCCCCGCTCATGCTGGAAAAAGCGCACATGGGCGATACCGTCTGCCGCAAGCTCGGTCTCGGCCGGCCGAAGGCCGATCTCGCCGAGTGGGAGGAAATGGTCAGCCGCATCCACGGCCGCACGAAGCGCGTGCCCATCGCGCTCGTCGGCAAATATACGCAGCTGCACGACGCCTATCTCTCCGTGATCGAGGCGCTGCGCCACGCGGGCTATGCCGTCGGGACGCACGTTGCCATCCGCTGGGTGGACTCCGAAACGCTCACCGCGGATGATCTGGAGGAAAAGCTCGGCGGCGTGTGCGGCATTCTCGTGCCGGGCGGCTTCGGCGACCGCGGCATCGAGGGCATGATCCTTGCGGCAAAGTACGCCCGTGAAAAGAAGATCCCGTATCTGGGGCTGTGTCTCGGCATGCAGATCGCCGTTATCGAAAACGCGCGCAGCGCCGCGCATCTCGCCGGCGCAAACTCCCGCGAGTTTGACGAGAACGCCCCCTACCGCGTCATCGACTTCATGCCCGGCCAGAGCGACGAGATCGCCAAGGGCGGCACGCTCCGTCTCGGCGCGTATCCGTGCGACGTTATGCCCGGATCACTTCTGGAAAAATGCTACGGCGCGCAGCACATCTCCGAGCGCCACCGCCACCGCTATGAATTCAACAATGAATACCGCGAAACGCTCACCGCCGCGGGGCTTGTCCTCTCCGGTCTCTCGCCGGACGGACGGCTCGTTGAGGTTGTGGAGCGGCACGACCATCCGTTCTATATCGGCGTGCAGTACCATCCCGAATTCAAATCGCGCCCCAACCGGCCGCACCCGCTTTTCCGCGGTTTTGTCGCCGCGGCGCTCGAGCTTTTCGGGCCGCGCGGCTAAGCCCGTCCTCGCAGGAAAACCTGTTGACGCTCACCGGCGGAAAGTGGTATTATAAAGTGTCTTTTTATTGCGCAAAAGCGCATAACTTTATCCGATTGTAGAAAGGACTCTTTTATGGGAAAATATTTTGGCACCGACGGTTTCCGCGGCAAGGCCGGCGAGGTATTGACCGCCGAGCATGCCTTCAAGACCGGCCGCTTTCTCGGCTGGTACTACGCGAACCGCCATACGGCCGGCCCGGCCCGCATCGTGATCGGCAAGGATACGCGCCGCTCGTCCTACATG
Organism: Clostridiales bacterium; assembly: GCA_004557735.1. Classification (GTDB taxonomy): domain Bacteria; phylum Bacillota; class Clostridia; order Oscillospirales; family Oscillospiraceae; genus Apopatocola. The sequence continues at coordinate 16,072 of SFFV01000007.1, forward strand.
TATGAGAGCGCGCTCGCCGCGGGCATCACGTCCTCCGGCGCGGACGCCTATCTTCTGCACGTTACGACGACGCCCTGCGTCAGCTTCATCACTCGCACCGAAAACTTTGACTGCGGCGTGATGATCTCCGCAAGCCACAACCCCTACTGGGACAACGGCATCAAGCTCATGAACGGCATCGGCGAGAAGATGGACGATGCGCTGCAGGACGAGCTTGAAGCCTACATCGACGGCGATCCCGACAGCATTCCCTGGGCGGTGGAAGATAAGATCGGCCGCACGATCGACTTCTATTCCGGCCGCAACCGCTATATCGGCTATCTCACGAGCCTCGCCACACGCTCGTTCGGCGATCGGAAGGTCGCGCTCGACTGCTCGAACGGCAGCGCGTGGATGATCGGCCGCGCCGTATTCGACGCGCTCGGCGCCAAAACGTACGTCATCAACGACAAGCCCGACGGCGTGAACGTGAATCTCCGCTGCGGTTCGACCCACATCGAGGGTCTGCAGCAGTACGTCCGTGAAAACCGGCTCGACGTCGGCTTCGCCTTTGACGGCGACGCCGACCGTTGTCTCGCCGTGGACGAGCTCGGCAACGTGGTGAACGGCGATCAGATCATGTACATCTGCGCCAAGCACATGAAAGCCAACGGCCAGCTGCCGAGCAACACCGTCGTCACGACGGTCATGAGCAACTTCGGTCTCTACAAGGCGTTTGACCGCATCGGCATCGCCTACGAAAAGACCGCCGTGGGCGACCGGTTCGTCTACGAGAGCATGAAGGCCAACGACCACATGCTCGGCGGCGAGCAGTCCGGCCACATCATTTTCCGCAAGTACGCCCACACCGGCGACGGTCTCATCACCGCGATCATGCTCATGGGCGTGCTCATCGACACGCAGCTCCCGCTCTCGGTGCTCGCCGCGGAGGTGAAGATGTACCCGCAGGTGCTCAAGAACGTGAAGGTGGACGACAAGGACGGCACGCTCGCGGACGAAGCCGTGAAGGCCGCCGTGGACAAATGCGCCGCGGAGCTTGGCGACGGCGGGCGCGTGCTGCTGCGCAAGAGCGGCACGGAGCCGGTGCTGCGCGTCATGGCCGAGGCCGGTACGCTCGGTCTCTGCGAGCGGATGGTGGACGCCATCATTGACTCCATGGACAAGTCCGGCCATCTGATCGAGGTGAAAAAGTAATGAAGCTGACGATCTCCGATCTTTACGATCTTGACCATACGATGGCCAAAGACTATCTGCGGCAGTTCACCTATCCGTGGGAGGCTCTTGCCGGCATCGGCGATATGATCCTCTCTCTCGGCGCGGCGCTCTCCGAGGATGAATACGACCATCCGGAGGATGGCGTCTGGGTCGCCCGCGACGCGAAGGTCTACCCCACCGCGTATCTCGGCGCGCCTTGCATCATCGGGCACAAGACCGAGGTGCGCCCCGGCGCTTTCATCCGCGGCAGCGCGCTCGTCGGCGACGGCTGCGTCGTCGGCAACTCCACGGAGCTCAAGAACGTCATCCTTTTTGATAATGTACAGGTGCCGCATTATAACTATGTCGGCGATTCCATCCTCGGCTATAAGTCCCACATGGGCGCAGGCTCCATCACGAGCAACGTCAAGAGCGACAAGCTCCCCGTCGTCATCCACAACGAGGGCGAGGAGATCGAGACCGGCCGCAAGAAGGTCGGCGCGATGCTCGGCGACTATGTGGAGGTTGGGTGCAACAGCGTTCTCAATCCCGGCACCGTGATCGGACGCGACGCGAGCGTTTATCCCACGTCCTGCGTGCGCGGCGTCGTGCCGGAGCGCTGCATTTACAAAGCCAAGGGCAACATTGCCGCGAAAAAACAATAAAGGAGAAGATGTCTTGAAAGTAATCGTCGCCGAAAACCACGGAGAGGTCAGCCGCCTTGCCGCTGACATTTTGGAGGAAACGGTCCGCGCGAATCCCTGCTGCACGCTCGGCCTTGCCACCGGCTCGAGCCCGGTCGGCATGTACCGGGAGCTTTCGCGGCGCTGCCGCGAGGAAGGGCTGGACTTCTCCCGCGTCCGCAGCGTGAATCTCGACGAGTATGTCGGTCTCGCCCCCACCCATGAGCAGAGCTACCGTTATTTCATGGACAGCAATCTTTTTGACCACATCAACATTGACAAAGCCAACACCTATGTCGCAAAGGGCACCGGCGATATAGAGGAGAATCTGCGCGAGTTCAACGCCGTGCTCGATGGCGCCGACATTGACGTGCAGGTGCTTGGCGTCGGCCCGGACGGCCATCTCGGCTTCAACGAGCCGGGCGATACGCTCTGCGACGGCGCGCATAAGGAATCGCTCGATGAAAGCACCATTGACGCCAATCAGCGCTTCTTCGCCTCGCGCGACGACGTGCCGCGCTTCGCGCTCACCATGGGCATGGGCAACATCCTGCGCGCGAAAAAGCTCCTTATGATCGTCTCCGGCCACAAGGAGGACGCCATGCGCCGTCTGCTGCTCTCCGAGAGCATTGATCCGCACTGTCCGGCAACATTTTTGCGTCTGCACCGCGACGCCGTGGTGCTGCTCGAACGCTCGCTCGCCGACGCGATCGGCTACAAGGCGTAAAACTTGAGGCAACCCCGCACAGCGCCGTCATCGGCGTGCGGCGCCGCCTTAACCGAAAAGGCGCCCCTGCGGGCTATGCCCGCAGGGGACGGTCTGTTTCCTGTTTACTTGGAGGATAATCATTTATGTGTGGAATCGTAGGATTTACCGGCTCCCAGGCCGCGGCGCCGCTGCTGCTGGACGGGCTGCGCAAGCTGGAATACCGCGGATATGACAGCGCAGGCATCGCCGTACAGAAAGACGGCGAGCTGCATATGATCAAGGCTTCCGGCCATATCGACGCTCTTGCGGAAAAAACGAAAAACGGCACGCTGCTGCCCGGCTTTTCCGGCATCGGCCATACCCGCTGGGCAACGCACGGCGCGCCCACCGACACCAACGCACACCCGCATATGTCTGCCGACGGGAAATTCGCCATCGTCCACAACGGCATCATCGAAAACTATGCCGCGCTGCGCGACGAGCTTCAACGCAAGGGCTTCGTATTCCGGAGCGAGACCGACACCGAGGTCATCGTACATCTGCTCGACATGTACTATACCGGCGATCTCCGGGCCGCCGTGCTGCATACCGCCGCGCGGCTCGAGGGGTCCTATGCTCTCGGCGTTCTCTGCGCCGACCGGCCGGGGACGATCTGCGCCGTAAAGATGGCGTCGCCGCTCATTCTCGGCGTGGGCGTGGGCGAAAACTTTTTCGCCTCCGACGTGACCGCGCTCGTGAGCCACACCAAAAACGTGATCTATCTGGAGGACGGCGAGTTTGCCGAAATCACGCCCGACTCCATTTCCATTTTCGACAGCACCGGCGCGCCGGTGCATCACAGCGTTTCCCGTATTGTCTGGGATATCGAGGCCGCGGAAAAGGGCGGCTACGAGCACTTCATGCTCAAGGAGATCATGGAGCAGCCGCGCGCGCTCAAAGCGACGATCGCGCCGCGCGTCAAAAACGGGAAGATCGTACTCGACGATTTTGACGAGGCGTTCCGCGCCGACTTCCGCTATATTGACCGCATCATCATCACCGCCTGCGGCAGCGCGTACCACGCCGGGTGCGTCGGACGGTACATGATCGAATCGCTCTGCCGCGTGCCGGTGGAGGTCGATGTGGCGAGCGAGCTGCGCTACCGCCACCCGATCGTGGACGAGCACACGCTGCTCATCGCCGTATCACAGTCCGGCGAAACGGCCGACACCATCGCCGCCATCCGCGAATGCAAGGCGCACGGCGCACGCGTGCTCACGATCGTCAACGTCGTCGGCAGCACCGTGGCGAAGCTCGGCGACTATGTCATGTATACCTGGGCCGGTCCCGAGATCGCCGTCGCCACCACGAAGGGCTACACCACGCAGATCGCCGTGCTCGATCTGCTCGCCGTGTGGATGGCCAACGAGCGCCGGACGCTCACCGCGCCGCGGTACGCCGAGCTCGTCGCCGGTATCACGGAACTGCCCGAGCGCACGCAGCGCAGCATTGACCTCAACCCGCAGGTCTCCTATCTTGCCGAGCGCTACTGCGGCAACAGCTCGCTCTTCTTTATCGGGCGCAACATCGACTACGCCGTTGCGCTCGAGGCGTCGCTCAAGCTCAAGGAGATCTCCTACATTCATTCCGAGGCGTATGCCGCCGGAGAGCTCAAGCACGGCACCATTGCGCTCATCGATCCGGGCCGTCTCGTCGTTTCGCTCGCGTGCTACGAGGAGCTGTTCGACAAAACGATGTCCAACATCAAGGAGGTCAAGGCGCGCGGGGCCAAGGTCCTCGCCGTGGTGAACGAGGGCAACCGCCGCGTGTTCGCCGAGGCGGACGACGTGCTCTTCGTCCCGGTGACCGATCCGGTCTTTTCCGCCATCCCGGAGATCCTTCCTCTCCAGCTTTTCGCCTATCACGTCGCCCGGTGCAACGGCTGCGACATTGACAAGCCCCGCAATCTCGCCAAATCCGTCACCGTGGAGTGATACGCATGAAAGACGTTTACGAAAATCCCCTGTGCTCGCGCTACGCCTCGGAAAAGATGCAGCATCTCTTCTCCCCGCAGTGGAAGTTCTCGACGTTCCGCCGTCTCTGGCTCGCGCTGGCCGAGAGCGAGCAGGAGCTGGGACTGCCCATTACCGACGAGCAGCTCGAGGAAATGCGTGCGCATCTCGACGACATCGATTTTGACCGCGCCGCCGCGTATGAGCACCGGCTGCGCCATGACGTGATGGCGCACATCCGCACGTTCGGCGACGCCTGCCCGAAGGCCGCGGGCATCATCCATCTCGGCGCGACGAGCTGCTATGTGGACGACAACGCCGACCTTCTGCAAATGCGCGAGGCTCTCCGGCTCATCCGGGGCGAGCTTCTTTCGGTCATCGACGCGCTTGCGGAGTTTGCCTCGCACGAGGCCGACACGCCGACGCTCGCCTGGACGCATTTTCAGGCCGCGCAGCCCACGACCGTCGGCAAGCGCGCCACGCTCTGGCTTCAGGACTTTCTGCTCGATCTGGAACGGCTCGAAGCCGAGCTTGACCGGCTTCCCATCTCCGGCTGCAAGGGCGCGACCGGCACCGCGGCGAGCTTTCTCGCCCTCTTCCGCGGCGACGCGGAAAAGGTGCTCGCGCTCGAGAAGAAGATCGCGGAAAAGATGGGCGTTCCCCACTGCATCCCCGTCGCCGGACAGACCTATACGCGAAAGCTCGATTCCTTCGTGATGAACGTTCTCTCCGGCATTGCGCAGAGCGCCGCCAAGATGGCGACGGATATGCGCCTTCTCGCGCACCTGCGCGAGCTGGACGAGCCGTTTGAGGCCGAACAGGTCGGCTCCTCCGCGATGGCCTATAAGCGCAATCCCATGCGCTGCGAGCGCGTGTGCTCGCTCAGCCGGTACGTTGTGAATCTCGCCGCCAACACCGCCGATACCGCCATGACGCAGTGGCTCGAGCGCACGCTCGACGATTCGGCGAACCGCCGTCTTACGCTGCCCGAGGCGTTTCTCGCCTGCGACGCCATTCTGACGCTCTGCGCCAACGTCGTGCGCGGCTGCAGGGTCTATCCGCGCGTGATGGAAAAGCATCTGCGCGAGGAGCTTCCCTTCCTCGCGACCGAGAACATTCTCATGCGCGCCGTTTCGCTCGGGGAGGACCGGCAGAAGCTGCATGAGGCCATCCGGCAGTATTCCGTGCGCACGGCCGAGGATATCAAGCTGCGCGGCGAGGACGGACATCTGCTCGATATGCTGCTTGCCGACGAGCGCTTCCATCTGACGCCGGAAGTTCTTGAGGAGATCCTGGACGTTCGCCAGTTCATCGGGCTTGCGCCGGAGCAGACGCGCGTCTTTCTCGATACCCATGTTTATCCCGTGCTGAAAACTCGCCGCGGCGATATCGCCGGGAGCGTTCCGGTGCGTGTCTAAAAGCAAGGAGGATACAAAAAATGCTTACTGCTGTTGTCGGAATCAACTGGGGCGACGAAGGAAAAGGCCGCATGGTCGATCTTTTCTCCGCCGAGCATGAGATCGTTGTCCGTTATCAGGGCGGAAACAACGCCGGGCACACCGTTGTGAACGAGCGCGGCAAATTCATTCTCAATCTGCTGCCGTCCGGTATTCTGCGCCCCGGCACGGTGAACGTGCTCGGCCCCGGCATGGTGCTCGATCTCGAACACCTCACAAAGGAAGTCGCGCACATCCGCGCTCAGGGCGTGGAGATCTCGCCCGAGCATCTGAAGATCAGCGACCGCGCCACGATCTGCATGCCGTACCACAAGATGATGGACATTCTCGAAGAGGACCGTCTCGCGGACAAGAAGTTCGGCTCCACACGCCGCGGCATCGGCCCCGTGTACGCCGACAAGTATATGAAGAAAACGCTGCGCACCGGCGATCTCCTCTTCCCGGACAAGCTGCGCGAAAAGCTCGCCGATCTCGTCGAGTGGAAGAACATCACCGTGCAGGGCTACGGCCACGAGCCGGTCAGCGTTGACGGGATGTACGAGTGGCTGGAAAAGTATGCGTTCCCGTGGCGCGAGTATCTCTGCAACACGACCGAATACCTCTCCGAGCAGGCGGACGCGGGCAAGAGCATCCTCTTTGAGGCCCAGCTCGGCGCGCTGCGCGATATTGACTTCGGCATTTACCCCTACACCTCGTCCTCATCCACGATCGCCGCCTACGCCCCCATCGGCGCGGGCATCCCGGCCAGACGGCTCGACAGCGTCATCGGCATCATGAAGGCATATTCGAGCTGCGTCGGCGAAGGGCCGTTCGTGTGCGAGCTCTTCGGTGAGGAGGGCGACCGTCTGCGCGAAGCCGGCGCCGAGTACGGCGCGGCCACAGGCCGTCCCCGCCGTGTGGGTGGGTTTGACGTTGTCGCCTCCCGCTACGGCGTGCAGATGCAGGGCGCGACCGAGCTCGCGCTCACAAAGCTCGACGTCCTCTCCGGCTGGGAGAAGATCCCCGTCTGCACCGGCTACGAAGTAGACGGCAAGGTCATCCACACATTCCCCGTGGAGACCGTGCTTGAGCGCTGCAAGCCCGTATACGAATACGTTGAAGGCTTCTCCGGCGATATTTCCGGCTGCCGGAGGTTTGAGGATCTGCCCGAGGCCGCGCGCAATTACGTCCGCTATCTTGAAAATGCCGTCGGCTGCCGCATCGGCTGGGTGTCCGTGGGCGCAGGCCGCGAGGAGTATATCCGTCTATGAAAAAACTGCGCGTATTCTTCGCGTGCGTCACGAGCCGCCTTGCGCGTCTCGCGCTGCGGCTTCTTGGCCGCGGCGGCACAGCGCTGCCCGGAAAGGCAGCGCTGCGCGTATATCCGGGGCTGATGCGCGAGCTGGGATGCGGCGTGGAAACGGTGATCATCACCGGCACGAACGGCAAAACGACGACCGCCGGCATGCTCCGCCATATGCTCGACAAGGCCGGGACGCCGTATTTCTCCAACCGCTCCGGCGCAAATCTCACGAGCGGCATTACCGCAGAGTTCATTGAAAACGCAAATCTTCTCGGCAAGCCGAAGAAGCCGCTTGCCGTTATCGAGTGCGACGAGGGCAATTTCCCCGCCGTCGCCGCGGCGCTGCAGCCGCGCGCGGTGATCGTGACGAATCTCTTCCGCGACCAGCTTGACCGCTACGGCGAGGTGACGCACACGCGCGATCTCATCGCCTCGGGCATCCAAAAAGCCCCCGGCGCGGCGCTGTGTCTGAATGCCGACTGCTCGCTCACCGCGTCTCTCGGCTGGGATGTGCCGAACGAGACCGTGTACTTCGGTCTCGAGAATATTTCGGGCGGCGCCGTGCCGAGTGTTTCGGACGCGCCGCACTGTCTGCGCTGCGGCGCGCGCTACGCCTACCGGCGATACACGTTCGCCCATCTCGGCGACTGGTACTGCCCCGCGTGCGGCGCGCAGCGTCCCGCGCCGGACATGGCCGTGGAGAGCGTGGAAGCCCTCCCCGGCGGCGGCAGCGCCGTCACGATGAAAACGCCGGAAGGGACGGTCTCCTTTGATCTCGCGCTCCCGGCGCTCTACAACGTGTGCAACGCCGCCGCCGCGCTCACCGCCGCGCGCACCATGGGCTGGGATATGGACATCTGCCGCGCCGCGCTCGCCGATTTCGGCGCGGTGTTCGGGCGGATGGAGCAGCTCACCGTCGGGGAAACGAGCGTCCGCATCGTGCTCGTGAAAAACCCCGCGGGGTGCGACCGCGCGCTGGAATTTCTCGCCTCCCAGAGCGGGAACATTCTCCCCATCTTCTGCCTGAACGATAACGCCGCCGACGGTACGGACGTCTCCTGGATCTGGGACGCGGACTACGAAAATCTTTTCGCCGCACGGAAATACGAAGCTATCGGCGTTTACGGCGTGCGCGCGCAGGATATGCGTCTCCGGCTCAAGTACGCCGGGGCGGACGACGCCTCCATCACCGTATACGACACGGCGGACGATCTCGCCGCGGCGGTGCAGAAAGCCGGGAAACCCGTCGTTCTGCTGCCGAACTACACATCCATGCTCACGGTGCGCGACAAGCTGTCCGCGCTCGCCGGCGGAGGGAGGTTCTGGGAATAATGGAACTGAACATCTGCCATCTGTATCCGGACGTGCTCAATCTCTACGGCGACCGGGGCAACATCGCGTGCATGAAAAAACGGCTTGAATGGCGCGGCATCGGCTGCGCCGTCACGGAGCTGCCGCTCGGCGCAAAAGACGATCTCGCCGGATACGATCTTTTCTTTATCGGCGGCGGGCAGGACTTTGAACAGACCGTGCTTCTCGCGGATCTCCGCGCCGGGCGCGCGGAGAACATCCGCGCCGCGGCGGAGGACGGGAAAACGCTTCTCTGCATCTGCGGCGGGTATCAGCTTCTGGGCAACGGCTACCGCACGGCAGCCGGACAGTGGTGCGACTACACCGGAATACTGGACTTTACCACCGAAGGCTCCTATGACCGGCTCATCGGCAATTATGCCTACCGGCTCGGTGAAGCGTCCGGCGGCGGCATCGTTATCGGGTTTGAAAACCACGGCGGGCGCACGCGCCTCGGCGCTTCGCTCACTCCGCTCGGCACGGTGCTGCGCGGCCACGGCAACAACGGCGAGGACGGCACGGAGGGCGTGCGGTACAAAAACGTGTACGGCACCTACAGCCACGGTCCGCTCCTGCCGAAAAACCCGGCGCTCTGCGACGAGATACTGCGCGGCGCGCTCTGCCGCAAATACGGCACGGCAGAGCTTGCGCCTCTCGACGATGCCGCCGAGGAGGCCGCCCGGCAGGTCATGCTCACAAGACTGCACATTCTCTAAAGGGAGGGCATTCATTATGCGCAACTACGAACAGGAACTCGAAAACCGCGTTGCCTTTATCCGGCAGCTGCTGAAGGAAAGCGGCTGCGAGGGCATTGTTTACGGCAACAGCGGCGGCAAGGACAGCGCGCTCGTGGGCATTCTCTGCAAGAAGGCGTGCAGCAATACCGTGGGCATCCTCCTGCCCTGCGCCACGGCGCAGAACTACGGCAGCGACACGGACGACGCGATCCGCGTTGCGGTGCAGTACGGCATCGCGTACCGCACCGTGGATCTCACGGAGACGCGCGGCGCGCTCGTCGCGGCGCTCGAAAAGGCGGGTCTCGAGCTCAGCAACGCCGCCGTATCGAACATCGCCCCGCGCCTTCGCATGACGGCGCTTTACGCGATCGCCGCGGCCGAGCACCGGCTCGTCGCCGGAACGGGCAACCGCAGCGAAGCGTTTATGGGCTACTGCACCAAGTGGGGCGACGCCGCCGCCGACTTCAATCCCATCGCCGATCTGAGCGTGACCGAGGTCTTTGAGTTTCTCGACTATCTCGACGCGCCGGAGACCATCCGCCGCAAGGCGCCCTCCGCCGGGCTTTTCGAGGGCCAGACGGACGAGAAGGAAATGGGCGTTTCCTACGCCGCCATTGACCGCTACATGGACGGCGGCGAGGTGACCGACGCCGAGCGCGCCGTCATCGAGCGCTTCCACCGCAACAGCGAGCACAAGCGCGTCGGACGAAAGGATTACTGCGCCAACTGAATCCATGCCTATGCAAAAGGGCGCTGACCGGCTCTGTCAGCGCCTGTCGGCTCCGAAAACCATCGCAAGGGGGAGATGTTGTTTGGTGAAAAAGCTTCTTCAGGCCTTCCGGCGTTTGACGTCCTTTCAGCTTATCATACTCGGCTTTGCCGGCGTGATCGTTGCAGGAGCGCTGCTGCTGATGCTTCCGGCGGCGTCCGCCGAGAGGATCGCCACGCCGTTCACCGACGCGCTTTTTACTTCGACCTCGGCGGTATGCGTAACCGGCCTTGTCGTCCGCGATACCGGCAGCTACTGGTCTCCGTTCGGGCAGAGCCTGATTCTCCTGCTGATTCAGATCGGAGGTCTCGGCGTTATCACGATGTCGGCAGCCTTTCTGATGCTCGCCGGACGGAACATATCCCTCAAGGAGCGCAGCGCCATGCAGGACGCGCTTTCCGCGCCGTCGGTCGGCGGCATTGTGCGTTTGACGCGCTTTATTCTGAAGGGAACCTTTACCGTTGAGCTCGCCGGTGCGCTCGCCATGCTGCCGGTATTCTGCCGGGATCACGGCCTTCGCGGACTGTGGATGGCGGTATTCCATTCCATCTCCGCCTTCTGCAACGCCGGATTTGATATTCTCGGCACGGCCGATACGCCGTATCCCTCGCTGACCGCCTATGCCGCAAGCCCTCTCATCAACGTCACCGTGATTCTTCTTCTCGTGACCGGCGGGATCGGTTTTCTCACCTGGGACGATATTCGGACGCACCGGCAGAGGCTGTCACGCTATCGGATGCAGAGCAAGGTTATCCTGGCAACGTCCGCCGTGCTGCTCTTTTTCCCGGCCGTGCTCTTCTTCTTCACGGAGTATTCCTCCCTGCCGCCGCAGGAGCGCCTTCTTGCCTCGCTCTTCCAGTCTGCTACGCCGCGGACAGCCGGCTTCAATACGACCGATCTTGCCGCCATGGGCGATGTATCCCGCGCCGTTATGATCTTTCTCATGCTGATCGGCGGCGCTCCCGGCTCAACCGCGGGCGGCATGAAGGTGACGACCGTCGCCGTGCTTGCGGCAAACGTGCATTCCATATTCCGACAGCGGGAATCGCCGCAGTTTTTCCGCCGCCGCATCGACAGCGCCGCCGTAAAAAACGCCTCCGCTGTTCTGATCCTGTATCTGACGCTGTTTCTTGCCGGCGCATGCGCCATCAGCGCGATGGAAGCTCTTCCGCTTGGCGTTTGTCTGTTTGAAACGGCGTCCGCCGTCGGAACGGTAGGTCTGACGCTCGGCATTACGCCGCAGCTTGGGCAGCTTTCTCATCTGATTCTGATCTTGCTGATGTTCTGGGGGCGTGTCGGCGGTCTGACGCTGATCTACGCCGCCTTTGCCGGACACAAGCACTATCATGCAGTGTATCCGAAGGAAAACATTACCGTCGGATAATCGTCGTTTTAAGGGAGGACAGGATATGAAAAGCATTCTTCTGATCGGGGTGGGACGCTTCGGGCGTCATCTTGCCATGGAACTGAACCGTCTCGGCCATCAGATCATGGCGGTCGACAGGGACGAGGAGCGCGTCAACGATTGTATGCCGTTTGTGACCAACGCGCAGATCGGCGACAGCACACGGTTGGAGTTCCTGCGCTCGCTCGGCGTCGGAAATTACGATATCTGCTATGTTACCATCTGCGGCAGCTTTCAGGAATCTCTGGAAACGGTCTCGCTTCTCAAAGAGCTTGGCGCAAAAACCGTTGTCGCGCGCGCGGATCGGGACGTTCAGGAAAAGTTTCTGCTTCGCAACGGCGCGGACTACGTCACCTATCCCGAAAAACAGCTCGCCAAATGGTCGGCCACCCGCTATACCGCCAACCATCTGTTCGACTACATTGAGCTGGACGACAGACATGCCATTGTGGAGGTCGCCGTCCCGGAACGATGGGTCGGTCAGACCGTCGGCGAGCTGAACATTCGCCGCAAATACGGGATCAACCTGCTGGGCTTAAAGAAGGACGGAAAAACCGATGTATCCGTCACTCCGGACACCCCTCTCACAAAGGATGTTACGATTCTCGCCCTTGGTGAATATCAAACACTGAAAAAGTGCTTTGCTCTTTAAAGCAAATTGTTGGATGCAGTCATCCTGTAAGGATAACTGCATCCAACATTCATTTTTAAACCTTTATTTTTTCATTGCCAGCCGCACAAAAAACCGCACGAGCGGCGCGGTGCAGCATACGCCAATCAGCACGCCCATCCCCCACGGGAAGGTCGGCGTGAGCGCCGTCTGCCAGACGGCAAACGCAGTGAACATCACCGCCATCGAAAGGCGTATATCGGCAATGAGATCGCGCACGCGCCGGTATACCAGCGCACGGTTGAACACCGTCACGCTCGTGCCGACATTCCATGTCTGCGGGAAGAAGCTCACGGCGAGCATCAAAGCGTCGCACAGAATGCCAATGACCGGCATGATCCAGAGCGTTCCCCGACTGCCGTAGCCGTCGATCTCGCCGTAAAAATTATAGTGCGACGGTATCTCCGCCGGAAGCTGCGCATACCGCACGGCGACATACACGATCCCGGCAAGCAGAATGGCGGGGGCGGCAAAGAACACGATGCGCTGATAGAGCGTTTCCCGGCAGCCGCAGAAGGCATTGATCTCCGCTCTTTTCACGGCCTTGTCCCCTCCTCATATATCCAGTTCCGGCGGCTTATCCAGCTCGTCGGAAACATACCTTCCGTTCTTCTTCCGCTGGCGGACGCATTCGGTGAGCAGGTACTCGATCTGCCCGTTTACCGAGCGGAAATCGTCCTCCGCCCACGCGGCGATCGCCGCATACAGCTTCGGGGACAGGCGCAGCGGCACATGCTTTTTTCCGGTTTCGGTTTCCGCCATGTCAGTACAGGCTTCCCGAGTTCACGACGGGCTGCGCGTCGCGGTTGCCGCAGAGCACAACAAGGAGGTTCGATACCATCGCCGCCTTGCGCTCGTCGTCGAGCGCGACGACGTTATTCTCGCTCAGGCGCTCGAGCGCCATCTCCACCATGCCGACCGCGCCGTCTACGATCATTTTGCGCGCGTCGATGATGGCGGACGCCTGCTGCCGCTGCAGCATGACCGCCGCGATCTCGGTCGCGTAGGCCAGATAGGTGATGCGCGCTTCGATGATCTCGATACCCGCGGCGTCCACGCGCTGCTGAATCTCCTTGCGTATGCGCTCGGCCACGATCTCGCTCGAGCCGCGCAGGCTCCCTTCGTCCGCCACGCCGTCGCCGGTCGTATCAACGTTAGGCGCCACGTCGTACGGGTAAATGCGCACGATGTTGCGCAGCGCGCTGTCGCACTGGAGAGAGAGATATTCCTTGTAGTTATCGACGTCAAAGACGGCCTTTGCCGTGTCCACCACGCGCCACATGACCGCAATGCCGATCTCCACAGGGTTGCCGAGGCAATCGTTGATCTTCTGACGGGAGTTGTTGAGCGTCATGATCTTGAGAGAAATCTTTTTGCTGCCGGCGACTTCCACCGCGCCGCCCGCCTGTCCGGCGGCGATCACGATGCCGCCCTTAGCGCCGTCCACATCGCCGCTCTGGCTGAGCTTCGTGTTGGCCGCCGGGTTGACCGCCGAGCAGAACGGATTCACACAGTAAAATCCCTCGCCCTTAAGCGTACCGATGTACTTGCCGAAGAGCGTCAGCACCAGCGCCTCCTGCGGCTTGAGAACACGCAGACCGCAAAGCCCGATCCAGCCGAGAGATACATACAAAACGCCGAGAGCAATGAAAAAGCCACGGCCGCGCACCGCACCGTAAACAATGGCGAGGACCGCGGCGACGAGCAGCGCCAGATAGCCGAGCAGCACTGCCATGCCGTACTTACGTCCGGTGATGATTTTTTCTTTCATGACAAATCCTCCATAAATTAATTTGATATCATATTGATATCACATCAGCGGCGAGCTGTCAAGCAAAATCTGGAAAAAATCAAAGCATCGCCCCGAAAGGAGAATCCTTTCGGGGCGATGCTCTTATTCGCTTGTCAGCCGCCGAGATAGGCCTTCTGTACCTGCTCGCTCTGGGCGAGCTCCCTGCCGGTGCCGGAGAGGGAGACCTTGCCGTTTTCGAGAACATAGGCACGGTCGGCGATGGAGAGCGCCATCTGCGCGTTCTGCTCGACGAGCAGGATCGTGGTGCCCGCTTTGTGCAGCGACTGGATGATCTCAAACACCTGCTCCACAAGGATGGGCGCGAGACCCATGGAGGGCTCGTCAAGCATCATGAGCTTCGGTGCGCTCATAAGCGCGCGGCCCATGGCGAGCATCTGCTGCTCGCCGCCGGAGAGCGTTCCGGCGACCTGACGGCGGCGTTCCTTCAGACGCGGGAACAGCTCGTACACCTTTTCGAGCCCCGGCTCAACGGTGGCGTTGGCGCGGGTGAACGCGCCCATTTCGAGGTTTTCCTCCACGGTCATCTGCGTAAACACGCGCCGTCCCTCCGGAACGAGCGCCAGACCGTCCTTGACGATCAGGTGAGGGGCCTTGTGCGCGATGCTCTCGCCATGAAAAACGATGTCCCCGCCGCGGCTGCGCAGGAGGCCTGCAATGGTATCGAGCGTCGTTGTCTTGCCCGCGCCGTTCGCGCCGATAAGCGTTACGATCTCGCCCTCGTTAACCTCAAAGGAGACGCCCTTTATGGCATGGATCGCGCCATAATATACTTGAATGTCCCTGACTTCGAGAAGCATCGGTCAGCCCTCCTTCTTCTTGCCGAGATAGGCTTCGATCACGGCGGGGTTCGCCTGAATCTCTTCCGCGGTGCCTTTGGCGATCACCTTGCCGAAGTTCAGCACGCAGATGCCCTCGCAGATGCCCATGACGAGCTTCATGTCGTGCTCGATGAGCATGACGGCGATCTGGAACGTGTCGCGGATCTTGACAATGTTCTCCATAAGCTCATACGTCTCGGAGGGGTTCATGCCGGCGGCCGGCTCGTCGAGCAGCAGCAGCGACGGGTTCGTCGCAAGAGCGCGGACGATCTCCAGACGGCGCTGCGCGCCGTAGGGCAGCGAGCCGGCCTGCATGTTCGCCATGTCCTGCATATCAAAGATCGACAGCAGCTCGAGCGCGCGCTCGTGCGCGGCGCGTTCCTGCCGCCAGTACTTCGGCAGACGGAAAATGCCCTCGAACGTGGAATACGGCTCCTGATTGTGGAGACCGATCTTGACGTTGTCCTCCACCGACAGGTTATTGAAAAGGCGGATGTTCTGGAATGTGCGGGCAATGCCCATGCGGTTGATCTGCTCGGTCGTCTTGCCGGAGGTGTCCATGCCGTCGAGCAGCGTCGTGCCGCGGGTCGGCTGATAGACCTTGGTGAGCAGGTTGAAAACGGTAGTTTTGCCCGCGCCGTTTGGGCCGATCAGACCGGCGATTTCGGTACGGCCGATGGTGAGGTTGAAGTCATCCACGGCGCGCAGTCCGCCGAAGTCGATACCGAGATGGCGGCATTCGAGCACGGGCGTTTTATCCAGATCGCGCTCGGGAATGATGGCCCTGCTCGGAAATTCAACCATTTTTCCTTTTTCAAACGCTTCAGGCATCTTCCCTCTCCTCCTTCCGTCCGGGGATCACGCGGCGCAGCAGCGCCTTGAAATCGTCGTTGTTTGTTGCGAGCATCACGAGGATAAGCACGATGGCGTAGATCAGCATGCGGTAATCGGCAAAGCTGCGAAGCGCCTCGGGCAGCGCCGTGAGCAGCGCCGCGGCGATGACGGAGCCGAGCATATTTCCCAGCCCGCCGAACACGACAAGCACGAGCACGAGGATGGATGTGTTGAAGTCGAACTTGTTTGCGGCGATCGTGGAAAAGTTAAGCGCAAAGAGCGCGCCCGCCGCGCCCGCCATGGAAGCGGAAAGAACAAAAGCCGTCATTTTATAGCGTGTCACGGGGATACCGACGCTCTCGGCGGCGATGCGGTTATCGCGGATGGCGAGAATCGCGCGGCCCGTGCGGCTGTTTACAAGATGAAAGATCACGATAAGGCAGATCATCACAAGGATAAAGCCGCCGGTGAACGTAGCGATCTTCTGTACGCCGCCGATGCCCATCGGCCCGCCGATGATGAGCTTTCCGCCCTCCTCCAGATTCTCCGGAGCCTGCAGGAAGCGAATGTGGTAGCCGCGGCTGTCGATACCGATGTAAAGGTTCGTGAAAATGCTCTTGATGATCTCGCCGAAGGCAAGCGTCACGATGGCGAGATAGTCGCCCCGGAGACGCAGCACCGGAATGCCGATGAGAAAGCCGATGACGGCGGCAAAGACCGCGCCGACGGCCATCGCAATGGCAAGACGCAGCGGAGCGCTCGCAATGACGCCCTGGAGCGACACCGCCGCCGTCGTGCCCATGAACGCCCCCACGCTCATAAAGCCCGCGTGGCCGAGCGACAGCTCGCCCATCACGCCGACGGTGAGGTTGAGCGAGACGGCCATGACGACGTAAGCGCAGATCGGCACGAGCATACCGCGCGCCGTAGAGGACAGCACCTTCTGTCCGGAGAGGATCTGGAGGACGATATACGCGGCGATCACAAAGGCATAGGTGATCCACTGCTGCCGGCTGGTTTTCATTCGGACCATAACGTTTTTCATCGTACGCACCTCACACTTTCTCGCGGACCTGCTTGCCCAGCAGACCGGACGGTTTGACGAGCAGCACGATGATCAGCACCGCGAACACCGCGGCGTCCGACATCTGCGTGGAGATATAGGCTTTGGCCATGATCTCGATCACGCCGAGGAGCAGCCCGCCGAGCAGCGCGCCGGGGATCGAGCCGATGCCGCCGAACACGGCGGCAGTGAACGCCTTGATACCGGGCATGGAGCCGGTGGTGGGGACGAGCGTCGGATACGCGGAGCAGAGCAGCACGCCCGCGACCGCGGCAAGGCCGGAGCCAATGGCGAACGTCATGGAGATCGTCGCGTCCACGTTGATGCCCATGAGCCGCGCCGCGTCCTTGTCCTCGGAGCAGGCGCGCATCGCCTTGCCCATTTTTGTCTTGCCGATGAAGATCGAGAGCGCGGCCATGATGATGACACACACAACGATCGTCACGAGCGCGACATACGAGACCCGCAGCTCGCCGCCGAAAAGGGCGAAGCCCGTTTCGCCGCTCACCGACTTGAAGAAGTTCGGGAACACCACCGGGCTGGAGCCCCAGAGCAGCAGCGCCGCATTCTGGAGAAAATAGCTCACGCCGATGGCGGTGATGAGCACCGCGAGCGACGTTGCCGCGCGCAGCGGCTTATACGCCAGCTTCTCGATCGTCATGCCGAGAACCGTGCACACGATCATCGCGAGGATCACGCCGACGACCGGCGGGAGATCAAACTTGGTGCAGGCAAAAAAGCACATATATGCGCCCACCATGATGACGTCGCCGTGGGCAAAGTTCAGCATTTTCGCAATGCCGTAGACCATCGTATAGCCAAGGGCGATGATCGCGTAGATGCTGCCGAGGCTGATGCCGCTGATCAGAAAGTTCAGAAAACTCAAGGCTGACACCCCTTTCGGGTCAATTTCTTTCTCTTTTTCTCTCTTTTGCTTTGATTCACAGGGGGTATATGGGAAAATGCGCATCGGAAAAAGGCTTCGGTGCGGCCTCTTTCCGCTGCGCGCCTTCCCGCGGGGAATGGGACGGAGAGAAATCTCTCCGCCCCATAGCCGTTTCGTGGGTCGGGCTTTTTCCGATCAGTCCATACCGACGTAAGCGCCGTTCTGGATGACCATGCCATTCGGGCTCTTGGTGACCTGGCCTTCGGTGTTCCACGTCATGCCGGTGCCGGTCAGACCGTCGAACGTCATGGAGGTGAACTGCTCGATCATCTTGGCGCAGAGTTCCTCCGCGCTCATGTCGGGCGTAGCGCCGGCGGCTTCGAGAGCCTGCGCATAGGCGTAAACACAGTCATAGGCGTCCGCGGCGAACTGGTTGGGAACTTCGCCGTACATATCCTGATACTTCTTGACGAAGGCGGCGGTGCGCTCGTCGGTGGAGTCGGCGTTGAACGGGGTCAGGAGCATGACGCCCTCGGCGAGGGAGGTATCAAAGCCCTTCATGGTGAGGATGCCGTCCATGCCGTCCACGCCGAACCATTTGGGCTCATAGCCGGCCGCAGCGGCCTGCGCAAGGATGAGGGAAGCGGGCTGGTAATAGATGGGCAGGAACACGAGCTCCGCGCCGTTGGTCTGCGCGTCGGCGATCTGGACGGAGAAGTCGGTGTCGTTGCCGTCGGCAAAGGTGGTGTCGCTCACGATCTCGATGTTGAGCTTGTCACAGGCGGCCTTAAAGGTCTCATAGATGCCCTTGGAGTACACGTCGTCGTTCTTCCAGATGACGGCGACCTTGGAGGCGAGAGCCTTGTCGGCGATGTACTGCGCGGAGGCGCTGCCCTGGTTGGGGTCGGTGAAGCACATCTGGAACTGGTTGTCCTTGCCATCGGTCGTGGCGACGGAGGAGGCGGACGGCGTCAGCGCGAAGATGCGGTCGACAAAGGTTTCGCCGGAGGTAACTTCACAGGGCTTGGAGGTGGTGGAGCCGAGAGAGATCTGCATGCCCCAGTCTTTCAGCGTGTTGTACGCGTTGACGGCCTTTTCGGTGTCGTTCTGGTCGTCCTCGAAGCGCAGTTCAAACTGGATGCCGCCCTTGGCGTTGATCTCGTCCACGGCGATCTGCGCGGCGTTCTTCACGGCGTTGCCGTAAATGGCGGCGCCGCCGGTCAGAGGAGCCGTGCCGCCGATTTTGAATGCGGAGGCAGAGGCGGTCGAGCTGTTATCGCCGGAAGACGGGGTTTCGGCAGCTGTGGAGCCGCAGCCGGCGAGACACGCCATGAGCATTACGGCGGCGAGTACCATGCATACTACTTTTTTCATTGTTTCATTTCTCCTTTTCCTAAGGTTTTAAACACAAAATAAATATAAAAACGGCCCTGTCCGAAAAGACAAGGCCGGATTTATCAAACCGGATCATCTCTTTCGGCGCTCGGGAAATTTGCGTACAAGCAGAACGGAAATAACTGCAATAATGGATACAATAATGGCGATAAGCAGAATAAGCCCAACAAGGCCAAGAGACAGTCGGAGGTTGAGAAGGACGGAAATAAAAAGAACGGACACCGCCGCAGCGATGCCCGCAGAAAAAGCGAAAGAAGCGGAAGTGCGCGCAGCACAAGAGCCGTCGCAATTTGCGGCGGAAGAAGCGGTATTCATTGCGGGAACGAAACCGAAGCGGCTCATGCGGCACCTCCTGTGATTTGATGGTCACATATTAGCACGATGCATCGGCGCGCGTCAATAGAAAATTGCGAGACAATTTAAAATGCTAAAGCGAATTTTTTGGGATTTTTCACAAACGCGCCAGTTTCTTTCCGGCAAAGACGATAAAAAACTGTATTTCGGCAGTAGACGCGGCGCGAAAACGCTGATATAATGCCGGTGTAAAAACAGGAGTATCCATATTCTTTATATAACGGAGGATAATACTATGCCGATCGTAACCACAAAGGAAATGTTCCGCAAGGCGTATGAGGGCGGCTATGCCGTCGGCGCATTCAATGTCAACAATATGGAGATCGTCCAGGGCATCACCGAGGCTGCCGCCGAGGTCAAGGCCCCCGTCATTCTGCAGGTCTCCCGCGGCGCGCGCGCCTATGCCAACCACACCTATCTCGTCAAGCTCGTTGAGGCTGCCGAGCAGGAGACCGGCCTTCCGATCGCCCTGCATCTCGACCACGGCGACAGCTTTGAGCTCTGCAAGAGCTGCATCGACGGCGGCTTCACCTCCGTCATGATCGACGGCAGCAGCAAGTCCTTCGAGGACAACATCGCTCTCACCCGTCAGGTCGTCGAGTATGCGCACGACCACGGCGTCGTCGTCGAGGCCGAACTCGGCACGCTCGCGGGCGTGGAGGACGATGTCTGCGTCGAGGCCGAGGACAGCTCCTACACCCGTCCCGAGGACGTGGAAGAATTCGTCACCCGTACCGGCTGCGACAGTCTTGCCATCGCCATCGGCACGAGCCACGGCGCTTACAAGTTCAAGCCCGGCATGAAGCCCCAGCTCCGCTTTGACATTCTTGAAGAGGTCGCCCGGCGTCTGCCCGGCTTCCCCATCGTGCTGCACGGCGCTTCCTCCGTGCCGCAGGAGTTTGTCCGCATCATCAACGAACACGGCGGCAAAATGCCCGACGCCATCGGCATCCCCGAAGAAATGCTCCGCAAGGCCGCTTCCATGGCCGTCTGCAAGATCAACATCGATTCCGACCTGCGTCTTGCGATGACCGCCTCCATCCGCAAGTACTTTGACGAGCACCCCGAGGGCTTCGACCCCCGCGCCTATCTCAAGCCTGCCCGCACCGCCATTCACGACATGGTCCGCCACAAGATCGTGGACGTGCTCGGCTGCGACGGCAAGGCCTGATCGCCGCTTTTCCCAAAACTCAGGCGCCGGGGCGTTCGCCCCGGCGCTTTCCGTCAAGAGGTCACACTATGCCGTTTACCGGATTTACAAGCGAGGCCGGAGATTTTCTCTGGGAGCTCGCGTTCCACAACGAAAAGCCATGGTTTGAAGCGCACAGGGAGCAGTTTCTGCGCGCGGTAAAGGAGCCGTTCGACGCGCTTGCGAAGGAAACGCTCGCGCTGGTACAGAAAAAGCACCCGGACGAACCGTACTGTCTCCACATTTCGCGCATTTACCGCGACGCGCGGCGGCTCTTCGGCCGCGGCCCGTACAAGGACCATCTCTGGTTCACGCTGTGGACGGGCGAGGATCGGCACAGCAGCCCCGTATTCTGGTTTGAGCTCTCCCCCGCCTCCTACAGCTACGGCGTCGGGTTTTACACGGCGACCGCCGAGCAGATGGCGGCGCTGCGCCGGTACATCGACGCCAACCCCGCCGAGATGGAGCGGCTCGCAAAACGCGTGGCAAAGAGTGAATATCATCTTGAGGGGGAGCCGTACAAGCGGCTCAAAAAGGACGTGGGCGAAGCGCTCAACCCGTGGTACAACCGCAAGTGGATCAGCCTGTGCGCCGAATACGACCACGGCGGGGCGCTTTATTCGAACGAGCTTCCTCATGTGCTTCTGGATGCCTACGAAAAGCTCATGCCGGTGTATCGGCTGCTCAAGAGATTCCCGGCAGACGCCGGCAAAGGCTCCCCTGTGTAAAGGGAGCCTTTGCCGTTACTCTGCAATTATCACCGGCTCGCCGGTGCAGCGCATTCTCCCGCCCTGCACGGTTACTGCCTCGCCGGTGATGAAGTTTACATAATCTCCGTCACTCACCGGCACGTTCACCTCGGCGCTTCTCCCCTTCAGAGAGAATACGCCGAGCTTTTTCTTTTTCCCGTCGTCGCGCAGGCAGACGGCGATGTCGTTCGCGTCATCGGCTTCCGCGGTAAACCAGTCTCCGGCCGAGAGGTGCGCGCGCCGCACGGCGTTGAGCTTTTGCAGCAGCGGCGTGATGTCCTTGCCCGTGCGCGGGAACACGTCCTTATCGAAGAGGCTCGGCAGCCGGTTGCAGGAATACTCCTGCCCGCCGTAGAGCAGCACCGTGCCCTTGAGGAAGTACAGCAGTGCCGTGAAGTTCCGGCGCGCCCTCTCCTCCGGCACAAGGGCGGCGATGCGCGGCATGTCGTGGTTTTCCATGCATCGCAGCTTCACATAGTTCTCCGGGTACATGGTCTCCTGGAAATTCAGCATGTCCATCCACGCGCTGAGCGGCTGCCTGCCCGCGATGTATTTATCGAATGTCTCGCGGATGTCGTATTCATATTCCATGTCGAACGCGGTATACAGCTCGTTATCCGTCGCCACGGTAATGCCCTGCCGCCGGTTGAACGCAACAAAGCTCCGGTGCACCGATTCGGCAAGCCACAGGCACCCCGGATGCACCTTTTCCACGGCCTCGCGCGCCTTGCGCCAGAACTCTGCCGGCACGAGCGAGGCGACGTCGCACCGGAAGCCGTCCACGATCCCCGCCCAATAGCAGAGATGCCGGATCTGCGCGTCCCAGAGCGCGGCGCAGGAATAGTCAAGGTCGATGACGTCCGTCCAGTCGGCCGTCTTGTTGCCGAAGCTGCCGTTCGGCTTGCGATAGAAAAACTCCGGATGCTCGGCGACGTATACCGCGTCCGGCGACGTGTGGTTGTACACCACGTCGATGATGCACTTCATGCCGTGCGCGTGGATCGCGTCCACGAGCGCCCTGAAATCCCCGAGCGAACCGTATTCGGGGTTGACCGCACCGTAATCGCGGTTGGCGTAGGGGCAGCCGAGACTGCCTTTCTTTCCCTTCTCGCCGATGGGGTGGATGGGCAGGAGCCAGACGATATCCGTCCCCAGCGCGCGGATGCGGTCCAGATCGGGGATAACGGCGCGGAACGTCCCCTCCGGCGTATGGTTGCGCACATAAACGCTGTATATGACCTGGGATCGCAGGGCAATATCCGTATTCTTTGCCATAGTGATCTCTCCTCCTTTGCAAAGTAGACCGTCCCGGAGCCGACAGGCACCGGGACGGTGATTTTTTATTTTCTGTCCGCAGCCGTTGCTGCCGCGCAGATGAGCTGCACGCACGTTTTCACGCCGAGAGAACCGCTGTTGAGCGTGATGTCGTAATTGTGACAGTCGCCCCAGTGCTGGCCGGTGTAGTGCTCATAGTAGCTGCGGCGGGCGCGGTCCTTCTTCTTCATGGCACGGACGATCTCGGCGGTATCGGTCGTATCAAGATAGCCGGAGATACGCTCGGCGCGGTGCGCCTCGTCGGAATAAATGTACACATTCAGCGTTTCGATCCCGGCGTCGTGCAGCACAACGTCGGCGCAGCGCCCGAGAATGATGCACGGCCCCTGTGCGGCAAGATCGAGAATGACGCTGCGCTGGGTCTCATAAATAAAATCCTTCTGGTCATAGGAAATGGGCGTGATGTTGCGCAGGATGCTCTCCGTGGCGGAGATCTCCTCGCCCTCACGCTCGATCTGGCTCGCGTCAATGCTGCTCGCCTTGGCGGTGGCGGCAATGATGTCGCGGTCGTAGAGCGTAATGCCAAGCTCTTTCCCCACTGCGAGACCGATCTCGCGTCCTCCTGCGCCGTACTGCCGGCTGATGGTGATGATCTTCATAGAACCGCCGCCTCTCTCGTTTTTCTTTTTATACCATCAATCCGTATAAAATGCAAGGGGGTTATTCACACGATCTTTCCGTCCTTCAAGGCGAAGATCGCGTACTCCACGCCGTTGATCGTCCGCTTTTCCACCATGCGCTCCGTCGGCAGCCCCCACGCCGCCATGGGGATCGCGCGGTACGGCTGATTTTTATACACCGTGAACAGGCTTCCGTCCCCGGCGTCCCGCCAGAGAACATCCCCCGTGCGCTCGCGCGGCTTCGGCGCGGCGCCCGGCACGGCTGCGGCTTGTACCGGCGCGGCGGTTTCCGGCTTCTTTTCCTGCGGCCTTTCGCTCTCCGGCTTTTGTTCCGGCGCGGCCGTTTTCCGCCCCGCCTCGGCGGCGAACTCGATCTCCGCCGGGAATGCCGCGAGCGCGGCGCGCGTCAGCTTCCGGTGCAGCGTCAGCGCGCCGTTTTCCGGCGTCATCACGCCGAGATACCCCTCCCGTCCTCCGCCGTACACGCTCAGCCGCACGAGCGTGCCGGGATCCTCGCACTTTGCGTCAAACCGCGTCGTCAGCCCCTCGCGCGAAACGGTCAGCGTCCCCTTCTTCGCCCCGTTTATCCGTATCGGATACGTCTCACTCATAAAAACACCCCGTCCATAGCATATGGACGGGGTGTCCGCATTATGACGGCGTCATTGCGGCAGCGTGCCGCCGGGGCGTTCGCCAAGACCGAAGCTCACGGCGATCGCGCCGTTTACGCGGTCCATCACCGCGTCCGGCAGCTTGCCCATGCGCTCGCGCAGGCGCGATTTATCGATCGTGCGGATTTGCTCAAGCAATATGACGCTGTCGCGCGTAAGCCCGCAGCTCGCGCCGGTGAGCTCGATGTGCGTGGGCAGACGCGCTTTCCCGGTCTGCGAGGTAATGGCGGCGGCAATCACGGTGGGGCTGTGGCGGTTTCCGGTGTCGTTCTGCACGATCAGCACCGGGCGCATGCCGCCCTGCTCGCTGCCGACCACGGGACTCAAATCGGCGAAATAGATGTCCCCTCTCCGAACTGTGCTCATGCGATTCACTCTCCAGATGAAAATGCTCGCCCGTTACATCTTATGTAGGGCTACACTCATTTTCCCTCACGGAGAGCAAAATTATACTTGCCGCTCCGGTTTAATTCTTCGAGCCCAGGCCGGTGCGGCCAGCGCGTCCTGCGTGAGATCCTTTTCGCACCGCAGCGCGGCGATCGTCGTTCCGATTATGTTCTGTTCCATTGATTTTTCCTCCTGAAAGCATTTTATCCGGATGCACCCAGAATAGGCGCAGCCGGATAAAATAGCAAGGTTTTCGCGGTTGAGTTCGTTCAACCGTTGGTTGAGTCGGTATTCTTTCGGTTTTTCAACCAGCCGTTGTGCAAAAATCAGTCGGTTTCCGGCAAATCGCCGCCGGTTCGCTCGCAAAAGACGGTGACGCGCTCTGTCGTGTCCCAGTTGCAGGTGTACATCGTGAGCGCGTAGCCGCTGTTCATTACCGTGTCGGAATCGTCCGGCGTGACGGACGCAAACTCCCGCACCGTATAGGTAAACACATTTCCGTCCACGTCCGTGAACGTGACCGTGTCGCCCGCCTTGATACGGAACAGCACATCGAACTCCGTTTTGTAATTGTGTCCGGCCACAACGAGATTGTCGTTGTACACGCTGCCGGTGTGGCGGCAGGGGGAGATCTCCATCGCGGGAAAGCTGAACTCGGCGGCGACGGGCATGGTGAGACCGTAGCCCGGAAAATCGAGATAGCCGATGTAGTCGTACGAGCCGGTGCGCACTGTCGGCATATCGAGCGCCGGAGGCGCGGGCAAACCGCTCGAGCCGGTCTCCGTTCCGGCCGTTGCCGCGCCGGGGGAGGCCGAAGCGCCGGGCGCGTTTGCCGCCGCCGCGGCGGCGGGTTCGGCGGCGTCGGGCGCGGCGGTCGTTTCAGTCTCGCCGTCTGCCCCGCGCACATCCATGGCGGCTTCCACGGCGCGGAGCGTTTCCTCCGCCTGTTTCCCGGCGCGGTAGTCCTCCATGCGGTTACGGGAAAACAGGAGCAGTGCGGCGATCACCAGCACTGCTCCCGCTGTCAATAATACGATTCCTGTTTTATTACGCTTTCTCATTCTTCTTTTTCTTCGTGAGGACGATAACACCGCCGGCGATCAGCAGGACGCCGAGCGTGCCGAACACGGCGACGGGCCAGTTGAGCTGTCCGGTGGGGATCAGGGGCTTTTCGTTGTTGAAGCCCTCAACCGTGAACAGCCAATCCACTTCGCCGACGCGGTTGGCATACTCGTTGCCAAGCTCTGCGGGAACACGGAGCACGGCCTGGAGCTTCGCGCTCTCGCCCTTGGCGAATGTGCCGAGAAGGACGCTGTCCGTGAGCTGGGCGCTCTTATCGGGGGAAGCGGAGAATATGGTCTCCTTCGTGTTGTCCGCGTTCACGAGATACACATCCATCGAAAGCTGCGCGAGAAAGTCCGCCATGGTGGCGACGGTCTCGTCGCGCTCGCCGTCGATGCCCGCCTGATCCTTGCCGTCTGCGTTCTCAAACGCCTCCTTGTAGGTGAGCGGATTGCCCTGCTCATCGTGCGGCACGGCGCGGATGTAGAGCTTCACATAGTCAAAGCCGTTCACGCTGTTTTTCACCGTGATGTCCTCGGTCAGCTCGTCGCCGGGCATGACGTTTTTGAAGCTGCCGAAAAGATCGGTGTCCGTGTAGCCGCTGCCGACGGTCTCGATCACGAGTCCGCTGGTACCGTCGCGCCGGACGACCGCGTCTGCGGCAAGAACCGGGACGGTCAGCGCCGCAAGCGCGGCGATGACCATCACGAGAGAGAGGAGCTTCTTCATCGATTTTTTCATATCGTTCTCCCCTCCTTAGTTCCAGTTGGGAGGCGTAATGCCCCAGGCTTCCTGAATGGCATTTGCCGGGGTACTCTGCACCGCCGTCGCCAGGATCTCAACGGACAGGATGTACTCCGGATCCTCCGGGTATGTGACCGTACAGGTCAGCAGGCTGCCCGCCGTGGATGCGCCGGGGGCAACAGGCGTCCAGTAGTAAAAGTATCCGTCTGCTCCCACTCTCCACGTGTTGTCCGGGTTTGGCGTCAGCGAGTAGGTGTAGCCCTCGGGGACGGATGCCGCGACGGTACCGTCCTTATGCAGCCAGTTGACCACATAGGTGGCACGGACGTAGGCGTCGATGTCTCCGGTGTTGGTAACTTTAACGCCGCTCTTCGTTGTGCCGTCAAATGTCTCTTCGACTTCCGTGGATACTTTGGTATAGGTAAACTTGTTTTCCACCGGATCGGTTTCCGTCAGCAGAAAGGCGACGGTAGAGCCGGCCACCGCGCCGATCAGCATGACGACCGCGATGAACAGGATGGCCAGCTTGTTCATGCGGATTCTGGAATGCTTTTTCCTTCTCGAGTGAGATCCCTGATACATGAGTGCCGCCTCCTTTCTCAGTTCCCGGAAACCGTATCAAGCGTTCCGAATATGTTCCTGGTGTAAGCGTCGCCGCCGAGCCACTTGGGATTTGTGCGCCGGTTGCTGTAGGCGACGTTGTTCACCACGCCGGGCTGCAGAGTGATCGTCTGGACTTTATTGTCAGCTTCATACCGCCAGCTCCACCCGGAGTCTTCGGTAACGGTATATGTTGTGCCGGCTTTCAGCCCCTTGATCGTGACGGAGCCGTTGCCGTTGATCACGACCATCCGGGTCGTACCGTCGCCGGTGATCGTAAAGATGAAGCTCTGGTTCTCGTCGACGGCCTCACAGCCGTATTTGGTGATGGTCAGATCGGCAACGTCGTACTCAAACTTGGCGTAGTAGGTTGCCGCGGTGTTATTGCCGCTTGCGTCCTTCTGCGGCTTAATGGTCGTTCCCACCAGCCATCCCTCGCCCGCGACGGGAACCGTGCACGCGCTGTCCTTGTACCAGCCGACGAACTTGAAGCCGGTTCCGGGCGTCGGCACAGAGCCGGCCGCCGTGCCGCTCTTGATCTTCACCGTCTCGCTCGCCGGATCAACGGTGCCGAAATCTGTGGCTCCGTCGGGGCCGACCGGAACATAACTGATATTCACCGTGTTCTCGGTATAGTAGAACGTGATGATGTTCAGCTTGGCCGTGTTGTCCGATTCAATGCGGATGTTGATGGATTTGGTGGTCGGATCGACCTTGCCGTAGCCATCGATATCGATGGCAGATTCGGAGATCACCTGTCCGTAAAGCCCGCTGCCATCTTTAGGGGCGGCAAGGACGTTGCCGGTTCCCTGCTCCAGATAGCGCACCTGATAGGGATACTGGTTGCGGACGTAGTAGAGCTTGAGCTCCAGACCCTCCGCGGTCAACTCGCCGCTTACCAGCGTTCCCTCAATATTCGGATCATAGGTGAAGCCCGGAATGTTCATCGGATCGGCGGGATACGTTGTGCCGATATCGCCCACGGCCTGCGATTCCGCGTAGACCGTCCACGTCTGCCCATCAGTGTTCTGCGTGTGGTGGGTGATCTTGTAGTAGGCGTGCTGGGTGTCCTTCGTGTAAATGAAGTTGATAACGTTCTTCTCGGTGTTCGGGTTGCCGTTTTCATCGACACTAACCACAAGACGCTTCTGGTACGCATCGGGCATATAGCCGGAGACAGGCTTGAACTTCTCGGTAACAACAGCCTTGTGGTTGTCATTCACTGCCTTGGAGGCTGCGAGTTTGTAGTAGAGCGTACCGTCAATGGTGATGGTTTCGTAGGTGTTACCGTCGTTCGGGTTTTCCGCTGTCAGATAGTTGACAACATAGGGAACCGCCGGAGCCTGAACGTACTCGAAAGTGATGACCAGCGAATCCGCCTTGATATCCAGCAGCAGGGACTGCGACTGGACGTGGGGGAAATAGCCCTCCTGATACTCGGCGTAAAGCTCCGTGCCGCCCTTGGCGTCAAACGACTTGGTCGTGCCCGCCAGACCGGAGCCGGTGAGATCGTCGGCTACCTTCGTATCCGTGCCTTGCAGGATGTACCGAACCGTATACTGCTTGAGCGCATCGGAGCTCCAGTCCGCATAAAGGCACAGGTCGGTGCGGATCTGCATGGTCGGGTCAAAATACTTCTTGGCGCCGTTTTCGTAGTAGTACCAGACAACGAATTTGTAGTCGCCGTTGGGTCTGGCCTCGTACATGGCTTCCTTGGTCAGGTGGTTTTTTACATATTCTTCCGCAATGTTGCCGCCATGCACGACACTGAAGCTCGCCGGAGCGGAGTCTTTGGGCACATACACGCCGGCGTCCTCCGTCAGATGGAACTCCACCGTGTGCACGATGGGCGTCCACTTGGCATAGAGGATAAGGTCATTGGCGGGCATGGTGTGTTCGTTGAGGACGTACTCCTCGCCGGTGCACTCGGGGTTCTGGTACCAGCCTGCAAACGCAACGGAACCGGGCTCATACCGGCTCGGAGCATCGGCAACTTCAAGTTTATAGTCCGCATACGTGCTCAGCGGCGCCTCATACAGGACGGATTCTCCTCTTTTAACACTTTCCTGATTATTGAACGTCAGGTTGTAGCTGTTGCGGGTGTAGTAAAATTCCGCTCCTGCGCAGCTTGCACCAATTTCAGTACCGTGGTCATACGTGAAGCCCTCAAACGCATACCGGTCTTCGTCGGTGACGTAGTATCCGCCGACGCCGGGGACTTCAAAGAGCTTAACGGTATAATTGCCGTTCAGGTCCTGTCCCCAGTAGGTCATGGTGGCTTCACCGCCGGTTTTACCCCGGTTATAATAGGTTGCGCTGGTCTGGGGCATGACGCCGAAATAGTTGGTATAGGGGCCTTCACCGCTGGTCTGTGCCGACCAGAAGGTGCTGCCGGCATTGGCGGCGATGGCCTTATACTGTGCCGAAATGTCGGCGCCCCACTTGGCGGTGATGGTTTCGGTGCTCTGATAATTGCGGTTGCGGTAATTATATTTAAAGGTCAGCGTTTTCTCCGTGCGGTCATAATACACATTGACCACGCTGGAGCCGTCGGCGGCTACGGTGACGGTGTCGGAACGGACGAATTCCCACAGATTGGAATCCAGCCCGGCGCCGTTCATGTAGCAGTCGGATTTGTGAGTGTGCTCGGTCTTGCCGCAGATCGGTTCAAAGCAGCCATTGTCCACAGAGTGGGTATGCTCGGTTTTGCCGCAGCCGAGGCAGGCGTCGGTGTGGGTGTGGGTTCCCTCGGTCTTGCCGCAGGTGGCAGGGGCAACGGAACCTATGGAAGCAGTTCCGTTATAACGATACCATGTTCCATTGATGTAAATGACTTTTTCACTAGATAAAGCACGTCTCGCAATCGTACCATTTGCAGGATTGTCCGGTGCATCTAGTCCAGCAGAAGATTCTCTACCGACGCCAGCGTAACAGTTTTTATCGTGCGTATGGCTACTTAAACCGCATGTGTAGCAGCTTTCCGAATGGGTATGTTGCTCCTGCGTGCAGGTCAGCTTATAGCACTTGGAAATATCATGCGTATGTTCCTCCAGCGCGCAGAGCAGCATCCCGCTTTCGGAATAGGTAAACTCCGTGCCGGGTTTACAGTCGATGGTCTTTGTATAGCCGTCCAGATACGAGTAATCCTCGTCGTCCGCGTTCTCGCCCCAAAAGACGATGGTGACCTTTGCGGTGGCTTCGGGCGTCCAGAGGGCGTAGTAAGTTCTGTTTTCGTCGGGCATGGTGGCGGGAAGCTCAACCTTTTCGCCGCCCTTGGTGAGAGACCAGTCGTCAAAGCTGTAACCGGCCTTGGTGGGGTTGTTGACCGTGCCGATCGGCGCGCCGTAGCGGACGTAGATCGGGTCGGTGCCGTAGCCGCCGTCCATGTCAAAGAGCATCAGATAGTAATACCGGTCGTAGTAGATCTCAATGACCGTGGAGCCGTCCGCCGCGATGAGCGGGCGTTCATATATCAGAGAGTAGAAGCCCGGATACTTCTTCGCAGCCTCGGGCACCTGCGAGCCGGTGAGTCCCTGCTTCGTTTCACGCTCTACTTCCGTATATTCGTCGTTATTGATGTTCTGCTGGTAGTGAATAACGGTGTAGCTTACGTTCGTGGGCTTGTATGTAACGGTGATGGTCACGTTTTCGCTGATGTTGGGGGAATTCAGCTCGTACGAGGACTGCGTCTCGGTGCTCTCGCCAACATAGGGCAGATAGCCCTGCACGGTCGGGAACGTAACCGTAGCGGAGAAGGACTCTCCCTCCGCCAGAGTGGCGGTATAAGAATCCGAGGCCTGCGTGCCGTCCTCAAACTGGTAGTTGATAACGATGTTGTATGTTTGCTTTACGTCGGGCGTGTCGTTGGCGGGGTCGGGATCGTCGGAAGGAACATCCGCATCCCCGGCGGGGGCGGGTCCCTCGGAGGGAACGAGCGCGTACCCGGCAGTGGCGGCGCCGTTGGAGGCAATGGCCGCGTACCCGGCAGGGGCGGCGTCATCGGAGGGAGCGGCCGCGTCCCCGGCGGGGGCGGCGTCATCGGAGGGAGCGGCGGGCGTTTCCTGCGCGGGGGCAGCGGTCTCATGCTTTACCACGCTGCCGGGGTCGAGAACGGTGAAGTCAAAACCGGCGTCATCCGCGGGGATGTTCGCGGCGACATCGCCGGGGATCATCTGCACGGTCACGATGTTGGAGTACATCGCTTCGCCGTCCACGGGCGCGAAGCGGCAGCGGATGGAGACCTGGCCGTCGCCGTTGAGCAGATTTGCGACCATCGCGTAGCGCAGCGTGAGCGTGTTGCTGGCAGAGCCGACAATGTTCGCCCAGACGCCGCGGGCCATGATCTGCCACTGGAAGCTGCCGCTCGCGCTTTCGTTGAGCAGAGCCTCCACGGTGGCGGAGCCGTTCTCCGGCAGCTCGACCGCGGTGACGGGAGCGCCGTTCTGATAGACCATAAAGTCCGTATCGGCGGAGGCGGGAGTGATGAGGGCCGCGGTCACGAGGCCGAAGGAAAGAGCGCAGCAGAGAAACAGCGCTAACAGCTTCTTTTTCATTTCACGACCTCCTTAGGGTGTTGTTGGGGGAGTAAAAGACGGCCAGCCCGTCGCGTCGAGCGCACCGGCGCCGTTGTTGGCGGCCTGCACAGCGAAAGCATTCACGTCCACATACAACGTGGAGTTCTGATACCGGTTGTCCATAGCCTCGTTAAACGATACGGTGGTGAAGAGAGGCTCCGTCTTCTCGCCGGGGGCGAGCGCGCGGTTGTAGTAATAGAAGTCTCCCTGCTTCGTCCAGTCCGTCGTGTTGATATCCAGCGTGAAGGCCCCGGGATCAAGCGGCGTTCCGTCCTCGGAGTAGAAAGCCCCGTTCGTCCATATGCGCACCCACACAGAGCCGGAGCCGATGTTTTCCACCTCGACGATCTTCGTGACCTCCGTGCCGGGCAGAACGTCGATCTGCTTTTCAAATCTCTCGGTACGTTCCTCGTTCGCCCATTCGTTGAGCACGATATCCACATTGCCGGTGGTGATGACGTTGTGCGCCGCGGTGTCCGCGGTGAAGTAAGCCAGCGTGTTCGCCGCGAGGATGGCGAGCAGGATGGTCAGCACCGACAGGATCAATATTTTACGCTTCATCGCTTTTTCTCCCCTCAGGATATATTTGCAGTGTTTAGCTTACATTTTTGCTATGGCTTTTTACCATAGGAGAACACCTGTGCCCCAGATGCTCTCCTATGGTCTGCACCACGAAGGGTACAGACCATATCGGAGTTTTGTATCGGCGGGGGTGTACCCCTCCTCCGTCAATGTGAGGGTGAACCCCTCCGTCACGGCGCTTTGCGCCGCGCCACCTCCCCTTTCAGGGGAGGCAAGGGGGCGGGAGATTAGTTCGCGTCGTAAGCCGCGAAAGCGTCTTCCCAAGTGTCGAAGCCGTCAGCCTGAATGGCCTGAGCAACGACCTTCACTTCCTTGAAGCTATCCGCATTGGCATTGTCGATGCCGGTAGGAATGGTAACGGACTGGAACATGGCGGTGGTATCAGCACCGGCAGCCAGAGCGCCTTCGTACTTCAGGATGAACTTCGCATCGAACTGGCCGATGGTGAAGGTGTCGCCAGCCTCGACGCCGACAACGCTCCAGCCCTCGCCGAGCTCGCCGACGAGAAGGTTCAGAGCCGCCTTGTAGCCGTCGTTCGGGAAGGTTGCCTCGAAGTCGGGATAGTACGCACTGACGAGGTTCATCCAGTTGCTGACGTTAACGGTCGCGCGGATGTAAGCAGCGTTCGCGCCAACGTTGTGGACGATGGGGTCCTTCGTGACAACAGCGCCCGGGTAGACGTTATACGCGTTGGAGGTCACACGAGCGCCATTCGGATCATTGACGTTGGTCTCGTCGAGCTTGATCGCGACGTTGCCCATCGTGAAGGTGTTGGTGGCGGACTTGGTGTCGGTGAAGTAAGCGAGAGAGGCGCCGACAACGGCGATTGCGAGGAGGGCAACGCAGAGGCACAGCGCGGTAATCTTCTTCTTCATGTACTCGTTCTCCTTAAATAAGTATTTGGTATTTTGTCTGCGCCCGCGCGCAGGGGGTTACTCAGGGAGTGGTAGTGGGGGGGACAGCCTTTTCCCAGGCGGCAGCCGCGGTGTCAATGCCATCCTTCTGCACGGCGTAGGCCGTGAAGGTCAGCTTGGGCTGGGCGGTGATGTTCTTGATTTCGTCTTTCGTCAGGTTTTCGCTGACGGTGACTTTGTTGTCCTTGAGAACAGAAAAAGCAGTGTTCTCGGTCACGGAGTCAACCTGACGGTAGTAAACGCCGTCCACTCCGGGCAGAGCCATCCAGCCGTCGGCAATAGCGTAGGTCACCTTGCCGTCGACAAATGTGCCGGTCTTCTCGACCTTAACGAACAGCCAGCAGGCCTCGGAGCCAGCCGTAACGGTAACCTTCGGGTCCTTCTCGATGTCCTTACCGGGGATGATCTTATAATCCGGACCGGTAGTCTCGGCCAGCGTGATATTGATATCGCCGTAAGTGAAGGTGTTGGTAACCGAATCGGTCGTGGCGACAAGCCAGGCGACGGTACCTCCTGCCACACAGCCGATCACAAGAACAAGCGCCAGCAGCGCGACGAACGCGCGGGTGCTCACACCGCGGCGGCGGTTTGCAGCATGCTTCATTTCTTCTTCCTCCTTTCTCCAGAGATAGACATTCCATGGTTATTTCCACAGACGCCGGGATCCAGCGGATCTCCTTCGTCTGCCGAAATCGCTTTTACCGGCAGCGCATTCGTTTCAGGCTTTCCATGCCGCGTCGGCATTGGCAAAGCCGTCGGCCTGAATGGCATAGGCGTTGACCGTGATGGTCAGACCCTCGATGGTCGCAAGCTGCTCTTTCGTGATGGAGCCGGGGACGGTGATGGAATCGAACAGAGCGTCCAGAACGACGTCGGCCTTGGGAGCCGCAACGGTCTCCTTGTACCAGAATTCGTAAGTACGGGTATTGGCAGCCGTCGTGCTGCCCTTGGCGATCCAGTTGGTGGAATCGTAGCCGTTGAAGATGCTGGTCAGATTCGCGCCGCCGGTCGGTGCAAAAATGGCGTCCAGCTCCGCGGCCTTGGAGAAGGTGACGGTCATCTTGATGTAGCTGGATTCGCTGCCGGCCTTAACGGTAACGGTCGGGTCCTTGATGTATGTACGACCGGGCAGCAGTTTGTAGCTGTTAGCCTTGACACGCTCGGCGTTCGGAACCAGAGTGCCGTCGGGATTGACTTTGGCTTCGTCGAGTGTGATCTGCACATTGCCGACGGTGAAGGTGTTGGTCACCGTGTCGGAAGAGGTCAGGTACGCCATTGTGCCCATGACGGACGCCACAACGAGCAGCACCGCGCACAGGCTGAGGAGCAGGGCTTTGCGTTTTGTTTTCATTTTGCGGAAACCTCCTAAAAAAATTACATTCCTTTATACAGGGAGCCTTTCGGCGTTTCCCACATCATTTGCGGACGTGGCGCCCCCCGGCGGGGCGGACGCGTCTTTTCGCTTTTTCCGCGGTATCCTCCGCGGCGAAGCTGCGGCGGCTTTTGATTTCCGCCTCTTCCTCCGCCGGAGTCTCCGCGGCGGGGACGCGGCGTTTCTTTTGCTCTTCCGCGGCGGGCTTGCCCGCGTCCTTTTCGTCCGGAGCGAAAACGTCCGGGAGGAACGTGAGCATCAGCAGGACCGCTCCGGCGGCGATGGCAACATACATGCCGGGGGGATGCTGGATGTAGTTTGCGACATAGCCGAGGAAGGGGATCGTGAACACCGGCGTGCCGATGACGTTTTTATAATGGACAAGACCGCCGTCCTCGCTCTCGTTCGCGTCGCCCTTGGTGCGGAAGCGGATGACGGAGGGGTCCTCCTCATCCGGCACGACGCCGACAACGCGGTGCGTGGCGACGGTGTTTTCATCGAGCATGAACGTGATGACCTGCCCGGGCTGAATGGCGTACGGGTCCGCCTTTTTCACATAGATCAGAGAACCGGTGTGATATGCAGGCTCCATGGAGCCGGAGAGGACCGTGAACACCTGCAGGCCGAAGATGCGCGCTCCCACAAGCAGCAGCGCCAGCAGCACAACGAGCGCGACCAGAACGGTGCTGATGATGTTCCACGTTTTTTTGACCGAGCGTTTCATGCGGCAGTCCGCTCCCTTTCTTCTTCCGTTGTCCGTCCGGCACGGAAGCGGGACGCGGCAAGGCGGTGCATCTGCGCAAAGGTCCGTTCCGTCGTAAGGTCGTAATATGCAGCATCCCCCGCCGCGGCGCGCGCGGCGAAGGAGGAATATGTAAAAATTTCCATGACCGGCGCCGGGAAACAGCAAATCCGCACCCGTTTTCCCGCCGGACCGGACCGGATGACCCGATCCGCCGGGCAAATCGGCGCGTCAGCGCACGCACGGCGCGCGCTCACCTTTCGATAATTCCGGCAATTATCCAGAGTGTATTGCCAGTATAGCATTCGTGCCAAAGAAAATCAACCCCTTTCCGTTAAATTACAGACTGATTTCCGTTTATTTTTTATGTTCGATATCTGTCATGTGTAAATTTTTTACATATGTATAAGCAACTCAGGAGGGACTGGCCATCGAAAACCTGCGTGTTGGAAAAGAGCGGCAAAAGCATACTATAGTATGAGGGAAAAAACCGTCGGATAACGGAGGACGTTTCTCCCGTCAGCTTTGCGGACAGCTCCCCTTGCCCGGGAGGGTCTTATCCAGAAGGAGCTGATTGCCGTCCAGCTCGGCGGCGGCGAGCTCTTCGCCGCGGTAGACGAGCTTGAGCGAGAAAAACGGCGCGTCCTCCGCGAGCAGGCGGAGAAAAATTCTGTCGCCCTCCCAAAGCTTCTTTGTGAGCAGCTCGTCCTTGCCGATCCACGCAAGCTCGCCCTCGTCGCAGGGCTTCTGCTCGCCCGTCCACGCGTCCGCGGTGAACAGGTGCATGTATTCGCACGGCCACACGTCGGATACGAACGTTACAAGGCCGCGGCAGCGCCAGCGCGTGAGCGTAAGTCCCGTTTCCTCGCGCACCTCGCGGCGGAGGCAGTCCTCCGGGCTCTCCCCCGGCTCGAACTTGCCGCCGACGCCGATCCATTTGTCATGGTTCCCGTCGTTTTCCTTTTTCGTGCGGTGGAGCATCAGATACTCGCCGCCGCGTTCCAAATAGCAGAGCGTTGTGAGTTTGGTTTCCATTTATTCTTCTCCGGAAAATTCCGTCCACGGGTACGCCGCGGGCGGCTTCTTTTCAAACGTCATGGCGTCGCCGGTGAGCGGGTGCGGAAAGGCCAGCTTGCAGGAAAAAAGCGCGATATCCCCTTCCCCGCTGCCGCCGTATTTCGCGTCGCCCCAAAGCGGCGCGCCATGCGCGGCGAACTGAGCGCGGATCTGGTGCGCGCGGCCTGTGTACAACCGGACGCGGCAGAGCGATAGCCCGGCGCGCTCTGCGCGCACTTCGTAGTCAAGACGCGCTTCGCGGACGTCCTTCCCCGGCGCTTCGGCAACGAACGTCTTTCGGAGCATCCGGTCGCGCCGCAATAAATCGCGCAGCTCGCCGCTTTTCTCCGGCAGCCCGCCGCAGGCGACGGCGAGATATTCTTTGCGCACGTCGCCGCGCTCGATCGCGCGGCCAAGGTCGGCGGCGGCATGGCGCGTGCGGGCGTAGACCATGACGCCGGAAACGGCGGCGTCCAGCCGGTGCACGGTGTAGACAGGGGCGGCCGCATCTCCGAGCGCGGCGCGCAGAAGCGGCGGCATGCCGCCCGGCCCGTCCGTGGAGAGGACGCCCACAGGCTTCACGCAAACGATGATTTTGTTGTCCAGATACAATATTTCCACAGCATTGCTCCTTTTGACCACTATATATAGTATCACATACGGGGTAGCGGGGCAAGATGTTTTGTGATATACTTTTCCGGAAAAAGGAGGGGATCGGTTTGTCGGAAATGTATCCTGCGTATTGCGGAGCGTTTCGCTGCACGGCAGGCGCGTGCCGCCACAACTGCTGTATCGGCTGGGAGATCGATATTGACGATACGAGCGCGGCGCGGTACGCCGCGCTGCCCGGGGCGTTCGGCGAACGCGTGCGTGCCGCCATCGAGCCGGGCAAGCCGCCGCACTTCCGGCTGGACGGCGCAGAGCGGTGCGCCATGCTCCGGGAGGATAATCTTTGCGAAATGCAGCGCACGCTCGGCGAAAGCGCGCTGTGCGATATCTGCCGCGACCATCCGCGCTACCGCGTGTTTCTGCCCGGGCGGACGGAGACCGGACTGGGGCTCTGCTGCGAGGAGGCGGCGCGGCTGCTTCTCGCACAGACGGAAAAGGCGACGCTCTGCGGCACGGTATCCGAAGCGCCGCCGCGCGAGACCGTGGAGCTGCTGCTCTTCCGGCAGAAGCTGCTGGACGCCGCGCAGGACCGGCGGCTGTCCCCCGGCGGGCGGATGCAGAAGATCCTGACGCTCTCCGGCGCTTCCCTGCCCCGGCGGACGGCGCGCGCGTGGGCGGCGTTTTTCGCCTCTCTTGAAGCGCTGGAGCCGGGATGGACGGAGACGCTCTCGAAGCTGGACAAACCGGTGGATTACGCCGGGTTCCGCGCCGTTTCCGCCGCGTGGGAAACGGAGTATGAGCAGCTGCTCGTCTATTTCCTGCTGCGGCACCTGCTTGCGGACGAGGGGCGCGGCACGGCGCAGCGCGCGGCGTTTGCCGTTTTGAGTACGGCCATGCTCTACGCTCTCGGCGCGGCGGCGCGGACAGAGAACGGCGCGCTCACCTTCGGCGAGCGCGTGGAGCTTGCGCGGCTCTGGTCGGCGAACGTGGAGTATTCCGAAGAAAATATGCGCGCGGTTCTCGATGAGTTAACGTAATCTAATTTACATAAAATAGTTTCCATAATATATAACCGGCTGGTTGCCATGGATATCCGCGCATTAAGGACCCCCTGCTTTCAAAAACGGAAAGCAGGGGGTCTTTGACCGGCCGGAAAAGCTTCTTTCCGACAAAACTGTCGGAAAGGGGTTTCTTACCACGGGTGTTTGCTCTGGAACGTGAGCCATTTGAGCTCGGTGTAGTCGTCCATGGAGAACCGGCCGCCCTCGCGGCCGACGCCGCTCTCCTTCCAGCCGCCGCAGGGGGCGGTCGTGGAGCTGAGGTACGTGAGGTCGTTGATGTGCACCATTCCCGCCTCGATCTTCATGCCGAGCTCCATGGCGCGGTCGAGATTGTGCGTGAGCACCGCGGCGGAAAGGCCGAACACATTGTCGTTGCACCTGGCGAGCGCTTCTTCGGCGTTTTTCACGGGAATGATGCTCGTGACCGGCGCGAAGCTCTCCTCATAAAAGATGCGCATGCTCTCGTCCACGTTGCACAGCACCGTCGGGCGGAAGAACGGCCCTTCGTGCGTGCCGCCGCAGAGGAGCTTTGCGCCCTTCGATACGGCGTCCTGCACCTGCGAGCGGACGAACGCGCAGTGGCGCTCGTCGATCAGCGGGCCGATGAATACGTCCGGGTCGGTCGGGTCGCCAACCTTGAGCGAGAGCGCGTAGTCGCGCAGCTTCCCGCAGAACGCCTCGTACAGCGGCTCTTCCACAAGGATGCGCGACGTTGCCATGCAAAGCTGTCCCTGGTTGCTGAACGCGCCGAGACCCGCGGTTTTCACGGCCTCGTCGATATCGTAGTCGCGCAGCACGAGCAGCGGGTTTTTGCCGCCGAGCTCCATCGCCGTGCGCTTGAAGTCCTGCGCCGCGGCGGCGGCGATCTTCCGCCCGGCGTTCCCGCCGCCGGTGAAGGACACCATGCGCACGCGCTTATCCTGCGCGAGCACCGCGGAAAGGCTCTCGTCCGCGACCGGGACAACGTTGAGCGCGCCCGCCGGGAGGCCGGCCTCGTGCAGCACCTCGCCGAGCAGCAGGCATACCGCCGGGGTGTGCGGCGACGGCTTGAGAATGAAGCTGTTGCCCGCGGCGAGCGCGAACGCCAGCTTTTTCACCGAGAGGATCAGCGGATAGTTGAACGGGAGTATTCCCAGAATAACGCCGAGCGGGTGGCGGACGGCCATCGTCATCTGCCCCGGCTTGCCCGCCGGGTATACCTCCGTTGTGTGGCGGCGGCATTCGCCCGCCGCGACGCGGAAGAGATTCACGCTGCCGGCAAATTCGCCGCGCGCGATGGACTGCGCCTTGCCGCCCTCGCGGACGAGAAGCTCCAGAAATTCTTCCGCGCGGCTCTCCATAATGTCTGCGGCGCGCAGCAGCACGCGCTCGCGCACGTCCGCCAGCGTCCCGGCCCAGCCGGGAAACGCGGCCGCGGCAGTCGAAAGCGCGGTCTCCACGTCGGCAGGGCCGGCGCGGTGCACCGTGAAGAGGGGCTTGCCCGTTGCAGGCTCCATATCCTCGCGCACACAGCCGTCGGTCTGCGGCGTCCATGCGCCGTTCAGATACAGAGGATACTCGTTTCTCATTGGATCACTCCTATTCTTTATTTTCAAAATCAGGTCACAACGCCGCGGATGAACGGCGGACGGACCGGCGCTTTGTCGGAGAAGGTATAGCATTTCAAAAGCTCTTCCTCCGCCGCCGCGGCGTCCGCTTCGGTTTTGGCGTGGATGGCGGCAAGCGCGTCGCCCGCGCGGAGATACGCCCCGTCCTTCGCCGCGAGCACAACGCCGACGGAAAGGTCGATCACGTCCTCTTTCGTGGCGCGTCCGCCGCCGAGATGCATGGAGACAAGGCCTATGTCCCTCGCTTCCATCGCGGCGATATAGCCGTCGCGCGGGGCCCTGACGGTATGCACGACCGGCGCCTGCGGCAGCAGGGACGTGTCGTATACAGCGGCGGGGTCGCCGCCCTGCGCGCGGACCATGGCCGCGAGCTTATCGAGCGCCGCGCCGCTCTCGATGGACTTTTCCAGCCGTGCGCGGGCTTCCGCCTCCGTTTCGGCGAGACCGCTGCGGACGAGGATGTTCGTGCCGAGCACGAGGCACAGCTCGCGCAGATCCGGCACGTCCGCCCCGCGCAGGACGGAGATCGCTTCCTTGACCTCCAGCGCGTTGCCGACAGCAAAGCCGAGCGGCTGGTCCATATCGGTCACGACGGCGGCCATGTTGCGTCCGGCATGCTTGCCGACACTTACCATCTGCCGCGCAAGCTCAAAAGCGGCTTCCTCCGTCTCCATGAACGCGCCGGAGCCGGTTTTCACGTCCAGCACGACGGTGCGCGCGCCGGAGGCGAGCTTCTTGGCCATGATGCTCGAAACGATCAGCGGGATGCAGTCCACCGTCGCGGTCACGTCGCGCAGCGCGTACATTTTTTTATCCGCCGGGGCAAGATTCGCCGTCTGCCCGGCGATCACAAAACCGACGTTCTCGGCGGTTTCGAGGAATTTTTCGGGCGTCATGGCGGTGGAGAAGCCGGGGAAGGATTCGAGCTTGTCGATCGTGCCGCCGGTGTGCCCGAGACCGCGGCCGGACATTTTCGCCATTTTGCCGCCGCATGCCGCCACCATCGGGCAGAGCACAAGCGAGGTCTTGTCGCCGACGCCGCCGGTCGAGTGCTTGTCGGCGGTGTGCTCGCCGAGCGGCGAAAGATCGACCACGTCGCCGGAGTGCTCCATTTCCATGGTGAGCTGCGCTGTTTCCTCCGGCGTCATGCCGCGGAAACAGATGGCCATCATCAGCGCGGACATCTGGTAATCCGGGATATCCCCCGCCGTGTAGCCCTGGACGATGAAATGCAGTTCCTCCTGCGTGAGAGTCCGACCCTGTTTTTTCTTTTCGATGAGATCGGTCATATGCATGATGCATCACCTCTTTGAGGGGATTTTACCACATTCAGCACGCAGAAACAAGGACTTCCCTGTGGGCGCAAAACGGCAAAACCGGAATTATTCTTTTAACGGATCCATAAAAAAATAAGTGGAATAATAGAGATATCCGTGGTAAAATAGAGTGCGAAAAAGTGATTTTTTCGCATTATTTCGCATTATTTTAAAGGAGGACTGTACCATGGATTATCAAAAGATAAACGAGCTGCTCCTGAAACTCAAAAGTGCATATAAAAGTATAGGAAAGGAGGACTGTACCATGGATTATCAAAAGATAGACGAGCTGCTCCTGAAGCTCAAAAGTGCATATAAAAGTATAGGAGCAGAAGCAAACTTAGTGGTGGAGAAGCCGGCAAGCCGTACAGAAGTAGAAGAGGTTGAAAAAAGACTGGGAAGAAAATTGCCAATACAGATAAGGGATTTCTTTTTACAGTATTCTAAGAAATGCGAGTTTTCAGCATATTTACCCGATGATCTTGAGCTGCCAGACGCGTTAGAATCAATTTTTTGTGCGGACTTTATAATTTCATTGGAAGATTTAGCAGATATAGAAAAAGTGAGAAAAGGCTGGGTAGAAACATGCTTTAACGACGAAGATGATGAATATGATGCTGTTTGGCATCATAAATTAGGTTTCATGCAAGTTCCGAATGGCGATATAATAGCATTTGATGTGAAAAAGAGTGAAACAAATCCACCAGTGGTATATCTTAGCCATGATGACGGAGAGGGGCACGGATACATACTGGGAAAAGATTTTAATACTTTTTTTGAACAATTGTTATTGGTGGGAGCATGCGGTAATGAAGATTGGCAGATGCTGCCGTTTTGTTTGGATGCGGAATCGGGAATTGTATCAGATTGTGAAAATGCAAAGGAGTATCGAAAAATCATAGGCTTACAGATATAGTGAGAGGAATGTACAAATTCCGGTTCTCAAATGACGATTTGCCGCTTTCTCCGATCATGGCAGTTTTCATTGCGGAACATCCTTTTTCCTTCGTTCAACCTGTAAGCCCAACGGCCGCCCGCTCGGCATTTAACCAATTATGTTTCGTCCGCCAGCCCCGCAAGAATCCGGTTCGCCGTCGCCGCCGAAACGCCGCACAATACACGCACATCCGCGTTCATGATATACGGATGTGTTGCCAGGAGCCTCTCGATCTGCTTCCAGCGCATCGCCGCCTTATCTGTCGCCCCATCGCACACCTCTGAGACCGCAGGCAACATTCCAAAAATGAAAAAGCGCCGGAAACCCTTGATTTTACTGGGTTTTCCGGCGTGATTCCTGGCGTCCCCGGCGCGATTCGAACGCACGGCCTTCCGCTTAGGAGGCGGATGCTCTATCCTGCTGAGCTACGGAGACGTATATAAGGTTTTAAGGCGGGGTCCTCCCCAAAAGGTGTCCGCTCCCCGTTCTCTTAGGAGGCGAATGCTCTATTCTGCTGAGCTGCGGGCGCATACGGTTTTGCGCGCGGAAACCACGCGGCAGTATTATTCTATCTCCTGATGTGCAATGCTGTCAAGGGGATTTCCGTTTGCGGCGGCGCGCCTTTCCCGCAAAAGGCGTTGCAATCGCATTCGCCGTGTGGTATTCTTAGCTTACATGGACGGATCTCCCGTAAAATTGAATAGAAACATCCGAAGGAAGGAACCGTGTGTGATCCACGGACTGTAACGGCAACTGTAACGCGGAGCGACCCCAATATGCCACTGGGAAACCGGGAAGGCGGGCGAGCGAGGAAACGGAGTCAGGATATTTCCCCGGGTGGTATGTTTCCGATTAAAACGCTATGATATTCTGAAAATACCGTCAGAGCAGCCTTTTGGCTGCTCTGATTTTTTTGGTATTTTTCGGGAGAGCGTCGTCTCTGGAAATTCGTTTTGCGAGATTCCCCCATGATGAATTTTCAGGGAGGGCATAACCATGCCGAAAATGATCTACCACCCCCGCAAAAAGGCCGGTCTCTTTTCTCCGGACAAGCGCACGGAGGGATGAGCCATGAAAGCACAAACGGGAATGTTCTATGCCGTGGGCGTCGGCCCCGGCAATCCGGCGTGGATGACGCGCGAGGCGTGCGATGTGCTGGGCTTCTGCCCTGTCATCGCCGCGCCGAAAAACGCCGCCGGAGAAATATCGGCGCTGGACGTGGCGCGCGGCGCCGTCGATCTGAGGCGAAAGTCGATCCTGCCTTTGAGATTTACCGCGGCGCGGGCAAAGTCCGTGCGAAACGCCGAATATGTCCGCGCAGCGGGCAGCATTGCGCGCGTGCTGGACGCGGGGCTCAGCGTGGCGATGGTGAATCTCGGCGACGTTTCGATCTACGCCGCAGCGTACTATGTACTCGACGAACTGCGCCGGCAGGGCTATGCCACGCAGATGATCCCCGGCGTCACGAGCTTCAGCGCTGTGGCCGCAACGCTCGGCGCCAGCCTCACCGACATGGATTCGCCGCTCCACATCTATCCGGGTGAAGCGAAAAATCTGGATACGGCGCTGGAGCTTTCGGGGACAAAGGTGCTGGTGAGATCCGGCAAGACCATCGGCGAGATCGCCGCGGCGCTCTCATGCCGCGGGCTTGCAAAGGAGGCGTCCATGGTCACCGACTGCGGTATGCCCTCGCAGAAGGTTTTCAGCGAGATGACCGATCTGCCGGAGAATGTCGGCGTCTTTTCCACGGTGATCGTCCCGGAGCCGCACAGAGCCGCACGAAAAAAATAAGAACATGCGCCGGAACGGGCTTTCCCGTTCCGGCGCATGGAGCTTTATGCTTTTTTTCCGCTGCGGTTCTTCTCCCAGAGCACCGCAAGGCCAATAAGCAGCAGATCCGGCTCGTACCGGATCTCCCGGCGGCAGAACGGCGTGACGCACCCGGCGAGACCGCCGGTGGCAATCACGGCGGCGGGAGCGCCGAGTTCCGCCTCCATACGCTCGATCATCCCGTCGAGCAGAGCCGCGGAACC
Organism: Clostridiales bacterium; assembly: GCA_004557735.1. GTDB lineage: Bacteria > Bacillota > Clostridia > Oscillospirales > Oscillospiraceae > Apopatocola. Next base: position 59,642 of record SFFV01000007.1, read on the forward strand.
GTAGATCGCGCCGGACTGCATACAGGCGACCGTGTTCGTTCCGATGCACTTGGCCGGCGCGTCGAGCGAGACGCGCGGGAGCTGCGACGTGTGGCCGGAGAGCGATTCCATCGACAGGCGAAGCCCCGGAACGATCGCGCCGCCGGCAAAGCGGCCCTGCGCGTCTACGGCGGAGATGGTCGTGGCGGTGCCCATGTCGATGACGATGAGCGGCGGGCGGTGCAGATGCAGCGCCGCAACCGCGCCGACAACAAGGTCTGCGCCGATCTGGCCGGGGTCGTCGAGCCGGATGTCCAGCCCGGTTTTGAGACCCTTGCCGACAACAAGCGTATCCAGACCCGTAAGAAGTTTGACCGCCCGGCACAGCGTGGACGTGAGCGGCCAGACGACGCTCGACAGGATCGCGCCTTCAAAATCCTCCGGCCGGAAGCCCGCAAACGCGAGGACCTCTTTTATGCCGACGGCATATTCGCAGTCGGTCTTATCCACGTCCGTCGCCATGCGCGCCACGGCGTGGATCTTTCGGTTTTCGATGCAACCGAGAACGATGTTCGTGTTGCCGGTGTCGATGGCAAGGATCATGGCGTTAGCTTTCCTTTCTCCCGATGCGGATGAGCCGCAGAATGACGGGGCTGAGAACGATGTTGACGCCAAGCTCGGCAAGGAAGTTGACGCCGACGAGACCGAAGATCATAAACCGGCCCACGTTATCGCCGAAGCCAAGGGTCTGTGCCATGGATGCGAGCATCGGCATAAAGAATATCCGGCAGCCGAGAAGAAATACGCCGGTATTCACAACCGGGCAGACAATGCCCGCGGCAACGGCGGCAAGCGTGCGGTTTTTTCCGCTCAGCCACGCGTACACGAGCCCCGCCATACCGCCGCAGGCAGCGCCCTTTACGAGCACCGTGAGCAGCGTTCCCGGCACGCTGAAGGCGAAAAACGCCGCGGCGTCGCCGGAGAGCAGCACCACCATGCCGAAAACGAAGCCGAGCCACAGCCCCGCCGCGCCGCCGTAGACCGCCGCGCCCACCGCGATGGGCAGCGCCACGAGCGACACCGAGACCGGGCCGAACCGGATGAAGCTGCCGAGCAGCTGCAAAATGACGATCAGCGCCGTGAAAAGCGCCAGGCCCGCCAGACGCCGGGTCTTTCCCTGAGAGTTTGCGTTCATATTCAATTCCTCCTGCTGTTGCTCCCTTAGTATGTGCCGTGCGGCACGGGATGCAGCGCATGGCATATTATAAAAGCAAAGCCCCTCTGCGTCAAGCAGAGGGGCATCAGATTGTAAAAAAGCCTCGCAGAGTTTGCGCCCGCAGGCGCAAATAAAGGCTCAATCATTTTCTCCGGCGACATGTGCGTCGGAGAAAATACCTCACGGCTCGCAAACGTGCGAGCGCCAGCGAGTGCGCTGCGGCGAGCCGCAGTCCCCTCAAACGAACCCCTCAACGGAGTGGGGTTCGTTTGAATGCTTTAGCATAGATGCTCCATGATATCGTTGCCGGTGTCCGCGCCGACGAGCGAGCGTACAAGGCCGAACCGGCGGCAGTCGTAGCGCGGGAATTCCTCGCTTGCAAGCGTCGGGCGGTGGGCGTACTGGAGCTGGCTTTCGTGGCAGAGCATAGCCTCGCCCGCCACCTCAAACGCCGTTTTTCCGCCGAACGACGCAAGCGGCGTTTCCACGTCGAGGAAGATCGGATTTTCCTCCGCAAAGTGCAGATACAGCTTCGGCGTATCCCAGACGCCGTACTGCGCGGCGCTGTCAGGATCGTACGAGGCGTCCGCAGCGTACACGACGGCCTGTTCAAGCGCAAGCGCGTTGAGCCGGTGCGCGCCGTGACCGTATTCGCCCTCGCGGTCGTGCCCGACGGCGACGAGCGGCTTGAACCGCCGCAGCAGCTCCACCTGGTAGGCAATGACGTTTTCCTCGCCGAAGCTCTGCCGCGCCGCCTCCAGCGAGAGAACATAGTGATCCGGGAACGGCCCGATGACCGGATAGTTCCGGACGCCCATCGTCCAGAGCGCGTCCAGAAGCTCCTGCGGGCGCGGCTGCCAGTCGTAATGGTTCACGAGATACGCCACCTGCACCGTGAGTCCCCGGTCCGTACACTGTGCGGCGAGCGCGCCGAAAAAGACGACGTCGTCGTCCGCGTGGCTCGGGAAGAGCAGCACATCCGCCTGCTCGCAGGGCGGCTGCCAGACCTGCACGTCCTCCGGGGCCGCGCCGGTCGTGAAGAGGCGCACTTCACAAAGCGGCGAAAGGCCGCCAAACGCAATGTCCATCTCCGTCACCGCCTCCGGCAGCGCGAGATATTCATGCAAAAAACCGTATGCGCCGCCGGAAACGTCCCCCGCGGCGGTGTGGACCGTGAACGTTTCGCACGGCGTGTACCAGCAGAGATAGAGCGCGCCGACCGGCGTTTCGGAGGAGATATGCAGCGTGTTCCCGGCGCGGTAGTCGATGCGGGAGGTGCGGTCGCCGTCGCGGAGGATCGTCGTATAGCCGCCAATGTCGTCCGTGAGGGATACGCCGTCCGTGATCTCGGCAGCGGCCGGCACGGGCGTGGGCTCCGGCGTCGCGGTCGGTTCGGGCGTAGGGGTGGGCGTCGGCTCCGGCGTTGCCGTCGGAGCGGCGGTCGGCGCCGTGGTCGCCGCCGGCTCCGGCTGCGCCGGTGTGCCGCAGGCGGCGAGGAGCGCGCAGAGCAGCGCAAATATCAGAAAAAGAGAAACACGTTTTTTCGTGGCGGATATCCTTTCTCCCGCAATCCGCGGGGTGCGTTTGCGGATACTGCAGATTGAAGCGGCGGAGTGCTCAAGGCACGGTTTTCAAAGCCTTCCTTGTACAAAGGAAGGCTTTGAAGTCACGCCATCGTGTCGTCCAGGCGTTTGCCGCCGAGGATGTGGAAGTGGAGGTGCTTCACGGTCTGTCCGGCGTCGGGGCCGACGTTGGAGACGATGCGGTAGCCGCCGGTCAGCTTTTCGTTCCCGGCGATCTTCGCCGCGGCGACAAGGCAGCGCGCGGCCGCCGCGGCGTTCTCCTCCGTCAGCTCCGCGACCGAGGCGATGTGCTCTTTCGGCACGACAAGGATGTGCGTCGGCGCCTGGGGGTTGATGTCGCGGAAGGCGCAGACGTGCTCATCCTCGTACACCTTTGCGGACGGGATCGCCCCGGCGATGATCTTACAGAAAAGGCAGTCGTTCATAGTATTGCTCCTTTCATATGGTTTATAATGGGCAAAAGCCGCCGCAATGCGGCGGCTTTTGAAAAATCAGTTCAGCTTCCCGGCGACGAAATCGTCCACAGCGGCGAGAGCGTCGTCGAGCTTGAGCGTGTCGGTGCCGCCGCCCATGGCAGAGTCCGGCTTGCCGCCGCCCTTGCCGCCGCAGACGGCGGTGACGGAGCGGATGATATCGCCCGCGCGGACGCCGGCGGCGACCGCCGCCTTGCCGCACACGCTGTGGAAGGTGATCTTCCCGTCGCGCACGGCGGCGAGCACCGCAACGATGCTCTCGTCCCTGTCGCGCAGAAAGTCGCCGATCTTGCGGAGGTTGTCCGGCGTATCGACCGGCACGACGCCCGTGAACACGTGCAGCGAGCCGACCTTCTTGGAGCTTGCGAGGAAGCTCTCGGCGTTGGAGAGCATTTCGCGGCCGCGGAATTTCTCAAGCTCGGAGCGCAGCTCGCGGATCTCGCTCGTGCGCGCCTCGGCGCGGGTGAGCAGTTCCTCGGGCTTGGCCTTGAGACGCTCGGAGAGCGTCATGAGAAGGCGGGTGTTGTTCTCGATGAATTTGAGCGTTTCCTGGCCGGTGATGGCCTCGATGCGGCGCACGCCGCTCGCAACGGAAAACTCGCTCAAAATGCGCAGCGAGCCGACCTTCGCGGTATTGTCCTGATGCGTGCCGCCGCAGAACTCGACGGAATAGCCCTCGCCCATATCGACGACACGGACAACGTCGCCGTACTTTTCGCCGAAGAGCGCCATCGCGCCGAGACTGCGGGCCTCCGCGATGGGCATTTCCTTCACCGTGATGGGGAAGCCCTCGAGCACGGCTTCGTTCACCATGCGCTCGACGGAGGCGATCTCCTCGGGCTTCATGGCGGAGAAGTGGGTAAAGTCAAAGCGGAGACGGTCGGGCTCGACGAGAGAACCGGCCTGATGGACGTGGTCGCCGAGAACGGTGCGCAGCGCCTTGTGCAGCAGGTGGGTGGCGCTGTGGGCGCGCATGATCGCCTTGCGGCGGCCGGTATCGACGCAGGCGTTCACCTTGTCGCCGACGGCGAGGTTGCCGGAAACCATCACGCCGTGGTGCAGCACCTTGCCGGCCTTGTTCTTCTGCACATCGTGCACCTCAAAAACGGCGTCCTTGAGAATGAGCAGGCCGTGGTCGGCGCTCTGGCCGCCCATTTCGGCGTAGAACGGCGTTTTATCGAGAACGATGCTCGCGTGCACGCCGGAGCCGACGCGCTCGCGCAGCTCATCCTCGGCAACGATGGCAAGGATGGTGCAGTCGTCGTGCAGGCGCTCGTAGCCGGTAAATTTGGTGGGGAGATTGTCGAGACCGAGATCCAGACCGGCCCAGGCGGTCTCGTCGGAGCTGCGGGCGGCGCGGGCGCGCTCGCGCTGCTCCTTCATAAGAGCCTGGAACGCCGGCTCATCGACCGTCATGCCCTCGTCGGAGGCCATCTCCTTCGTAAGATCCAGCGGGAAGCCGTAGGTATCGTAGAGCTTGAAGGCGTCGGTGCCGGAGAACACGGTCTCGCCCTTTTCCTTGTGGGAGGCGAGCATGCCGGCGAAGATGGCCATGCCGCCGTCGATCGTGCGGGAGAAGTTCTCCTCCTCGGAGCGGATGACGCCGGTGATATACTCCTGCCGCTCGGCAAGCTCGGGATACGCGCCGCGGTTCTCATGGATAACGGTGTCGCAGACCTTATAAAGGAACGGCTCCTTCTCGCCGAGCAGACGTCCGTGGCGGGCGGCGCGGCGCAGCAGGCGGCGCAGCACATAGCCGCGGCCCTCGTTGGAGGGGAGAACGCCGTCGCAGATCATAAACGTGGACGAACGGATGTGGTCGGTGATGATGCGCAGGGAGACGTCCTTCGCGTTCGTCTCGCCGTAGTGCGCGCCGGTGATCTCGCTCACCTTGTGGGTGATGTTCATAACGGTATCGACGTCGAAAAGGGAGTTCACATCCTGGCAGACGACCGCAAGACGCTCAAGCCCCATGCCGGTGTCGATGTTCTTCTGGACAAGCTCGGTGTAGTTGCCCTGACCGTCGTTGTTGAACTGAGAGAACACGATGTTCCAGATCTCGATATACCGGTCGCAGTCGCAGCCTACGGTGCAGCCGGGCTTGCCGCAGCCGTATTTCTCGCCGCGGTCGTAGTAGATCTCGGAGCAGGGACCGCACGGTCCGCTGCCGTGCTCCCAGAAGTTGTCCTCCTTGCCGAAGCGGAAAATGCGCTCTGGGGCGATGCCGATCTCGTTGTGCCAGATGTTCCATGCCTCGTCGTCATCGAGATAGACGCTCGGGTACAGCCGGTCGGGATCGATGCCGACCCAGTCGGGGGAGGTCAGAAATTCCCACGCCCAGTGGATGGCTTCGCGCTTGAAGTAATCGCCGAAGGAGAAGTTGCCGAGCATTTCAAAGTAGGTGCCGTGGCGCGCCGTTTTGCCGATGTTCTCGATATCGGGCGTGCGGATGCACTTCTGGCAGGTCGTCACGCGGCGGCGCGGCGGCTCTTCTTCCCCGGTGAACCATGTTTTCATGGGGCTCATGCCGGCGTTGATGAGCAGAAGCGAGGGGTCGTTGCGGGGGATCAGCGAGAAGCTGGGCAGACGCAGATGACCTTTTGTCTCAAAGAAGGAGAGATACATCTCCCGCAGCTCATTGAGTCCGTATTTTTTCATACTAACCTCCAAATACAAATACACCCCGCCCCCGAAAAACAGGGGCGGGGAAAAACATTCCACGCGGTACCACCCTGATTGCGACTCCAGACGCCGGTTGACAAATCGACGCAGGCCGTATCTCATGCGCCCGATAACGGGGGCGAACCGCCGCGCTCTTCGCGCGAAGGCTCGAAAGTGGCTGCCGCGATTCCGGACGAGGGGCTTTCAGCCTCCCCCTCTCTCTGTAGACCGTATCAGCGCGGCTTGCTTCGTCACAGCCCAAAAATCTTATACATTTTACCACGAAATATCCGCTTGTCAACCGGGAAAATGACTCTTCCGGCGCTTTTTTCCGCATGGAAAAACATACTTCTTGCCATCGGCAGGCAAAAGTGTTACCTTTATAAAGGGTTTTTATGCCTCTGATACGTCTATACTATCCCGGGGAGGGGAAAAAATGCCCGGCTGCGATCACGGACTCGTTTCCGTGCTGATGAGCGTTTATAACGGCGCTCCCACGCTCGAAAAGGCGGCGGCGTCCGTTCTGGCGCAGACATACCGCGATCTGGAGCTCATTCTCTGCGACGACGCTTCCACAGACGATACATGGCGCATCATGCAGCGCATTGCCGCGCAGGATGCGCGCGTCACGATCTTCCAAAACAAAACAAATCTCGGTCTCGGCGCTTCGCTCAACGAGTGCCTTGCGCGCGCGCAGGGCGCATACATCGCCCGGCAGGACGCCGACGACGTTTCCGACCCCGACCGGATCGAGCGGACGATGGACTTTCTTCTCTCGTCCGGCGCGCCTTACGCCGCGTGCGGCGTGCGCGTTTTTGACGATACCGGCATATGGAGCACGCGGCAGTATCCGCAGAAGATCACGAAGCACATCATCGCGCAGAAGAATCCCTTCTTCCACCCGACGATGGTTTTCCGCCGCGTCGTGCTGGAGGGCGCCGGCGGGTACAGCGAAACGCCGGAAACGCGCCGCACGGAGGATTATGATCTTGTGATGCGGCTTGCCGCAGAGGGCGTCATCGGGGAAAATCTGCCGGAGATCCTGTACTCGGTTTACGAACCAAAGGAGGCCTATCTCCGTCACAATGCAAAAACACGTCTCTGCGAGGTGCGCGTCCGCGCGCGCGGGCTGCGCGCGATGGGCTCTCCGGCTTCGGATTACATCTATCTTGTCAAACCGCTCATCATGGCGTGCGTTCCGCGCGGTCTGATGCGCTCGCTGAAGCGGCTGCAGTGGGAACGGCAGAGCTGCAATAGGAAAAAGTGAGGAATACCGGATCATGGCATTCAGCAAAGGATACGTCAAAGAAAAAATGGAGGGCTTCCGCCGGTTCATGCCGCTGCTGCGCGAGCTTGTGGTGCGCGATATCAAGGTGCGCTACCGCCATTCCGCGCTGGGACTTGTGTGGACGGTGCTCAACCCGCTGCTGATGATGGTCGTTATCACGATCGTCTTTTCCACGCTCTTCCGGCAAAATATCCCGAATTTCCCGATCTACTATCTTTCGGGCTCGCTCATCTTCGCGTTCAATTCGGAATCCACGACGACCGCGCTCAACTCGATCATATCCAACGCCTCGCTCATCAAGAAGGTCTATATCCCCAAATACCTCTTCCCTCTCTCGAACGTCCTCTCGGGGCTCGTGAATCTCGGCTTTTCGCTCATCGCGATGGTTATCGTGATGCTCATCACCGGCGCGCCGTTCCACGCGACGCTTCTTCTGCTCCCGATCCCCATTTTCTACACGTTCCTTTTTTCCGTCGGGCTTGGCATTCTGCTCTCGGCGGTCACGGTGTTTTTCCGCGATATTGCGCATTTTTACAGCGTGTTCATCCTCGCGTGGACGTACTTCACGCCCATCTTCTACCCCGTGGAGATCCTGCCGGACGCCGTGATGAAGCTCATGCAGATCAACCCGATGTACCATCTTGTCACCTACATGCGCTCCATCGTGCTCTACGGCGTGTTCCCCAGTCTGAAGGAAAACCTTCTCTGCCTGTGTCTGGGGCTTTTGATGCTCGCGCTGGGGCTTTTCGTATTTTATAAAAAGCAGGACAAGTTCGTCCTGTATGTCTGAGCGGAGGTGCGCCATGGGCAGCGTTATCAAGGTCAACGATGTTTCGATGATGTTCAACCTCAGCGCGGAGAAGATCGACAGCATCAAGGAATATTTCATCAAGGCCGTGCGCCGGGAGCTGCATTTTCAGGAGTTCTGGGCGCTGCGGGACATTTCGTTCACGCTGGAAAAGGGCGATTCTCTCGGCGTCATCGGGCTCAACGGCTCGGGCAAGAGCACGCTTTTAAAGATCGTCTCCGGCATTTTGAAGCCGACGAAGGGCACCGTGGAGACCTGCGGCAGCATCGCTCCCCTCATCGAGCTCGGCGCGGGCTTTGACGCCAACCTTTCCGCGCGCGAGAACATTTATCTCAACGGCGCGATCCTCGGCTACAGCCGCTCCTATATGTCCGCGCGGTTCGACGAGATCATCGAGTTTGCCGAATTGCAGGACTTTGCGGACACCGCCGTGAAAAACTTTTCTTCCGGCATGGTGGCGCGGCTCGGCTTCGCCATTGCGACGATGAACGTGCCGGACATTCTCATCATCGACGAGATCCTCGCCGTCGGCGACTATAAATTCCAGGAAAAGAGCTTCGCGCGTATGCAGGAGATGATCGCCTCCGGCGCGACGGTCGTTTTCGTTTCGCACTCGATCGAGCAGGTGCAGAAGATCTGCAAAAAGGCGCTCTGGCTCGAACACGGCCGCATGCGCATGCTCGGCGACGCGGAGGCCGTGTGCGGGGAGTATATGCGCGCATGAGCACTGCCGTACCGGAAAAAAAGCGCGTCCTTTTTATCATCAATCAGTTCTTCAAGGGCGGCGCGGAAACGGCGCTCGTGAATCTCCTTCGCACGATGGACAGCGCGCGCTTCGACGTTGATCTCCTCATCTTTGACATGATCGACCTGCCGGGCAGTCTCTCGCTCATTCCGGAGATCCCGGCGTGGGTGCACGTCGTCAACGCTGCCGAAAACGAAAAAAAGGCCGCGTTTGCGAAAAAGGCGGTCTTTAAGCTCGAACGGAAGCTCACCGGCACGCAGCCGTTCCGCCGCGGCGCCATCCGCTATCTGCAAAACCAATACTACGACGCCGCCATCTCCTACGGCGAGTGGTTTTCGAGCGCGCTCTGCGCGCGCTATGCCGCGGCGCGGCGCAAATATGTCTGGATCCACGCGGACATGGACAAGGCCGCCTTTCTCCACCCAGACATTCTGCGCTTTGAAGCGCAGTTCGACGGCTTTCTCTTCGCCTCCCGTCACTCGATGGAAGGGGCGGTCCGAAAATATCCGCAGCTCGCTTCCCGCTCGGTCGTCGTTCCGAATCGCGTTGACAGCGAGAAAATTCTCTCTATGAGTGAGGAAAATCTGCCCGTCTCTCTGCCGGAGGACGGTCTGCCGCTGCTCGTGACGGTCGCAAACATCCGCGAGGAGAAAAACCATCTGCGGCAGGTCGAGGCAATGCGTCAGCTCTTTTCCGAGGGGCTGCGGTTTCGCTGGGTGAACATCGGCTCGCTTGCCAATGCGCCGCTCGCGGAAAAGCTCCGGCTTGCGGTGCGGGATGCGGGGCTTGAAGACTATTTCACGCTGACCGGCCCGCTCGACAACCCCTACGGCGTGATGCGCCGGGCCGACGCCGTTTGCGTTCTCTCCGACCATGAATCGTGGTCGATGGTCATCACGGAGGCAAAGGCTCTCGGCGTGCCGGTCATCGCCACGCGCACCTCCGGCGCGCTCGAACAGATCACCGACGGCGAAAACGGCCTCCTCTGCGGCTTTTCCGCCGAAGAGGCCGCCGCGGCCATCCGCGCCTTTCTCACCGGCGGCGCGGCGGAGGCGATGCGCCGAAAAACGGAAAAACACACTGCCGCCGGCGCGGCCGGGACACTGGAAACGCTTTTGGAAAACGACACGAAAAAGGCACTCTATGTATTCGACGATATAAACTACGCGAGCGGCGCCCGCGCCGCGGCGCTCGCGCAGGCGCGCGCCGTATCCGGCGTGGCGGAGGTATGGCTCTATTCCGCCGAGCCGTGCCGGGACGCCGCGCTGCGGCGGGAGTTCCGTTTTCTGGAGACGCCCGGCAGCGGGGCGCTGCGGCTGCTCTCACGGCCGACGCGGCAGGTGCTGCGCGACGAAAGCGTATCCCGCGCCGGGAAGCTCCTCCGGCTCGTTTACGCCGTGCTGGCTCGCCTCGGGCTGGAGTCTGCGCTCCCAAAGGCGCTGCTGCGGCGGAACATGACCGCGGCGTTTGAGTCTTTCGACACAATTTTCGTCGTGAGCGAGGCTTCCAAAATGCGCGGGTTTGTTTCGCGCCGCCGTCATCCGGGGAAGATCCAGTGGATCCATACGGACTATGCCGCCTGGCGCGAGCTGAACGAGTGGACGCGCGCCGTTACGAAAAACGACGCGGCGCTCTTCCGCCGGTTCGATGCGATCGTCTGCCTCAACAAAACGCTGCGCGAGAAATTTCTCGCCGTGTATCCGCAGTTTGCGGAGAAAACGATCGCCGTGCCGAACCCGGTGTTCCGCGCCGGGATACGAAAGCGCGCGAAGGAGCCTCTCACGGTGCCGGTGGATGAGAGCGTATGCAATCTCATTACCGTCGGGCGGCTCGAGCGCGAAAAGCGCTATGACCGGCTGCTCGATATCGCCGCAGAGCTGCAAGAGCGCGGCTTCGCTTTTCATTGGTATTTTGTCGGCGACGGGCCGCTGCGCGAAGAGCTTGAAGAGAAGCGCGATGCGCTCGGTCTCGGCTCGTGTGTGACGCTGACCGGGTATATGGAAAACCCGTGTCCCCTGCTCGCGCGCTGCCGCGCGCTCGTGCTCTTTTCCGAGTATGAGGGCACGCCCGTCACGATCGACGAGGCCAAAACGCTCGGCGTGCCGGTCATTGCCAACGACGTCGGCGGGGTGCAGGAGATGCTCGAAGATGGAGAATATGGCCGTATTGCCGACGCAGATAATATATTGCAGATCATTATGGAGATAAGAGGGGAGAACCCAAATGGCAAAGATCATCTTTACCGTTGACAATATCAATTATAAAGGCGGCGGGCATTTTGCCACATTCAAAAATGCAAATTACCTTTGCAGCCGCGGACATGATGTTGTCATGTATTCTCCTGTCAAGGCGGAAAGCGACACAGAATCACTGCTCCTGCCCGATGTTTCGTTCACGCAGAAAGCGCGCTTTGCCGACGCCGACTACATTGTTGTGCCCTTTGAAAACTCCGAATATTTTGAGAAGGTTGCCTCGCTGAAAAACACGCACGCGGAAAAAGTACAGTGGATCCATATCGATTATGATACATGGAAATATGTTGTCAACGACGATACGGAGCGCAGACGGCAGCTTCTTACGGCCTATGACAGAGTCGTTTTTGTTTCGAAAAACAACCGTGACCATTTTTTGAAGTATTTCCCCGAATGTGCATCCAAAAGCTCCGTGGTGTATAATTTCGTCGATTCGGAAGCAATCAGCGTCAAGGCGGGCGAGCCGGTCGATGATGAATGGTTTACGAAAAAAAACGAGGATCAGCTGACGGTCGTTCTTCCGGGACGCCTGGAAGAACAAAAGGCCTTTCACCGGATGCTGGACGCCGCCAAAGTACTGAAAGAGCGTGGATTGAATATCGAATGGCTGATACTTGGGCGCGGTTATGAATATGACGCTCTTTTGCAAAAGAAGGAGCGCTACGGTCTGGACAATGTGCATTTCCTGGGCTTCCGCCGGAATCCGTATCCGTTTATGCGTGCTGCAGATATTGTGGCGGTTCTTTCGGAATATGAGGGACTCGCTCTTACCGTAGCGGAAAGCCTTGTCGCAGGAACGCCCGTTATATCCACGCGCACCGGCGGCGTGGCGGAAATGCTTTCCGACGAATACGGCTGGATTCTGGACAGCGATTTGCTGTCGATCGTGGACGGAATGACCGCCGTTTATAACGACCGGAAATCGCTGGAAGAAAAAAGAGCGGCTCTTCGTTCCTACGCATACGACAATGAACGGATCAAAGAAAGCCTGGAAGCGCTTTTCCCAACCTCCGAAGAAAGAGGACTTACTGTGATGAACACGCAAACCGCCTTCCCCGCCCCCGCGCCGGAAACGAAAACGCCGGACATATCCATTATCATTCCGGTATACAACACCGCCGACTATCTCGCGGAATGTCTGGATTCCGCAGTGCAGCAGTCGTTCGGGAATTACGAGATCATCCTCGTCAACGACGGCTCGACGGACGGGTCGCAGCGGATCATCGACGATTATGTGTATCGGTATTCCGACCGCATCCGCGCGTTCACCATTCCGAACGGCGGCCTGGGCAACGCGCGCAATTACGGTATCGGCAAAGCCCGCGGAAAATATCTCGCGTTCGTCGATTCCGACGACTATATCCGCCGGGATATGCTCCAGAAAATGTATGAGGCTGCACGGCGGCACAATGCCGACTGCGTGATGGCGGACTACATCGCCTTCTGGGACGACGGCAGACAAAAGTATGTACGCTCCGTCGATCTTTCCGACGCCGGTCGGCCGGATATCATGAAATATTCCGCCAAGTACGGCACGGTGAACATCTGCACAAAGCTGGTCGCGCGCGAGCTTTTTGACGCCATCCGCTTCCCTGCCGGATTCTATGAGGATCTCGCTACAACGCCGATCCTTCTGAGCTGGGCAAAAAACATCTGCTACGTCCGCGAAGGATTGTATTTCTACCGCCAGCGGCCCGGTTCCATCACGTCGATAAAATCCGGCGACAAGCGCCTGCTGGACTGCTATGCCGCGTGGGACCGTATCCGTGAGCACGCCAACCCGCTCTTTGAAAAGGAGATCCAATTCGCGGTATACTGGAGCCTCAACTTTTTCTGCACCAACTTTCTCGACGACTTTACGAAGCATTCCGTGGAATACTACAACAGAAACCGGGATTATTTCCGGGGAAACGCCTGCATCGCCGACGCCGTCCGCAAAGGGGAGTTCCTGGACTTTGAACATATGGACGTGATTCCGAAGATCATCCACTACTGCTGGTTCGGCGGCGGAGAAAAAAGCGAGCTTATCCAAAAATGCATGGATTCGTGGAAGAAATATGCGCCGGATTTTGAGATCATCGAGTGGAACGAATCCAACTGCGACATCCACGCGAACCGGTATGTGGAAGAGGCGTATGAAAAGAAGCAGTATGCCTTTGTCTCCGATTATTTCCGTTTGAAAGCCCTGTATGACTTCGGCGGCGTTTACATGGATACGGACACGGAGCTCCACCGGATGCTGGAGGACTTTCTTTACGAAAAGGCCTTCTTCGCTTTTGAAACGCCTCTCTTCATCCACGCGGGAATCCTCGGTGCCGTAAAGAACTTCGCGCTCATCAACGAGCTGCGGCAGTCCTATGAGTACGACTCTCTCCGGGCGTCAGAGGCCGCCGGAGAGCTCGTCACGATCCCACACCGCCTGACACAGCTTCTCAAAGATCGGACAAACCTTCAGCCAAACGGAAAATCGCAGCTGTTGGAAGGCAACATCCGCATATTCAGCGCCAACCGCATGACCGTAAATGTACACGACGGGAAGTGCATTTGCTGCCACCATTATGAAGGAAGCTGGCTGAAAAGAAACGACGGTCCGGCGGCGGATTATACATACGAAGTTTTAAGACACTTCTTCACATGGGATCTGCTGCACGAAGGAGACGCCCCTCTCACCGGTGCGCAGGCGCAGCTTCTCGCCTACTATAAAAGCGAATGCGACCGCTATGAGAACTCCACCTGCTGGAAGATCACCAGGCCTCTGCGCGCGGTCATGGACTTTTTGAAAAAGATGTTCCGGCGCAGCGAAGTCTCCTGACCGGGACGTATTACCGTGGTGCAGGTTATGAAAAAATTCAGGGGTTATCGGACCTTGCCGGCCATTGTTTTGGCCGCGCTGTATCTTACCTTTCTTGTTGATCTCCATACGCTCGAGACCGTATGGCAGAGAATCTTTGTTTTCTGCTATTTCGCCGTTCTTGGCGCGCTGGCGTGCTTTTTCAAGGGCAAATACGCCGAGGGAAAGCCGTTCCCGCTCCAAAGCCGGATCGCCGCGGCGGCGCTCGCCGCGCTGCTCGTCGGTGCGGGGTGGAATACGTTCCTGCCGCATGTGCGCTTCCCGCTGGAAGGCTCGCACATGTACGCGCTCTGGGAAAAGCTGCTCTATACGCTCGGCGCGTGGTGCGTTGTGTTCTGTTTTGCGCAGCTCGCGCTGCTGTTTCTCGCCCGCCCCATGGAAAAACGCGGCTGGACAGAGCGGCAGAAAGTGCTCGCCTTTCTTCTCATGGGAAACTTTGTGTTTCTCTTTTTCACGAGCGAGCGCATCCAGCCGACGCATCTGACGCAGGGCTTTCTCCTGCTGCTGACGGTCGCTTCCGTCTGGTGCTTCAACCGGAAGAGCGGCTGTATGGAAAAGTACCGCACAAA
>SFFV01000041.1 GCA_004557735.1 Clostridiales bacterium
ACATCTCGACGTGCGTCTTTCTTCCATTCTTCCATAACAACACCCCCGTTCCTATTTTACCAGAAACGGGGGCCCTTGGGTAGTTTTTTGACAAGCTGAGCTGGATTTCACAGGAATGTGAAATCCAGCTTTTCTTAACTTCACGGCATTGCTGTGTTTCGGAGGGTTTTGCCTGCTTACTTGTTGCCGCAGGAGCCGTCGCAATAGGGCGGGGTCTTGGTGTGCTTGCACAGGCACAGCTTGGCAGGGCCCGTTTTCTCGGCCGTGAACAGCAGGCCATGCTGATGGGTCGTGCCAAAGTGCGAATAATCACAGAAGGGCTGGTTTCCGCTCAGTCCGCAGGTGCACCACTCATAGGTTTTCCCCTCTTCCAGAAAGACCTCTATAGGTTTGGTATCGGGCACAAACGGTTTTTTATCGTCCATGTTGGCATCTCCTTTCGGTTATATGACCTGATTATAGCACAGAAACCGGAGAACTCAACCCGGCAGGGCTTAAGTATTTCAAAAAATGGGTATTTTCTTGCGGGATGGATGTAAAGCAGGGTGCGCGGAGGCTTCTGTGTCGGTAGGCTTTTCGCCGCAAACAGCGCAGGAACTTCAGCCATGCGGTACGGCCCCTTGCTGCGGCGGAGATCACCGTATCCTGCATACGCCGGCCACCTTTGCCGCCTCCGGCAAAATCGGAGGATTTTTATTCCCGGGCTTCTTTTTTGTCATTCCGTTTCACGCCGGACTGGGCGATGCTGCCGCCGTTCGTGAGATCCTTTCCGTCAAGCAGCAGGAGCTTCTCGGCGAACACCCGCGTGAAACCGCCCATGATGGCCGAGAGCATGATAAGATCCTCGGCATGCTCGGTCGTGATCTCCGCGCTCTCCTCATGGTTGAGGATCGGCCCCGCCGTCAAGCGGACCTGCTGGATGAAGTACTGCGCCGCCTGCTGGTGGCGTGAGGCGTAGGAAGTATAGATATGCTCTACCTCTTCTTCGGACAGCCCCATCGGGATGATCTTCTGGATGAGCGCAATGCTCAGCGACTGTTTGAGCGTCAGGATGATGATGAGATATGCGATATGTACGCGGTAATACCGCCGCTTCACCGGCTCCGGCATAACCTTGATGCGGACGTAGTTGTTGATCGTCGCCGCCGTAATGAACTGCTCATCCTTGAGCTCCGGCGGGAGATAGTCCAGATACTCGCGCAGCAGCACCGTGACCTGCTCCATATACAGGCCAAGATTGGGGATATCCTCCCAGCGCGGGAGCCGGAAATCGTCCAGATACTTCTCCCAGCGGCGCAGCTTTCCTGCCACAAGCGCATTGTCGTATGCCATGTTTATCACCTCACAGACAGGATTATAACACATCCTGCCGATTTTACAAGCAGTAATTGCGCCTTCACCCATTGACTTAATTTTAACCTTGACTTATAATAATATCAAATATTAGATGCATGGAGGACACACGCTTTGTCTTTTGCTATCCTCACCGATACATCCGCCAATCTGCCGACGCCGCTTCTGGAAAAGCACGGCATCAGCGTTGTACCGTTTTCCTATTCCTATGACGGCGCGGAGCACAACTGTCTTGATACCGAGACGTTCGACGGCGCAGCGTACTACGGCGCGATGCGCAGGGGCACGCTCGTGACGACATCGCTTGTGAATCCCGGCAGGTTCATTGCCGCGGCGCGGCCTCTGCTTGCCGCCGGGGAAGACGTCCTCTTTGTCGGTATGTCGTCCGGCATCAGCGGCTCGTTCGGCTCGGCCAAGCTCGCCGCAGGCGATTTGCGCGAGGAGTTTCCCGGGCGCGAGATCCAGCTCATCGACACGCTCGGCGCCTCGCTCGGCGAGGGCATTCTTGTGCTGCGCGCCATCGAGATGCGCGAGAGCGGCGCGTCGCTTTCCGAAACGGCGGCGGCGCTGCGCGACATGCGCTGGCGAATGTACCAGATCTTCACCGTTGACGACATCATGTATCTGCGCCGCACCGGACGGCTCTCCAACGCCAAGGCGATCGTCGCCTCGGTGCTGCACATCAAGCCTGTGCTCAAGGGGAACGAGGAGGGCAAGATCGTTGCCGTGGATAAGATCCGCGGCCGGCGCAAGGCGATCGACGCGCTCGCGGACCGTTACCGCAAGCTCGCCGTATCGCCCGAAACGCAGACCGTGGGCATCGCCCACGCCGACTGCGCGGAGGACGCCGAGTATCTCGCCTCGGCGCTGCGCATCGTTGCGCCGCCGAAGGAGATCATGACCGTGATGTATGAGCCTGTGACCGGCTCGCACGTTGGTCCCGGTGCGCTGGCTCTGTTTTTTCTCGGCGACGAGAACGTCCGATCAAAGTAAACCGATTCATAGAAAACCATTTATTCATATTAAGGAGAGGAACCCATGAATGACTTTGTGATCTACACCGATTCCGCGTGCGACATCCCGCCGGAGCTTCTCAAGGAGTGGGACGTGCCGTACACCTGGCTGACCTACGTCTTTGACGGGGACGCGCGCCAGTACTCGAACTACGAGCTCCCCTTCCCCGAATTCTATGACAAGATGCGCAGGGGAAGCGTTGCGCGCACGAGCGCCGTGAACGCGGACGCCTTTTTGCAGGGCTTTGAGCCGATCCTGCGAAGCGGCAAGGATATTCTGTACATCGGTTTTTCCTCGGGTCTGAGCAGTACATACCACGCCGGATGCATTGCCGCGCAGGAGCTGCGCAGAAAATACCCTGAGCGCGACATCCGCTGCGTTGATACATTCGGCGCGTCCGGCGGCTTTGGTCTCCTGCTCTACATGGCCGTGCAGAAAAAACGCGAGGGCGGCACGATCGAGGAATGTGAAAAGGTCGTTCTTGACAACCGCTTCCATCTCTGCCACTGGTTCACGGTGGATGATCTTGTCTATCTCAAGCGCGGCGGACGCATCAGCTCCGCCACCGCATTTGTCGGCAACGCGCTCGGCTTCAAGCCCGTGCTGCACATGGATGACGACGGTCATCTCATCAATATGTTCAAGGTTCGCGGCCGCAGGGCCTCGCTCAACGCGATCGCCGACAAGTACGGCGAGCTTGCCCTTGACAAGGCCGGCGGAACGGTGTTCATTTCTCACGGCGACTGCCGCGCGGACGCCGACACGCTCGCCGCGATCCTCAAGGAACGCTACGGCGCTTCCGTCAAGGAGACCGTCGTCGTCGGACCGGTGATCGGCGCGCACTCCGGCCCCGGCACGCTCGCGCTGTTTTTCCTCGGCGAGCACCGGTAAATCGTTGCGGAAAGGATCCTTCGTATGATCGACTATCGCTACGATACCCAGCTTCTCATTGAAGGCACGGGTCTGGACGAGGACGCCATCAGCGACTATTTCCGCACGAACTTCAAAGGCGACTGCCTGCTCGCCGTCGGCGACGACGAGCTGATCAAGATCCATTACCATACCAACGAGCCTTGGAAGGTGCTGGAATACTGCGCCTCGCTCGGCGAGATTTTTGATATCGTCGTCGAGGACATGGACCGGCAGGCCCGCGGGCTGAACGGCTGACGCTCTTTTCCGCACAGGCTTCCCCATACAGAACATCCCCGCCCTTCGGAGAGACCGAAGAGCGGGGATGCTTTCATAGCTTTATAAGAATGAGAAACAGCGAGAGGAGCAGGCAGCCGACCGCCACTTCCATCGCGTCAGCCGACCTGGTGGAGCATGCCGAAGAGCACGTTCACCCGCCCCGGAAACCGGTCAAGGCTGATGTACATCGGCGTGCCGCTTTGGTCGCCGTCAAAGTATACGGTCAGGTAGCTGTTTGCGCCGGCAAAGTCCGTCAGCAGTTCACCGCCGCCCGGGTTGAGCTGGGCATAGTGGAACATGGCGTCGTCCGTCTGCGCGAGACGGTAGCCGGAAAAGCCCCAGTACTTTGCCAGCAGCGTGCAGAACTCATCCACGGTCATGCCATCCGGCAGGATGTCGTCATAGTTGTTGTAGGTGTGGAACGTCTCCATTCCGTTCGACGTCTCCACCGTCACGTCGCCGCCGGGGATGGGCGTGTCCGTCTCGTCCGCCTTGGCCTCCGTAGTGAGCTGCACGATCTTTCCGCTCATCGTATCGACGTACAGATTCATGAAATATTTCCCGTCGGCGGTCGTGCCGCGGACAATATAGCTGTGGGGGAAAATGCGTCCGAACCAGTAGTCGCTCACGCCTTTGTTCGGCGCTTCGCCGAGATACGAGGGCTCGCCGTCAAAAAAGCGGAACTCCGAAGAGAGAATGCCCATATCCTGCATTTTCGCGATCTCCTGCCGCGCGACCTTGACCGCCTGCGCGGGGCTATTGATGAGCCGTCCGGCGGCAAAGGCGCTCCCGGCGAGCACGAGCACAAGCGCCGCCGCGATCAGCACGGTGCGAAGCGTCCGCTTCGCGCGAAGGGGTTTTCCCGTATTTTTTTCCTGCATAGCCGATGTGACCTCCATAAGAATTTCATCGTCGATCCCACCGGCCGCTTCCATAATATCCAGCGCTTTCACAGCAGTTCCTCCTTAATGAGATAGTCGCGCAGCTTTTTCCGGCTGCGGCAAAGCGAGGTATGTACCCTTCCCTCCCGGCAACCGAGCTTTTCGGCGATGGCCGCGGCGGGCAGAGCCAGATAGTAGCGGGCGGTGAAAATGATCCGGTCGTTTCGGGAAAGCGTATGGAGAAAGGCGTTCACCGCACGAGAAAGCTCCCGCGCCTCTATTGCCTGCTCCACATTGTCCCGCCTTGCGACGCACTCGGTAAGCTCGTCGAGCGCCGCATCCGCCTCCCCGCCGCCGCGTTTCTGCGCGCTGTCGGCGCGAAAGCGGGAAAAGGCGGCGTTCCGTACGGTACGGAACAGATACGCGCCGAGGTGCTCCGGCCGCTGCGGCGGGATGGTGTTCCAGAGCGAGAGATAGGCATCCTGCACGATCTCCTCGGCATCCTCCGCCGCGGGGAGAAACCGGCGCGCGAGGCCTTCGCACGCGCCGCCGTATTTCCGCTCCGTTTCGGCGATCGCCTGCTCGTCGCGCCGCCAGTACAGGTCTACGATGAAGCTGTCCTCCATAATCTTTCCTCTTTCTTGCGGGGCTGCCCCTTGAGTACTCACCCTTATAGACGCAATTCGGGGCAAAAAGCTTACAGAAAATGCTGTAAAACTTTAACGCGCCGCATTTCTGCGCAAATTTCTTACAGGTTTATCATATTCAATCTTCCAAAACGAAAAAAACGGTGGTATAATATATACGCCAAACCAACTCAATACTGCGAAAAGGATATTTCTCTCCCAGGGCGTATTATACTCTTTTTTGCCTACAAACTGAATTTGATAAAAATGCAAATTCCGTTTCTGTAGGCATGAGGGTTTCCTTTTCCGCAGAGTTGGTTTGGCGACTATCGGAGTTTGCGTTTTTTGTGCGGCTGCTCCGGTAGCCGCACTTTTTATTTTTTAGGAGGAAAGAAATGAAAAAACTGGTCGCCGCGCTTCTCTCGCTCGTCATGCTGTTTTCTCTCGCTGCCTGCGGCAGCGATGCTTCTCCTGCAAAAGATTCCCCCGTCAATGATCCGCCCGCGTCCGCAGAACCAACTGCCGAGCCAACCGCCGAGCCGGTCGTTGAACCGCAGCCGGAAGAACCCACGGAAAGCACATACTATGGAACATGGGAAGTTGTCTCCATTGAGCAGAACGGTATTTCCGCAACAGTTGAGGCATTGGAAAAAAACGGAAATTATAATGCAAGTCATATCGGGCTTATTCTGTGCGAAGATGGGACAGGCTGCCTTTATGTGCAGGATGAGCAAAATATGCTCAAATGGAACATCACGGAGGAAGGCATATCCGTAAACAACGTAACGCTTCCTTTGATCAACAACCGGCTTGTAATAAACATGGATGACGGCACGGTTTGTTATTTGGAAAAGGTTTCAGACGATCAGACGATTCCGGAACCGTCCGCAGAACCGACCACTGAGCCTTCCGCAGAGGCCGGGCTGCGTCCCGAATTTAAGGAAGCCATGGACAGCTACGAAGCGTTCTACAACGAATACTGCGACATTCTGAAAAAGTACATGAACAACCCGTCCGATCTTTCCATTCTTACAAAGTACATGAGTCTCATGGGAAAGCTCTCGGACATGGATGAAAAATTCAAGGCTTGGGAAAGCGAGGATCTGAACAACGAAGAGCTGAAGTATTACATGGATGTAAATAACCGTGTAATGAAAAAGTTGCTTGACGTTACCGGCTGAAATCACTGAATTAAAAAGTTTTGCCGCCCCGGATGAACCGATCATCCGGGGCGGCTTTTGAATAAATCATTTTACCGGCTGTACATGGCCGTCATGGCGGCGATGTGGTCGGCGAGCTCGTCGGTGAGCGCGCCGGGCAGCATGCGCCAGCACCAGTTGCCGTGGCCGAGGACGCCGGGGACATTCATGCGCGACTCGCCGCCGAGGGCGAGCCAGTCCTGCATCTGCGCGACGAAAAGATCCGCCACCGAGCTCATGCCGCCGCGGATGATGCCGTTGACGTATCCCTCCTCGTCGTTCAGGCCGAGATACCGCTTGGCGTAAGCCACATCGTCGCCCTTCGCGTCGCCCAGCCACTGGGCGAGCGTGGCGTTGTCGTGCGTGCCGGTAGCACCTTCATGCCGGGGAAGCCCGAATACTCGCGCAGGGCGATGACCTCCGGGGTCATAAAGCCGAGATCCTCGGCGATGATGTCGAGACCGGGGAGCGCCGTCTTGATCGCATCGATAAAGCTCTCGCCGGGGCCCTTGCGCCAGCGGCCGGCGCGGGCGTTCTCCGCGCCGTAAGGCACCGCCCAGTAGCTCTCCAGACCGCGGAAGTGGTCGATGCGCACGGTGTCATAGAGCTTGCCGGCGGCTCTCAGGCGCCGGATCCACCAGCGGTAGCCGTCCGAGCGCATGCGGTCCCAGTCGTAGAGCGGGTTGCCCCAGAGCTGGCCGTCGGCAGTGAAGTAGTCGGGCGGC
>SFFV01000025.1 GCA_004557735.1 Clostridiales bacterium
TACGGCGACGAGCTCGGCATCGATAAGATGGCGTACTACGCCAAGCTCTACGGTCTCGGCGAGAACACCGGCATCGAGCTTCCGGAAGTCACCGGCCAGATGTCTACCCAGAGCTTCAAGGAGCAGTACACCGGTATCCCCTGGTTCCAGGGCGACACGCTCCAGAGCGCCATCGGCCAGTCGTTTACGGAGTTCACGCCGCTGCAGATGGCGGAATACTGCGCCGCGATCGCCAACGGCGGCACACGCTACAGCGCTTCCCTTCTCAAGGAGGTGCGCAGCTACGATTACTCCAAAACGCTCTTCCAGCGCGAGACCGAGGTGCTCAGCCGGCTCGACATCGACCCCGAGATCTTCGGCTATCTCCAGTACGGCATGTACGGTGTGCTCTACGACGCGGCGAGCACGCTCAAGGAGCACTGGCTCGACAGCAATATTGTCGCCGCCGCCAAAACCGGAACGGCGCAGCGCGGCGAGGGGCTTGTAAACAACGCCATGTTCATTCTCTATGCCCCCTACGGCGACAACCCGGAGATCGCCATTGCGATCGCCGTGGAAAAGGGCGGCGCGGGCGCCACGCTCTCGCCGGTCGCGCGAAAGATCGTGGATTATTACTTCACGTTCCAGTCCAACGTCAACACGGTGGAAAATGCGTATTCTCTGCTGAAATAATCGGAATTTTCCGTTGCAAAGAACGCTTTTTGCGGTTATAATTCAATCGGTTGTATCTGCTCATACCATCAGAAATATACGGAGGTGCCAAAGCATGAATATTGCTCTTCTCGCCCATGACGGCAAAAAGGAGCTTATGGTCCAATTCTGCATTGCCTACTGCGGCATTCTCTCCGGCCACGACATCTGTGCCACAAACACCACGGGCAAGCTCGTCGCCGAGGCGACGGGGCTGCCGGTCACGCTGTATCTTCCCTGCTCGCAGGGCGGCTCGCAGCAGATCGGCGCGCGCATTGCCTACAACGAGATCGACCTTGTGCTCTTCTTCTGCGACCCCAAAGCCAACACGAAGGATGTGGACGCCATCGCCCGGCTGTGCGACCAGCACAGCATTCCC
Source organism: Clostridiales bacterium (assembly GCA_004557735.1). GTDB lineage: Bacteria > Bacillota > Clostridia > Oscillospirales > Oscillospiraceae > Apopatocola. The sequence continues at coordinate 1,070 of SFFV01000025.1, forward strand.
TTCGCTTCCAACGTCGCCACCGCCGAGGTGCTTGTGCAGGGTCTCCGCCGGGGCGATCTGGACTGGCGCGATATCGTCAACCCGAAGAAAAAATAAAAACACCCTACAACTTTTCCGAGGAATGGATAGCCGGCAGCGGCCAGCTATCCATTCTCTATTCAAAGGAGGATTCCCCCATGGCTCAGATCCGACCGCACACACTTTCCGGCTTCATGGAGCTTCTGCCGGAGGATCAGAAGAAAATGCAGCGCGTCATGGCGACGCTGCGCGAGAGCTATGCTCTCTACGGCTTCACGCCGCTCGACACGCCCGTCATCGAGAGCGCCGACGTGCTTCTCGCCAAGGGCGGCGGCGAGACCGAAAAACAGATCTACCGCTTCACCAAGGGCGAGAGCGACCTTGCCCTCCGCTTTGATCTCACCGTGCCGCTCGCGAAGTATGTCGCGCTGCACGCCAACGAGCTTACGTTCCCGTTCCGCCGCTACCAGATCGGCAAGGTCTACCGCGGCGAGCGCGCGCAGCGCGGCCGCTTCCGCGAGTTTTATCAGGCGGATATCGACATCATCGGCGACGGCAGGCTCGACATTATGAACGAGGCCGAGATCCCCGCCGTCATTTACCGCACGTTCCACGCGCTCGGACTCAAAAACTTCCGTATCCGCGTGAACAACCGCAAGGTCCTGAACGGCTTTTTCGCTCTGCTCGGGCTGACGGAGAAATCCGGCGACGTGATGCGCACGATCGACAAGCTCGACAAGATCGGCCCCGGCAAGGTGCGCGCCGTGCTCGTGGATGAGTTTGCCGTTGAACCGGAGGCCGCCGATAAGGTTCTCGAGTTCATCTCCTTCCCCGGCACGAGCGCGGAGAAGCTTGCCTTCCTGCGCCGGTACGAGGGGAAGAACGAGACGTTCGATCTCGGTCTGCACGAGCTCGCCACCGTTGTAGAGTACGTCGGCTCGTTCGGCGTTCCGGCGGAGAATTTTGAGATCGATCTCACGATCGCGCGCGGGCTCGACTACTACACCGGCACGGTGTACGAGACCGTGATGACCGACCATCCGGAGATCGGCTCGATCTGCTCCGGCGGACGGTACGACAATCTCGCCGGGTACTACACCGACCGCACGCTCCCCGGCGTCGGCATCTCCATCGGCGTGACGCGCCTTTTCTATGTGCTGCAGGAGCAGGACATGCTCTCCAAGGACATTCTCACCGCCCCTGCCGAGGCCGTCGTCATCCCGATGGATACCGACTGCATGGCGTTTGCCGTGGAGACCGCCACGGCGCTGCGCGCCGAGGGCGTCAAAACGCAGATCTATTTTGAAAACCGCAAGTTCAAGCAGAAGATCGGCTTTGCGGATAAATCCGGCATTCCGTTCGCGCTCATCATCGGCGGCGACGAGGCCGCCGCGGGCGTCGTATCGCTCAAGGACATGGCCGCGGGCACGCAGGAAAAGCTCACCCCGGCGGAAGCTGCGGCGAAGATCAACGCCGCGCTCGCGCTGCGCCGCAGGGCGCAGGCCATCCGCGGATAAGCGTTCCCGATTCGATTTTTAAGAAAGGCGGCGGGGATATGGTTGCGAAAATACGTTCGCTCGGCTTGCAGGGCATCGGCGGCTATGAAGTCTCGGCGGAGATCTTTCTCTCCGGAGGGCTGCCGCAGTTTGATCTTGTCGGTCTGCCCGACGCCGCCGTAAAGGAGGCGCGCGAGCGCGTGCGCGCCTCGGTGAAAAACTGCGCTCTCGACTTTCCCGTCAGCCGCGTCACCGTGAATCTCGCGCCCGCCGACCGGAAAAAGGCCGGCACCGTATACGATCTCCCCATCCTGCTCGGCATTCTCATCGCTTCCGGGCAGGCAAAGCCGCTGCCGCCGGACGCCGCCGTGATCGGCGAGCTTTCGCTCTCGGGCGAGGTGCGCCCGGTGCGCGGCGCGCTCCCCATGGCGCTCGCCGCCGAGAAGGCCGGCATCCGGGAGCTGTACGTCCCCGCGGGCAACGCGCGCGAGGCCGCCTACGCCGACCGCCTCACCGTCTATCCGGTACATACCGTCCCGGAGCTTCTGGCGCATCTCTCGGGCGAAAAGAAAATCACCCCCGCCGAGCCGCCCGTGCCGGGTGCGGAAGAGCTGGTCTTCCCCGACTATGCCGAGGTAAAGGGGCAGGAAAACGTCAAGCGTGCGCTTGAGGTCGCCGCCGCGGGCGGACATAACGTGCTCATGGTCGGCCCGCCGGGCTCGGGCAAGTCGATGCTCGCCAAGCGTCTCCCCGGCATACTGCCGGACATGAGCCGCGAGGAAACGATGGAGTCCACCGGCATATGGAGCGTCTGCGGTCTCACAGACGAAAAGCGCCCCATATTGCGCCAGCGGCCCTTCCGTGCGCCGCACCACACGCTCTCCGCCGCGGCCATGGCGGGCGGAGCGCAGCTCCAGCCGGGCGAGGTATCGCTCGCGCACAACGGCGTGCTGTTTCTCGACGAGCTTCCCGAATACCACCGGGACGTGCTCGAAGTCATGCGCCAGCCGCTCGAGGACGGCGTTGTGACTGTCTCGCGCGCCGCCGGAACGGCGGTATACCCCAGCCGGTTCATGCTCGTGTGCGCCATGAACCCCTGCAAATGCGGCTGGTACGGGCAGCCGGGCGGCCGCTGCCGGTGCAGCGAAAAGTCCGTCCGCGCCTACCACGCCAGGATCTCCGGCCCGCTCATGGATCGGATCGACATCATCGTGGAGGTCCCTGCGCTCGCCTACGACGAGCTGCGCCGCCGCCCGGACGGCGAGAGCTCCGAAACCATACGGCAGCGCGTCAACCGTGCGCGGGAAGTGCAGCGAAAACGCTTTTCCTCCGGCACGGTGAGCAACGCCAATATGTCCCCGCGCGACATGGAACGATACTGCTCTCTCACTCCCGGGGGCGACGCGCTTATGAAGGACGCCTTCCGCGCGCTCGGTCTCACGGCGCGAAGCTACGACCGCATACTGCGCGTCGCGCGCACGATCGCCGATCTTGCCGGAGCGAAGGACATCGCGCCCGAGCACATCGCCGAGGCCGTGCAGTACCGCACCTACGATTTTCTCATCTCTTCCTCCCCGGAGGCTGCGCCATGAACCGATTCGACGCCGTTCTGTTCGATCTGGACGGAACGCTCTTATATACGCTTGCCGACATTGCCGCGGCCGTCAACGGCGCGCTTGGCAAAATGCACCGCCCGGAGCGGACCGTTCCCGAGATCCGTTCCATGGTCGGCAACGGCGCAAAAACGCTCATCACCCGCGCGCTCGGCGCGGGGCAGGAAGCGCTCGTTGATGAGACGCTCGCCGTTTATGCTTCGCTCTACGCCGCCCACGCGCAGGAGCATGTGACGCCCTACGAGGGCATCCCGGAGCTTCTGGACGCGCTGCATGAACGCGGCATCCGCACCGCGTGCGTCACGAACAAGGACCACACCGACGCCGCGCCGATGCTGCGAAGGTTCCTTGGGGATCGGATCTCCCACGTTGAGGGCCGAAAGCCGGGCCGCCCCGCAAAGCCCGCGCCGGACGCGGTATACGATGCGCTCAAAGCGCTCGGCGCCGCGCCGTCCCGCGCGCTCTATGTCGGCGATTCCGGTGTGGACAGCGAAACGGCGAAAAACGCCTCGCTCCCCTGCGTCCTGTGCAGCTGGGGCTACTGGGACCGCGATAAATTAGAGAATTGTGCCGCGCTGGGGATCATAAGCGCCCCGGCGGAGCTACTACAATATGTGTGAGGTCAATATGCAGGACATCATTCTTCTCAAGCAGGGCGAGATCGTTCTCAAGGGTCTGAACAAGAAATACTTTGAGCAGAAGCTCATCTCTAACGTCAAGCGCCGTCTGCGCTCGCTCGGCGAGTTTGACGTGACGTGCACGCAGTCCACGATCTATGTCGAGCCGAAGTCGGACAATATCGACATGGACGAAACGCAGCAGGCCATGACGAAGGTGTTCGGCATCGCCGCCGTGGTGCGCGCCGCCGCGTGCGACAAAACGCCCGAGGCGATGGCGCGCAAGGCCATCGAGTATATGGCGGACGCCATGCGCGAAGCCAAGAGCTTCAAGGTCGAGACCCGCCGCGCGGACAAGGCGTTCCCGATGACCTCCATCGAAGTCAGCCAGTACGTCGGCGGCGAGCTGGCCGAGGCGTTCCCGGAAACGGCCGTGGACGTGCACGCCCCGGAGCTTACCGTGCACGTGGAGGTGCGCGAGCGCGCCGCCTATATCCACCGCCCGCCGCTGCCCGGCGCGGGCGGCCTGCCCGTCGGCTGCGGCGGCACGGCGGTCACGCTTCTCTCCGGCGGCATCGATTCGCCGGTATCGACGTATATGATCGCCAAGCGCGGCGTACATATGATCCCGGTGCATTTCTTCTCGTTCCCGTACACCTCGGAGCTGGCCAAGCAGAAGGTGCTCGATCTTGCCAAGGAGCTTACCGCCTACTGCGGGCGGCTCACCGTGGAGGTCGTGCCGTTCACGCACATCCAGACCGAGATCCGCGACAAGTGCCCCGAGGAATATTTCACGCTTATCATGCGCCGGTTTATGATGCGCATCGCGCAGGAGGTCGCCGACCGCAACGGCGCGAAGGCGCTCGTCACGGGCGAAAATCTCGGCCAGGTCGCCTCGCAGACGATGGAAGCGCTCGGCTGCACCGAGGCCGTCACGCGTCTGCCCGTGCTGCGCCCGCTCATCGGCTTTGATAAGGAGGAGATCGTCCGCCTCTCCCGCAGGATCGGCACGTTCGAGCTGTCCACGCTGCCCTACGAGGACTGCTGCACCGTGTTCACGCCGCGCCATCCCCGCACGCGGCCCCGTCTCGACGCCGTGGAGGAAGCGGAGTCTGCGCTCGATATCGAAGGTCTTGTCGCAGAGGCGATGGCCGGCATCGAGCGCGTGCGCTTTGACCCCTGAGGGCGCCCCGCACCATGTCGGCTCCGGCGCCGCCCTGATTTTCTGATGTAAGGAGACGTTTTATGAACGCCGAAATTCTCTCCGTCGGGACGGAGCTTCTGCTCGGCGGCACGGTCAACACCGACGCGCGGGACATTTCTCTCGCGCTGGCGGAGCTGGGCGTGAACGTATACTGGCACACCGTTGTCGGCGACAATCCCGCCCGGCTCACCGAGTGCATTTACCGCGCGCGGAACCGTGCCGATCTCATCATCACGACCGGCGGCCTCGGCCCAACGTGCGACGATCTCACCAAGCAGACGCTCGCGCGCGCCTTTGACCGGAAGCTGTATCTGAACGAGGACGCGCTCGCGGATATCCGCGAATACTTTGCCGAGCGCGGCCGGAGCTTTACCGACAACAATCTCCGGCAGGCGTACCTCCCGGAGGGGAGCATCATGCTGCCGAACGACTGCGGCACCGCGCCGGGCTGCATCCTTGAGGACGGGCCCGTACGCGTCGTGATGCTGCCCGGCCCGCCGAGAGAGTGCGTCACGATGCTGCGAAACCATGTGATGCCGTACCTCCAGAAGCTCTCCGGCGCCGTGATACGCTCGCATATGATCCGCTTCTTCGGCATCGGCGAGAGCGCGATGGAAACGCGCCTGCGCTCCTTTATGGACGGGGCGAACCCCACCGTTGCGCCGTACTCCCGCGAGGGCGAATGCTGGGTGCGCGTCACCGCCAAGGGCGCAAACGAGGCGGAATGCGAAGCGCTCATGGCGCCGGTGATCGAGGATATCTGCGATAAAATGGGCGATCTTGTTTACGGCATAGACTGCGCCTCGCTCGAAGAGCGCGTACTGCAGCTTCTGCAGGAGAAAAACACGTCGCTCGCCGTGGCGGAGAGCTGCACGGGCGGTCTGCTCGCGCAGCGCATCACCGATATCCCCGGCGCGAGCGCGCACTTCCTCGGCGGCGTCGTGACGTATACCGAGGACGCCAAGGTCCGCCTGCTCGATATGGACGAGGATCTCATCGCCGAAAACGGCGTCGTGAGCATGCCGGTCGCGGCAAAGATGGCCAAGCGCGTGCGCAAGGCGCTCGGCAGCGACATCGGCGTCGGCATCACCGGCTGGGCGGGGCCCGACGGGGACGACGTGGGACTGGTGTTCGTGGCTCTCGCCTCGCGCGGCGGCTGCTTCGTCCGCCGTCTGCAATGCGGCCACGCGCCGCGGCCGCGCATCCGGCTCATCGCGGCCAGCAACGCTTTGGATATGATCCGGCGGTATCTCACCGGATTGGATGTATAAAATGAAAAGGAGACAACAACAATGATGACCTACACCATGGATATCGCCGGCCTCAAGCGCGATCTGCCGCTCTGCCCGGTGAGCGACGATCTCTACATCGGCGCGTTCGTCATGTTCGGCGATGTGGAAATGACCATCCACGCCGCCAAGGAGCTTTTGAAGCGTGCCCCGGAGTTTGATTACATCATCGCGCCCGAAGCCAAGGCGATCCCTCTCGCCTACGAAATGTCCCGCCAGAGCGGCATTGAGTATCTTCTCGCCCGCAAGAAGGCCAAGGCGTATATGACCGGCATTTTTGAGGTGCATGTGCACTCCATCACCACGGCCGGCACGCAGACGCTTGTTATCGACACCGCGGACGCCGAGCGCATGAAGGGCAAGCGCATTCTCATCGTGGACGACGTGATCTCCACCGGCGAGAGCCTGCGCGCCATGGAAGAGCTCGTAAAGAAGGCCGGCGGCAACATTGTAGGCAAAATGGCGGTTCTCGCCGAGGGCGGCGCGATCGAGCGGCACGACATCACGGTGCTCGCCCCCCTGCCCCTCTTCAACCCGGACGGAACGCTCAAAAACCAATGAAAATGGGAGCCGATTTCTCGGCTCCCATTAAAATGCCTTTTATCTCTCCCGCATCCGAAAAAAGAAATCCCGCAGAAGCGCGGCGCACTCGTCCTTCATCACGCCGCCGTATACCCGCGGCTGAAAGCCGTAGTTTTCAAAAAACAAATCGATCACGCTGCCGCACGAGCCGCTTTTCGCTTCCCGCGCGCCGTACACCACCGTGGGGATGCGCGCGTTCAAGATCGCCCCGGCGCACATGGGGCAGGGCTCGAGCGTCACATAGAGCGTGCATCCGTCGAGCCGCCATGTGCCGCGCGCACGGCAGGCCTCGCGGATCGCCTCGATCTCGGCGTGGGCGGTCGCATCCGCTCCCTCCTCGCGCCGGTTTCTCCCTCTTCCGATTACGCTCCCCGCGCCGTCGGTGATCACACAGCCGACCGGTATCTCCCCCGCGGCGGCGGCCTCGCGCGCGAGCGCGAGTGCGGCGGCCATATTCTTTTCCTGTGCGGAGGCTCCCATGCTTTCTGTTATACTCATCGGTATTTCCCTTTCCATGGACGCGTTCGCGGTGTCCGTTACGAACGGTATCGCCATGCGTCCGTTTAAAACAAGTTACGCTCTCTGGCACGGTCTGTATTTCGGCGCGTTCCAGTTTCTCATGCCGCTCGCAGGCTACGTTCTCAGCAGCACGGTGTCCGGCTATGTCACGGCCGTCGGCCCCTATGTGAGCTTTGCGCTGCTCGCGTTCATCGGCGGCAAAATGATCCTTGAGGCCGTGCGCGGCGGCGAGGAAGGCTCCGGCGGCATGGCGCTGCTCTCTCACAAACGGCTGCTCGCGCTCGCCGTGGCAACAAGCATCGACGCGCTCGCCGTCGGCGTGAGTTTCGCGTTCTCGCCGCCGTCGCCCGGCGTGGCGCTCTCGTGCGCCGTCATTGGCTGCACAACGTTCCTCATCGCCTTCGCCGGCGCCATGGCCGCGAGCCGTATCCCCGGCATCCAACCGAAAAAGGCGGAGATCGCCGGCGGCGTCATCCTGGTCGGCATCGGCGTAAAGCTCCTGCTCGAGGGGCTTCTCCAATGAGATTATATCCTGTTTTCCCGCGTTGGTAAAGAGAAAAGCGCCGTCCTCCTCGCCGACAGTGACGCCCGCCGTCACGACGATAACGTCCGCCCCGCGCTTTTAAAACGCAGAAAGCTCCCGTTCGTTTTCACGAACGGGAGCTTTCTGCGTTATGTACTTCAGAGCTCAGGCGAGAGCGGCGGTGATGATGGCCATCTTGTAGACCTCGTCGGCGTTGCAGCCGCGGGAGAGGTCGTTGATCGGGGCGTTCAGGCCCTGCAGGATCGGGCCGTAGGCGGCGTAGCCGCCGAGACGCTGCGCGATCTTGTAGCCGATGTTGCCGGCCTCGATACAGGGGAAAATAAAGGTGTTCGCATAGCCCGCGACCTTGGAGCCGGGGAACTTGAGCTGGCCGACGGTGGGAGACACGGCGGCGTCAAACTGCATCTCGCCGTCAATGTCCACGTCGGGCGCCATTTCCTTGGCGATCTTGGTGGCCTCGTGGCTGAGCGCGACCGTCGCGCCCTTGCCGGAGCCGTTGGTGGAGAAGGAGAGCATGGCGACCTTCGGGTCCATGCCGAAGATCCTGGCGGTCTTGGCGGTCTCAACGGCGACCTCGGCGAGCTTCTGCGCGGCGGAAACGGTCACGTTGCCTTCCTTGTCCACGCTGTCCTCGTAGGAGATGTTGATGGCGCAGTCGCCCATGGCGAGGAGCTCGTCGCCGCGCTGGAGAATGAAGCAGGAGGAAACGAGGTGCGCGCCGGGCTTGGTCTTGATGAGCTGCAGCGCGGGGCGGACGGTGTCAGCCGTGGAGTAGGTAGCGCCGCCGAGCAGGGAGTCGGCCACGCCCATCTTCACGAGCATCGTGCCGAAGTAGTTGCCCTTCTTCAAAAGCGCGCGGCACTCGTCGGCCGTCATCTTGCCCTTGCGCAGAGCGACCATCGCCTCGACCATCTCCTCCATCCTGTCATAGGTCAGCGGATCGATGATCTCAAGGCCTTCGATGTCGAAGCCGCCCTTCGCAGCCGCGGCCTTGACCTCTTCCACGTTGCCGACGAGCACCGGGGTGAGGAAGCCGTCCTTCTTCAGGCGGGAGGCCGCCTCAAGGATACGGGCGTCGGGACCCTCGGTGAACACGATGCGGCGGGGATTGGCTTTTAAAATGTCGATCAGTTTGTCAAACATGGGGAAACCCTCCGAAAAAAACATTTTTTTAGCATAAATATACTATCACGATTTGCGGAAAAGTCAACCTTTACAAACACGGAACTCTCCTGTTATAATACAGAAAGTAATCAACGCAAAGGAGCGATCAGCCCCATGACAAGAGGGTTTTCGGAAACCATGTCCGAGCTGCGGCGCAAAAAGGGCGCCTCGCAGCGCACGGCGGCGGCGGATCTCGGCATATCGCAGGCGCTGCTCTCGCACTATGAAAACGGCGCGCGCGAGCCGGGGTTGGACTTCGTCTGCCGGGCGTGCGAATACTACGGCGTTTCGGCGGACTATCTGCTGGGCCGGACGGACGAGCCGGACGGCGACCCCGCGCCGCGGCTGCACGCGCTGGCAGAGGAGCTTCGCGCCCTTGCCGCGCAGCTGGAGAGCACGCACTGATTCTTTTTTTGAGGAGTACCCCCTATGATCGACCAGAGCCATATCCGGAATTTTTCCATCATTGCGCACATCGACCACGGCAAATCCACGCTGTCCGACCGGCTCATCGAGCTGTGCGGCGCGGTGGAGAAGCGCGAAATGTCCGAGCAGATCCTTGACAATATGGATCTTGAGCGCGAGCGCGGCATCACCATCAAGGCGCGCGCCGTCGGCTTGACCTATAAGGCCAGAGACGGTGAAACCTACACGCTCAATCTCATCGACACGCCGGGCCATGTGGACTTCAACTACGAGGTCTCCCGCTCGCTCGCCGCGTGCGAGGGCGCGGTGCTCGTCGTGGACGCTTCGCAGGGTGTGGAGGCGCAGACGCTCGCCAACACCTATCTTGCGCTGGAGCACGATTTGGAAATTCTGCCCGTCATCAACAAGATCGACCTGCCCGCCGCCGACCCGGAGCGCACCAAGACCGAGATCGAGGACATTATCGGCATCCCGGCGATGGACGCGCCGGAGATCTCCGCGAAAAACGGCGTCAACGTCGAGTCCGTGCCGGAATACATCGTCAAGCACGTCCCGGCGCCGAAGGGCGACGCCGCAGCGCCCCTCAAGGCGCTGATCTTCGACAGCCAGTACGACGCCTACCGCGGCGTTATCGTTCTCGTGCGCGTCGTGGACGGCGTGATCCGCAAGGACACGCCCATCCGCCTGATGGCCACGGGCGCGGAATATAAGGTTCTCGAAGTCGGGCATCTGCGCCCGATGGGGCTGGACCCCTGCGGCGAGCTCGCCGCAGGCGACGTCGGCTACTTCACGGCGAGCATCAAAAACGTGGAGGATACCCGCGTCGGCGATACCGTCACCGAGAGTGCGCGCCCCTGCGCCGAGGCGCTGCCCGGCTACCGTCCGGCGCGCAGCATGGTATACTGCGGCATTTACACCGAGGACGGCTCCAAATTCCCCGATCTGCGCGACGCGCTCGACAAGCTCAAGCTCAACGACGCCTCCCTCTCCTACGAGCCGGAAACGTCCATTGCGCTCGGGTACGGCTTCCGCTGCGGCTTCCTCGGCATGCTGCACATGGAGGTCATTCAGGAGCGGCTCGAGCGCGAGTTCAACCTTGATCTCGTCACGACGCTGCCCTCCGTCATCTACGAGGTCAAAAAGACCGACGGCACCACGGTGTTCGTCGATAACCCGCACAACTACCCCGACCCGGCGTCGATCGCCGAGTCGCTCGAGCCGTTCGTCAAGGTGACGATCATCACGCCGAACGAGTTCGTCGGCAACATCATGCCGCTCTGCCAGGAGCGCCGCGGCGTTTATAAGAACATGCAGTATCTCGATCAGCGGCTCGTGGAGATGCATTACGAAATGCCGCTCAACGAGATCATCTACGACTTTTTCGACACGCTCAAGGCCAAGACGAAGGGCTACGCCTCGCTCGACTACGAACTCTCGGAGTATGTCCCGTCCGACCTTGTGAAGGTGGATATGCTCTTGAACGGCGACCAGGTGGACGCGCTGAGCTTCATCGCCCACCGCGAAAAGGCCTACGGCCGCGCGCGCAAGCTGTGCGAAAAGCTGCGCGACAACATCCCCCGCCAGCTCTTTGAGGTGCCCGTGCAGGCGGCCATCGGCGGCAAGATCATCGCGCGCGAAACGGTGCGCGCCATGCGCAAGGACGTTCTCGCCAAGTGCTACGGCGGCGACATCACGCGAAAGAAAAAGCTGCTCGAAAAGCAGAAGGAAGGCAAAAAGAAAATGCGCCAGCTCGGCACGGTGCAGATCCCGACGGAGGCCTTCCTCGCGGTACTCAAGCTGGACGAATAAAATCCAAGCAGGAATTTGAGAGAGAAAAACGGTTATGGAGTTCATGATAAAAACGGAAAGGCTTACCATACAGCCGTTTTCCGCCGCATTCCTGGCACCATATTACAAAGAATTTACTGCCGAAATCACAAAATACCAATATCCGGACAGTTTCCCCGATATTCATACGGCGGATATCGTCATGTCCAACTTCGTCAAGGCCATGGAGCGCGGAGACATGTTGGAGCTAGTCATTCTCACGCATGACAGTGAATTTTTAGGAAGTATGGAAGCGTTTGATATTTCCGGAAAAACGCCGGAGCTCGGGCTATGGCTGAAAAGCTCTGCGCACGGGAAGGGATATGGCTACGAAGCGCTTAAGGGGCTGGTAGACCACCTAAACGCGACCGGCCAGTATCTGTATTACATTTACAACGTGGATATCCGAAATGCAGCAAGCATCCATTTGGCGGAAAAATTCAACTATAAAAAGGGCGAAACCGAAACAACAACCACAGAATCCGGAAAAGTACTCCATACGCAAACCTATTATATTACCGGCTAAAGCTGCGGCGGCAAGGTCAGTTCAGACCTTGCCGCCGTTTTGTTATTTCACGATATAGCAGTAATTTTCCTTGCGGGGCTTTGCCTCTGGGTCAGGGGCGGCGGGGTGGCCGACCGCCACGGAGCCGACGCCGCGCCAGTCGCCCTCCACGCCCCAGCGCTTGAGCATCTCGCGGCCCTCGTTCGTCTCAAACATGAACTGCGGCCGGTTGATCCAGCAGGACGCGAGCCCGACGGCATACGCGCCATTGCACAGGTTCGTGAGAACCGCCGCGCCGTCGAGATCGCCGAGCGGAAAACCGCGCGGCACGAGCACAAGCAAAATGGTGGGCGCGCCATAGTAGGGGTTGGCGTTCAGAGTAAACTTTGCGTTGAGCGCGTTGACCGCGGCAACCTCCTCCGGATTCTGCACCGCGATGATGATCGGGCTCTGGCCGTTTTTGGCGGTCGGCGCGTTCATACCGGCGGCGAGCACCTTGTGCAGCTCCTCGTCGCTGATCTGCTCGGGCGCAAAAGCGCGGTTCGTGCGGCGCTCGGTAAGGCCGCGCAGCATTTCCTCATTCATGGGTTTGCCCTCCTTATAGGATGTTTTTTTGAAAATCAGCCCTGTACGGCCTTTTTCAGCTTCTCGGTGCGGTCGGTCTTTTCCCAGGCGACGCCAAGATCCTCGCGTCCCATGTGGCCGTAGGCGGCGAGACGGCGGTAGATCGGCTTGCGGAGGTCAAGATCGCGGATGATGGCGGTCGGGCGCAGGTCAAAAACCTTCTTCACGGCCTCTTCCAGCGCTTTGTCGGACACCGCGCCGGTGCCGAACGTCGTGACGTTTACGCTGACCGGCTCGGCCACGCCGATGGCGTAGGCGAGCTGCACCTGGCAGCGGTGGGCGAGGCCGGCGGCGACGATGTTCTTCGCCACGTAGCGCGCGGCGTAAGCGGCGCTGCGGTCCACCTTCGTCGGGTCCTTGCCGGAGAAAGCGCCGCCGCCGTGGGGCGCGCTGCCGCCGTAGGTATCGACGATGATCTTGCGGCCGGTGAGACCGCTGTCGCCCTGCGGGCCGCCGATGACGAAACGGCCGGTGGGGTTGACGAAGAAGCGGATATCGCCCTTATTGAGCCCGGCAGGGATCACGGGCAGCGCGACCTCGCGGATAATATCCTCGCGGATCTGCTCAAGCGATACCTCCGGCGCGTGCTGGGAGGAGACGACGACCGTATCGATGCGCACGGGGCGGTTGTCCCTGTCGTATTCGACGGTGACCTGAGTCTTTCCGTCCGGGCGGAGATAGTCGAGCGTGCCGTTCTTGCGCACCTCGGTCAGACGGCGCGCCATTTTGTGCGCGAGAGAGATGGGCAGCGGCATGAGTTCCGGCGTTTCGTCGCAGGCGTAGCCGAACATCATGCCCTGGTCGCCGGCGCCGTTGGTGAGATCGTCGCCCTCGCCGCCCTGCCTGCGCTCGAGCGACTCGTTGACGCCCATCGCGATATCGGCGGACTGCTCGTGGATGGAGGTGAGGACTGCGCAGGTCTCGCAGTCAAAACCGAACTTCGCACGGTCATAGCCGATGTCGCGCACGACGTCGCGCACGATCTTCGGGATATCGACGTAGCAGCTCGTGGTGATCTCGCCCATGACGAGAACAAGACCGGTCGTGGCGGAGCATTCGCATGCGACGTGGCCGTCGGGGTCCTTTTCGAGAATGGCGTCGAGCACCGCGTCGGAGATCTGGTCGCAGATCTTGTCGGGATGGCCTTCGGTGACGCTTTCGGATGTGAAGAGATAGTTTGCCATGGTGTCCTCCTGAAAGAAAAAATATCGCCGCGCCTCTGGCCGGGATGTTCCCGTGCTTACGGCGGAGCGATAAAACATCTTATCTTTCGACTTCCGCCGACGGATTTGGCACCTTATGCTCACGCACAGGTTGTCGGGCTTCACAGGGCCGTTCCCTCCACCACTCTTGATAAGCCGTATTTGGTTTGGCGATTCAAGAATTTGCCGGTCTGTCCCGGCGTCTATTGTTCTACCACGTTTTTCGCGCCTTGTCAACGCCGCAGGGCGTACAAAATCCGTGGTTTTGTACGCCCCGCAGCGAAATTCGCGTTATGTATAGGATTTATCGATCTGAATGACGCACCGGCAGTCCGGGTGGCGCTCTTCCACGGCGGCGCGGATCGCTTTGCGCACGTCCTCGTCCGAGAGCTTATATCCGAACGGCACGAGCACGTCAAAGACGAGATTCGTCCGCTGAATGCCCGGCACCATGCGGAAGTCGTGCAGGCTGAGCACGGGATCGATCTCCCGCAGAAGCTGCACCGTTTCCTCGCGCAGCTCCGCCAGCCTCTCGTTTTTCGTGTCCACGGGGTCCATGTGGATGACGGAGAAGCAGCCGAGCTTATGATCCAGCTCGCTCATCGCGCGGTCGATCGCCTCATGCAGCTCGTAAATGTTTTCCTCGCCGTTCACCTCCGCGTGGAGGGAGACGTGGCAGCGGCCCGGGCCGTAGTCGTGGATGACAAGATCGTGAATGGCCAGAACTTCCGGGTACGACAGCACGATCTGCCGTACCTTTTCCGCAAGCTCCGCGCTCGGCCGCTGGCCGAGGAGCTGCCCAAGCGTTTCCTTTCCGCCCCCGTACCCGGTTTTGAGCAGAAGTCCCGCCACGATGATGCCGGCGTAAGCGTCGAGATCCAGCCCGGTAAATTTATAAACGAGCAGACACACAAGCGTGAGCGCCGTGGAGATCGTGTCGGTGAGCGCGTCCGCGCCGGACATTTCCATCGTCGTTGAGCCGATCTTCCGCCCGATACGCCGGTAAAACACCGACATATATATTTTCACGAGGATGGAGAGCGCAAGCACCGCCGCCGCCGCCCAGGTGAATTCCATCGGCTCCGGATGCAGCAGCTTGCCGAGAGCGCCGCGCAGCGCGTCGATCCCGGCATAGAGGATCAGCCCCGCAATAACAAGCCCCATCACATACTCGATCCGCCCGTGGCCGAACGGATGCTCGAGATCGGGCTTTTTCCCCGACAGGCGAAACCCGACGAGCGTGAGTGCGCCGCTGCCGACGTCGGAGAGGTTGTTCATTGCGTCCGCCGTGATCGAAACCGATCCGACGAGCGTGCCGACGATGAATTTCGCGGCGGCCAGCAGGATATTGAGCGCTATGGCAACCGCCGAGCATAGCGTGCCGTAAGCGGCGCGGACGCGGGGATCGTCCGTATGGCGGCTGTCCCGGATGAACAGCCGCGCAAGAAGCTCCATCAAAATGTACTTCCTCCTTTATCCATTCGCCGCCGCGCCAACGGTCGGGTCAAGGATCCACGAGCCGCCGCCGAACGTCCATGTCATCTGCGGCACGAAGCGGAGCGTGCTGTCGATCTTCTTTTCGGTGAAAACCGGCGCGTCGTCGCTGTAGGTCTCGGTCTCGATGACGAGCCGGTCGTAAACCTTGAGGAAGTTGTCCATCGACTGCCCGTTGTCGGTACCGGTCGTAAGCACGTCGTGCGGCACGCGTGCGCTCAGATGGACGTTTTTATCCGTCATCGTTTTGTCGATCGCTTCGCGCACGGCGATGGAGAAGTTCATGCAGAACGCCTCGCGGTTGAGGCTCCCGGCGATCTCGCGGGTATAGGTGACCTCGGCGAGCGGATGCTCCACGCGGGAGAGGATGATCTCGTCCACGCCCATTGCCATGAGATCGGCGCAGAGCTCTTCGATATACGTGCGCACATCGCGGTTCCAGAGATCGACCCAGCCGCCGGACTCGTCCACATAGGGCGCGCCCGTGCGGTCGCGCAGCGCGACGTCCGGGTTTGCCGTGGCGAGCAGCGTATCCACCGCACAGCAGATTTCCGCCGTGATGGTCCAGCCGTCCGCCTTTAGCTCGCTCAGATACGCCGTCGGGTCCCAGGTGCTGTTTGCGGCGTTGGACGACGCCGTCGCCACACCGGACATCCACGCGAGCTTGCCGCTCTCGTCCTTCATTTCCAGCACAAGCCCCTTCACGCCGCTGCGCTCAGCCTCCTTGACCGCTGTGTCCAGACCGGTCGCATTCACCTTGGAGAACGGGACATAGTATCCGTTCAGATATTCCAGCCCCGCGCTGCTTGCGAGCGAAATGTTGGTATAGTCCGGCTCGGCGACCTGGATGGTGGCCGAAGCGTCTCCGGTATAGGGCGCGGGGGCGGAAATGCCCTCTACGGTATAACCCTCGCCGGATTCCTGCAGCATCGGCACGACCATCTCCACGCCGTCGCGGTGGTAGACAACGTATTCCGGCAGCAGCGAGAACGTGAGCAGCAGAGCGAGCAGTATCAGCACGAGGATCGTGAGCAGCACCGGGAAGCCGCTGTGCCCCGCGCTGCGATGGCCGCGGTATACGCGGTGGCCTTTAACGATCATGGTTTTCGAGCGCGGAGATCATGTTCACGCGATCGGCATGACGGCCGCCGAAAAACTCCGTTGCGAGGAAGATATCGACCATGCGCTTGGCGAGCTCGGGCCCGGTGACGCGCCCGCCGAGCGCGCACATGTTCGCGTTGTTGTGTGCGCGGCACATCTCCGCGCTGAAGCAGTCGGAGAGAAGCGCGCAGCGGATGCCGGGGATCTTGTTCGCCGCGAGCGACATGCCGATGCCCGTGCCGCAGACAAGGATGCCCTTTTCATACTTCCCTTCCGCAACGCCGCGCGCGGCGCGCTCGGCGTATTCGGGGTAGTTGCAGCTCGTCTCGGAATAGGTGCCGATATCTTCAAATTCGACGCCCCGCTCCTTCAAATGCGCCGTCAGCTCCTGCTTGAGGGCGTAGCCGCCGTGATCGGATGCAATAACTATCATGATGCGTAAATCTCCTTTTTCTTTTATGCCAGCGGAAAAAACGCGGGTTTTCTCTGCTCGAATACCGTATAGTACCGAAAGCCGATCGTCCGCAGCAGCTCCGCGCCCTCGCGGATGCCGACGGAGGCGTCCTCCGGCGCGTGAGCGTCGCTGCCGAGCGTGATGATCTCGCCGCCGAGATCGTGGTAGAGCGCGAGCGCCGAGGCGTTCGGGTAGCTTGTATGGCCGGTGCGAAGCCCCGAGACGTTGATCTCGATGCCGCGGTTTTGCGCGATGAGCGCTTCGTATACCGCGGCGAGCTCGTCGCGGCAGCTCTCCGCCGTGATCTCGGCGGCGAAGCCGTCGCGGTGCATGTACCGGGAAGTATACCCGATGTGCGCCATGGCGTCAAAGTACGGGAACTCCGTCAGCTCCAGCAGCTCCGCGAGATATTCCCGGTTGAGCTGCGCGCACTGCTCCTCGGACGTGTACGGATACTCATAGAAATCCGGCCTGCCGCGCAGATTGTGCAGCGAGCCGAGGACAAAATCCAGCCCCGGTTCGAGCGCGGCTTCCTTTGCCGCGGCGGGGTCGTGGTTCGCCTCGCCGAGCTCGATGCCGCAGCGGACGGTGATGCCCTCTACGGGATTTTCCCGTATATCGGCCCACGCCGCGCGCAGGATGTCCTTCCTCGTTTCCCAGCGGAGATCGCCGAGATCGCCGAAGTCCATGTCGATATGGTCGGTGAAACACACGGCGCTCATGCCGTGGTCGCGCGCCGCCGCCGCCATTTCACGCAGCGGCGTGCGGGAATCCGGCGAGCTTTGGCAGTGGACGTGCTGATCGGTATAGATCATACGTTTTTCTCCTTTCCCGGCGCGCGCAGCGCGCGGGTGAGCGCGGCGCGTCCCGCCGCGAGACGTTCGTTCCGCGGCGCAGCGTCCGGCATTCCCGCCCCCAGCGCCGCCTCCAGGGCGGCGGTCATGTCCCCGGTCTCCGCCGCGGCGCGGTACGGCAGGCCGCACTCCTTCGCAAACGCGGCAATGCGCCCGTCGCCGTCGACGCCGAAAGCGGGCGTGAGCGCAAGGCATGAGAGCGTGAGCGCGTGCAGGCGCATGGAAACCGTGAACCGGGCCGAGGCGAAAAGGCGCGTGAGCGCCCCGGTCTCTTCCGGCGCGGCGGCGGCTTCCCCGCCGGTCTCCGCGGCCAGCGCGCGGCAGAGCGGCAGATCCTGCCGGACGTTCATGGCAACGTACCGCACCTTCCAGCCGCGCTTTGCGGCGATCTCCGCGGCGGCGCGGGCAGCCTCCGCGGGAAACGGCGGCGCGCCGCGTCCCCGCCGGGGACATACGAGAAGAATATCCTCCCGTTGGGCAGGAGAAATGTCCGTTTCGATCGACGGGTCCGCGCCGAGAACAAGCTCCGGCTCACTTACGCCATGCTCTTTTGCCGCGGCAAGGCTCTCCCTCTCCCGAAAGACGATCGTGTCGGCGCAATCGTTCAGCGCCGCCGTGCATTTGGCCCAGCCGCCCGGTGAAAGCGGGCCGAGCCCCGCGCCGTACAGAAGCGTGCGGCAGCCGCTCCGCTTCCCCTTTTGCAGCAGCGCGAGATAGTATGCGAGCGAGCGGCGGGACGTCGCGTCCTGCAAAAGGTTCCCGCCGCCGAAGACGAGCGTGCGGGCGCATTTCATCCGGCGCGAAAGGGCGGGAAAGTTCAGATAGTACAGGCTGTCGGCATCAAACCGGCGCGCCGTTTCCTTCGGCCGGCGCGAGAGCAGCGTGACCGCGCACTCCGGCGCGGCGGCGCGGACGTCCCGCAGAAGGTTTTCGAGCATCAGCTCGTCCCCCCGGTTGCCGCAGCCGTAGGCTCCGGCGAGCACGGCCTCGCGCCGGGGCGAGAGGACGGCGCGGCAAATTTCTTTTTCGCGCCGCGCCATGGCGGAGAGGGAAAACTCCTTCGCCGTCCGCTCGCAGAGCGCCGCGCCGAGTTTTTCGCGCAGCGCCGCGTCGCGCGAGAGCCGCAGAAGGCCCGAGGCGAGCGCGGCGGCGTCGCGGCGCGCGATGAGAAGGCCGTGGACGCCGTTCTCCACAAGCTCCGGCACGCCGCCGACGGCGGTCGCGATGACCGGCACACGGTATTTTGCCGCGTCGGTGAGCGCGTAGGGAAACGTCTCCGAAAGGGATGTGAGAAGGCAGATATCGAGACTCGCATAGAGCGCGTCCGTATCGTTGAGCCAGCCGACAAAGTGGACGCGCTCTCCGACGCCCAGCTCCTTCGAGAGCGCGCGGAGCATTTTCTCCTCCGTGCCCGCTCCGGCGAGGATAAGACGAAGTCTCGGCTCTTCCCGCGCCGCGGCGGCAAAGCCGCGCAGCATCGTGGAAAGGTCCTTCACGGCGTCGAACCGCGCCGCAGTCCCGGCCAGAATATCGTCCGGCGCAGCGGAGACGCCGTGCGCGGCGAGAAAGGCTTCCCGGTCCGCCGCCGGCGGGGGCGGCGTCACATCCGCGCCGTTATATATGGAAAAGAGCTTCCCGCGCCGGAAGTTTCGGGCGGCATACGTTTCGCGCATCGCGCCCGACACGCACACGAGCGCGTCCATTTTGCGAAGCGCAAGGCCGTTGAGCGTGCCGTACGCCAGCCGGGCGAGAGGCCGGTGCAGATAGTCAAGCCGGTGATCGCTGTGGACTGTCGACACGGCCGGCACGCCGAGAGAGGAGCGAAGCAGCGCCGCCGTGAGATTGGCGCGGCTTCCGTGGCAGCGGACGAGGTCGAACCCGCCGGAGCGGATGTATCGTCCCGCTTCGCGCAGCTGCGCGAAAAAGCTGCCGGAAAGGACCCGGCACGGGATGCCGCGCTCCCGCGCGGCGTCGGCAAGCGCGCCGCCGCCCAGACACAGAAGCTGCGCTTCCCCGGTTTTGTTCAGCTCGCCGAGCAGCCGGAGAACATGGGTGCGCGCGCCCCCGGCGTCGCTTCCGCTGATGAGATGTACGGTTTTCACGCCCGGCTCCTTTCGCGCATCCGGAGAATAATCTCCGGCGACGGGTTGCCCCGCGGCGGCATACTGTGTTATACTTTGAATAGATATTATAACCCATTTCCGAGGGAGTTGGCAATACATGACCCAAATATTCCTTGTCCGGCACGGGCAGGCCGAGGGCAATCTTTTTCGCCGCGTGCAGGGGCAGTCCGACGCAGATCTCACCGCCGACGGGCGCGCGCAGCTGCCGTATCTTACAAAGCGCTTTGCCGAAACGCCGCTCGCCGCCGTTTATACAAGCCCTCTCCGCCGCGCGGAGGAGACCGCCGCCGCCATCGCCGGCGGACGGGACATCCCCGTTTTTGTCGACGGGCGGCTCATTGAAATGTGCTTCGGCACATGGGAGATGCGGCCCTGGGGCGAGGTAAATCTCGAATCGCCGGAGCTCAAGCGCGCGTTTCTCCACGACCCCGACCGCTGGAGCGTTCCGGGCAGCGAAGCGCATGCCGCGGTGCAGGCGCGTATGCTCGCCGCCATGACGGACATCGCCCGCGCAAACGACGGGAGATCCGTCGCCGTCGCGAGCCACGGCATGGCGATCCGCGCCTTTTTATCGCGCGTTCTCGGCGTGCCGAGCGAGCGCATCTCCCGGGATGTCCCGCTCGTGAGCAATACGTCCGTAACGCTGCTGCGCTTTGATAACGGCGTGTTTTCCGTTGTCTATATGGACGACACGACGCATCTGCCCGCGCCGCCCTATGTCCCGTTCCGGGAAAACGGAGAGGCGGACGGCCTGCGGCGCTGCTACGATCTGCGCTACCGCCCGTTCGATCTCGGCGCCGGGCAGGAGCGCTATATCGCCTGCTACCGCGACGCATGGCGCGGCGCGCACGGCACGACCGAAGGGTTTGACGCCTCGGCGTGCTGGCTCAGCGCCCAGCTCCACAGCGCCGAAGCGCCGGGGTGCATTACCGAGGCGCTGCTCGAAAACGAATTTGCCGGGATCCTCTCGCTCGACGAGCGCCGGGGCCGCGAGCGCGGCATCGGCTGGATCGCGTTTTTGTACGTTGTGCCGGAGCTGCGCGGCCACCACTGCGGCATTCAGCTTGTCGGCACCGCGGCAATGCGCTTCCGGCAGCTCGGCCGGCGCGCCATGCGTCTCACCGTCGCGCCGGAAAACCCCGCGCTGGGCTTTTACGAGAGGGCCGGCTTCGTGCGCGTCGGCACGGAGGCGGGCGCTCTCGGCGATCTTATGGTGATGGAATGGACTTTGTAACGCATTTTTGCGAAAATCCCGCTTATCCTAACAACACCTATACCGTTGCGCATCCGACGTTTGACGATCATTCCCGCATCATCGCCGTATCGGACGTCCACGGGAATCTCCCGTATCTTCGCGGTCTCGTGGAAAAGCTCCATCTGCGTGCCGACGACTCGCTCGTGCTGCTCGGCGATCTGGTGGAAAAAGGGCCGGAAAGCCTTGCCACGCTCCGCTACGCCATGGCGCTGCGGGAAAAGTGCCGGGTGTACCCGGTGCTCGGCAACTGCGATTTCTGGCATCTCTGGGTGGACGGGTGTGACATGGAATGGGACACGCGGACGCTCGCCCATCTCCTGCGCCAGAAGCGGACGGCGCGCAGCGGACTCATTCTCGAAATGTGCGCCGAGCTTGGCGAAACGCTCTCCCCGGACACCGAGCTTGTCTCTCTCAAGGCACGGCTGCGCGAGGCGTTCGCGCCGGAATTTGACTATCTCCGTGCCATGCCGTTCGCGCTGGAGAGCGACAAATACATTTTCGTCCACGGCGGTATCCCCCACGGCGAAACGCTCGAGAGCGCCGGGCCGTGGCGGTGCATGAAGATCAACAGCTTTTACGCCGCCCGCCCCCACTTCAAAAAGTGGGTCGTCACCGGCCATACGCCGGTATGCCTGTACGGGACAAACACCATTTCCGCCGTGCCGATCGTCGATCCGGCGTGCCGCGTTGCCAGCATCGACGGCGGGTGCGTCCTCAAGGACGACGGGCAGCTCAACGCGCTCATCATCCGCCGCGGAAAGTTCACGAGCGAATGGTACGACCCGTTCCCGTCCGGCCGCGCGCTCGACGCGCAGAAAAAGGGCGCGCGCTCGGCATACATCCGCTGGGGCGATAACGCCGTGGAGCCCGTTGAGCTTGGGCGCGAGTGGTGCCGTATCCGGCACATCCGCACGGGGTACGTCATGGACGTGCCGACCGATTTTCTCTACGAATCCAAAGGCGTGCTGCGCGTGAACGACGTGACCGATCACCGTCCCGCCGTCGCGCCGGGCGACGTTATCCGCATCGTGCGCGAAACCGACCGCGGGTACTGGATCAAGAAAAACGGCGTTTCCGGCTGGTATTCCGGGCGCATCGAGCGTCTGTAAGAAAGGAGCTTTTCATGTATTTGCAGGACTATTTTGTTTTCCTTCTCGCCCTGCTCGCGTGCATGGTGTTTTCGATGATCGCGGGCGGTAAGGTAAAGAGCGCGTATTCCGCGTACAGCCGTCTGCCCTGCCGCAGCGGTCTCTCCGGGCGCGACGCCGCCGAGCGGCTGCTGCGCATGAACGGCGTGACCGACATCGCTCTCGGCCGCGTTTCCGGCGAGCTGACCGACCACTATGCCCCGAACCGGAGCATCGTGAATCTTTCGGCAGGCACCGCGGACAGCCGCTCCGTTGCCGCCGTGGCGGTCGCCGCGCACGAGATCGGCCATGTGATGCAGAACAAAGAGGGCTACGGCCCCTACCGGCTGCGCACGGCGCTCGTGCCGGTCGTGAATTTCGGCTCGCGGCTCGCCATGCCGCTCGTGCTCATCGGTATCCTGCTCGACGCCTACGTCCGCACGGCGAACCCCGACACGGGCTTTTATGTCGCCATGGCCGGCGTTGTGCTCTACGGCGGATCGTTCCTCTTCTCGCTTGTCACGCTGCCCGTGGAGCTGGACGCCTCGCGCCGCGCCGGGGAAATGCTCCTCGCCGCGGGCGTGATCGCGGAGGACGAGCTGCCCGCGGCAAAGAAGGTCCTCTCCGCCGCGGCGCTCACCTATCTCGCGTCGCTGCTCACGTCGTTTGTCTATTTCCTCCGGTTTCTGCTGTACGTGCTCTCCGTTTTCGGGAAGCGCGACAGAAGATGAGCCGTCGGACCGTATGGAAAAACCGTTCCTCTCCCGACCGGGAAAGGAACGGTTTTCTTTATAATGCTTGTGTCACGCATTCTCATCGAGATGGCGCTGGATGCGGCCTATGATGAGATCGAGCGCCACGGGGTTTTTGCCGCCCTGCGGCACGATGATGTCGGCATTTTTCTTCGACGGCTCCACGTACTTTTCGTGCATGGGCTTGACGGTGTTCTGCCACTGCTCCACCACGCTGCGCACCGTGCGGCCGCGCTTTTCGGTGTCGCGCAGCACGCGCCTGGCAAGGCGCACGTCGGCGTCGGCGTCGACAAACACGCGGATGTCCATGAGGTTGGAGAGCGCCGGATCGGCGAAGATCAGTATGCCCTCGACCAGGATGACCGGGCGCGGCTCGATCTCCATGGTCTCCCCGCTGCGGTTATGCACCTTGAAATCATAGACCGGACAGTGGATCGAGCGCCCCTGCTTCAAAAGGCGCAGGTGCTCGATCATCATTTCCGTTTCGAACGCCTCGGGGCAGTCATAGTTGAGTCTGGTGCGCTCCTCGTAGGTGAGATCGTCGTGGGCGCGGTAGTAGTTGTCGTGGTGGACGATGCACACCTTTTCGCCGAAGCGCCTGACAAGGTTGTTGGTGAGCGTCGTTTTGCCGCCGCCGGAGCCGCCGGCGATGCCGACGACCAGAATATCCGGCAGGGCCGTTCGGTTGCCCTTTTCCTCCATCAGCGCGTACCCTTATCGTAGGGGATGCCCTCGGCCTTCGGGGCGCGGGAGCTCTTGGACGTGAACGCCAGCACGATGAGCGTGATGAGATACGGCAGCAGCCGGTAGAAGTGCGAGCCGATGCCGATATTTGCCAGCCAGAACACGCCGTCACCGTTGATATCCAGCGTGGAGTAGGAGGCCGCGATGCACTTGAAAAGACCGAACAGCAGCGCGCCGCCCGCCACGTTCAGCGGCTTCCAGTTGCCGAAGATCATAACGGCGAGAGCGAGGAAGCCGAAGCCCGCCACGTCGCCGTTCGAGCTGCAGTTGGCTGTCGTCATGGCGTAAACAAAGCCGCCCATGCCCGCGAGCGCGCCGGAGATGGTCACGCCCCACGTTGATGCCGAGCGACGCCGCCGCCTGGGGATTTTCGCCGCACGCGCGCAGACGCAGGCCGAAGCGCGTTTTGTAGAGGATGACCGAAAGGATCACGAAAATGATGATGACAACATAGGTGGCGAGATAGACCTTGTGCAGGAACGTTTCGCCGAGAAAGCCGATGTCGGCGTTTCTCTCAAAGCCCAGCGTCGTTTTCTTGATCATAAACCAGCTCGCGCTGTCGCCGGAGAGGAGCTGCAGCGTGTTCTGGTTGGCGATCACGCGGATGAGGAAGAGCACCAGCGCCGGGGCGAGCATGTTCAGCGCCGTGCCGCCGATGGTCTGGTCGGCCTTGAGGTTGATCGCCGCAAACGCCAGCAGCAGCGAGAACACCGCGCCGAGCGCCGCCGCCGCAAGCATCGAGAGCAGCATATACCCCTGCAGCGCCATCCAGTCCCCGGCGGCCTTGGCCGCGTCGAAGCTGCCGGTCGCCTGCAGGATACGCACGAACAGCACGCCGATGAACGCGCCGAAGATCATAATGCCTTCCAGCGCAAGGTTGATGATGCCGCTGCGCTCGGCGAAAATGCCCGCCAGCGCCACGATCATCAGAGGTATCGCATAAATGAGCGTCTGCCGAATCAGAAATGCCATTACTCCTGCGCCTCCTTTCCGTCCGCCGCCGAAGCCGCGGCGGTTTGGTCCTGCGGCGCGCTTTCGGCTGTCGGTTCCGCCGGAGCTTCCGTGAGCGCCGGTTTTTTCTTTTTCCGTCCGCTGACCCACATTTTGATCAGCAGCGAGAACGCCGCCATATACACGATCACGGCGATGATAACGTCGGTGATGTACTCGTTATAGGCGGTGAGGTTGGTGAGCTGCATACCGGCGATATCCAGAATGGACATGAAGCAGCCGGTGAAGATGACGGCGATGGGGTTGTTCACCGCCAGCAGCGCCACGGCGATGCCGTTGAAGCCGGCCGCCGGGAGGGTCTGGTAGGTGTTCCAGTAAAACTCCGTGTTGCCGGCAAGGTAGTAGAGCGAGCCGGCCGCGCCGGAGAGGGCGCCGGCGATCGCCATGGAGAGGATGATGTTGCGCTTGTCGCGGATGCCGGCGTACCGGGCGGCGTGGCGGTTGGCGCCGCAGGCGCGCAGCTCGTAGCCGAATGTGGTTTTCGTAAGTACGATGTAAATGACGATCGCGAGCGCAACGGCAATGAGAATGCCGCCGCTGACCTGCGAGCCGGGGAAGATCTTATCCAGGCCGAACTTCGGCGTGGCGACGTTGTTGAACGTCGTTTTGTAGATGTAGCCGGACTTCGTATTCTCGACCACGTTTTTGAGATTGCTGATATCAAAAAGCCATGTGACGACATTCGCCGCGATCCAGTTGGTCATGATGCAGGCGATGACCTCGTTGATGTTCAGCAGCGCCTTGAGCATACCGGGGATCGCGCCCCAGAGCGCGCCGGCGGCCATACCGCCGAGGAACGCCAGCAGCCAGATGACCGCCGGGGAGACCTGATCGGACGGGATGCTCAGCGCGATGAAGAGCGTCGCGCACGTGCCGGCGAGATACTGTCCCGGCGCGCCGATGTTGAAAAGGCCGGTCTTGAACGCCGTCGCCACCGAAAGGCCCGTGAGGATCAGCGGCATGGCGCGGAAGAGCATATTGCCCATGCTCGCGGGGTTGAAGCCGAACGTCAGCGCGCCGGAGGCGTCGCGTCCGGTGCTGAAGAGGCCGAAGAACACGAGCCGGATGCCCTCCCATGCGCTTTGCAGGCCGAGCGTCTTGTTCGTGCAGCCGACGATGAGGATGAGCACCGTTCCGGCCAGCAGGCCGATCAGGATGGAGAGGAGAGAGGCGATGATCGACCGGACGCCGTCTTTCTTCCAGAAGGAGGTTTTTTCTTCGTTCATTTCTCTGCCTCCGTATTTTGCCGTTTCGCGCCGGCCATGTACAGGCCAAGCTCTTCCACGGAAACTTTCTTCGGGTCAAACTCGCCGACGATCTCGCCCTCGTACATCACAAGGATGCGGTCGGAGAGGTTCATGACCTCGTCCAGCTCCAGCGATACGAGCAGCACGGCCTTGCCCTCGTCGCGTTCGTGGACGAGCTGGCCGTGAATGAACTCGATCGCGCCGACGTCCAGACCGCGCGTCGGCTGCACCGCCACGATCAGCGGCAGCTCGCGGTCGATCTCGCGCGCGACGATGGCTTTCTGCTGGTTGCCGCCGGACATGCTCCGCGCGATCGTGACGGGCCCCTGTCCGGAGCGGATGTCGTATTCGTCGATGAGCTTTTCGGCGTACTTGCGCACCTCGTCAAAGCGGATGAAGCCGTTATGCTGGAACTGCGGCTCATAGTAGCGCTGCAAAACGAGATTTTGCTCCAATGTATAATCCAGCACCAGACCGTGCTTGTGGCGGTCCTCCGGGATGTGGCTCATCCCGGCGAGAGAGCGCCGGCGGATGGAGGCGTGGGTGATGTCCTTGCCGCAGAGCGTGATCCTGCCGCCGGAGGCCTTTTCCAGCCCGGTGAGGGCGTGGACGAATTCGCTCTGGCCGTTACCGTCGATGCCGGCGATGCAGACGATCTCGCCGCGCCGGGCGGTGAGGGAGACGTGGCGGACGGCGTCGTTTTTGTGCAGCTGCGACGGTACGGAGAGATCTTCGATCTCCAGCACCGGCTCGCCGGGCTTTGCCGGCGTCTTGTCCACAACAAGCTGCACCGGACGGCCGACCATCATGCGGGAAAGCTCTTCCTTGGTCGTGTCGGCGGTGTTGACGGTGCCGATGTATTTGCCCTTGCGCAGGACCGTTACGCGGTCGGAAACCTCCATGATCTCGTTGAGCTTGTGGGAGATGAAGAGGATGCTCTTGCCCTCCTTCGTCAGTCCGCGCATGATCTGCATCAGCTCTTCGATCTCCTGCGGCGTGAGCACGGCCGTCGGCTCGTCGAAGATGAGGATCTCGTTGTCGCGGTAGAGCATCTTGAGGATCTCGACGCGCTGCTGCATACCGACGGTGATGTCCTCGATCTTCGCGTCAAGATCGACCTTCAGACCGTAGCGGTCGGAAAGCTCCTGCACCTTTTTCCGGGCAGTCTTCTTTTCCAGAAAGCCGAATTTCGTGTCCTCGGCGCCGAGGATGATGTTGTCGAGCACGGTGAACACGTCGATGAGCTTGAAGTGCTGGTGCACCATGCCGATGTGGAGCGCCGTGGCGTCGTTGGGGTCGTTGATCTTGACCTCCTTGCCGTCCTTTTTGATGATGCCCTCTTCCGGCTGATAGAGGCCGAACAGAACGCTCATCAGCGTGGACTTGCCCGCGCCGTTCTCTCCCAGCAGGGCGTGGATCTCACCCTTTTTCAGCTGCAGGGTAATGTCGTCGTTCGCTTTGATCCCGGGGAACTCCTTGGTGATGTGGAGCATTTCGATCACATACTCCGGAGCTGTGTCCATGTTCCCATCCCCCTTTCTCTTTTCTCCAGCAGATTTGCCGCACAGGATATTGCCGTGTGCATTTTCATTTATTATATATATACCACAAACAAATTGCAAGAAGCAGTGCTTCTCCGGATACGAAAAAACGGCGGAAAGGGATGATCCCTTTCCGCCGCTCAGATGCGGGTGTGGAATTACTCGATCACGTTCAGCGTGAGGCTGTCGGTGCCGGCGAGGTTCTCGTAGTTGTTGTCAACGACGAGAGTGCCGTCGGCCATGGCCTTGACCATCTCGTTGTACTCTTCCACGGTCCAGCCGGTCAGAGACCAGGTGGCGGTGGGCAGACCAACGGCGTCGTCCTTGGCGCCGAGGGTGGCGCAGGTGCCGCCGAGTTCCGCGAAGGAGCCGTCGTAGACCTTCGCGCAGGCCCACTGCACAGAGGCGGCGAGACCCTTCATCGCGGAGGTGATAACGGTTTCGGACTCGAAGGACTGGTCAACGTCAACGCCGACGACCAGACCGTCGTTCGCGCTGGCAGCCGCGGAGACGGAAGCGAACATGGAGCCGCCGCAGGAGAAGACGACCTCGGTGCCGTTCTCATACCAGCCGTTGACCATGGTCTGCAGTTCCGGAGAAGCGGAGAAGGAGCCGCCGTAGAGCCAGGAGTAGTTCATCTCAACGGTGGTGCCCAGCTCGGCAGCCGCAGCGCTGGCGCCCTGCACGTAGCCGTAGCCGTAACGGCAGCAGGCCGGGTTGGTGCCGCCGCCGCCGCCGCAGAAGCCGAGCTTCGTGTAGCCTTCCTTAACGACGGCATAGCCGGCGAGGTAGCCGCACTGCTCTTCCTGGAACGCGATGCCCAGCGTGTTGGTGAGGGGGTTGCCGTCGGCGTCGGTCATCGCCCAGCCGTCAACGAACACGAAGGAAACGTCGGTGAACTCGGCAGCGGCCTTGGCAAGAGCGGCGCCCTGCATGAAGCCGGCGCAGACGATGACTTTCGCGCCGTTCTCGGCGGCGGCCTTCATGGCGTCGTAACGGTCGTCATCGGTGGCCTGGTCGCCGTTGGCGGGCTGATAGTACTTGTAGCTCAGGCCGTTGGCAGCGGCGTACAGCTTCACGCCGTCGAACGTGCCCTGGTTGAAGGACTTATCCTTGAGCTGGCCGACGTCCGTGACGAAGGCGATCTCATACTTGCCGTCGGCGGAGGTCATGGTGTCCTCGATGTCGTCGGCGTTGACGGTTGCGGGCTCTTCCGCGGGAGTCTCGGCAGGAGTCTCAGCGGGCTCTTCCGCCGGAGCTTCGGTGGCGGCGGGCTCTTCGGTCTTGGGCTCTTCCGTCGGGGCCGGGGCGGGGGTGGTGCCGCAGGCGACGAGGGCAAAGACCATGACGAGGGCCAGGATCAGGGCAAGGATCTTCTTCATGTAGAATCTTTCCTCCTTATTATTTGTCCCTTTTCGGGACTTTCGCATGGGTGATTATATCATGTCCGGGCAGCATATGCAAGGTCTGTCCTCCGCTTCCCCGGCGGAATTGCACGACTTTTTTGTCCGTCGGCGCCGCCCGTCCGCGCGGGGATTTCAAGTGTTTTTCAGCTGCGGACAGCCACTTCCAGCGCCAGCTCCATCATGTCGCGGAAGGAGGTCTGGCGCTCCTCGGCGGTCGTTTCCTCGCCGGTGATGATGTGGTCGGAAACGGTGCAGATGGCAAGCGCCTTTTTGCCTGCGCGCATTGCGTTCAGATAGAGCGCGGCGGCCTCCATCTCGATGCCGAGCACACCCATTTTGATCCACGCGGCGCTCGCGGTCTTATCGTCATCGTAGAATGTGTCGGACGAGAGCAGGTTGCCGACGGCATAGCGCAGTCCGCGCTCTTCGGCGATGTCGGCGGCGGTGCGCAGCAGACCGTAATCCGCGATCGGCGCGATCGAGCCGCGGCAGCCGAACTGGGAGGCGTAGGCGGAGTTGGTGCACGCGCCCTGCGCGAGAATGATGTCGCGCACATGCAGCTTCTCGCTCAGCGCCCCGACCGAGCCGACGCGCAGGATGTTCTCCACGCCGTAGAAGTTGTAAAGCTCGTAGCTGTAAATGCCGATGGTGGGCATACCCATGCCGCTGGCCATTACGCTCACCGGCACGCCCTTGTAGGTCCCGGTGTAGCCCTGGACGCCGCGGACGTTGTTGACGAGGCGGCGGCCGTCGAGAAAGTTTTCGGCGATGAACTGCGCGCGCAGCGGGTCGCCGGGCATGAGTATGGTTTTGGCGAAATCGCCGGGAGCGGCGCTGTTATGCGGTGTGGACATGATGATCTTCTCCTTTTTTATACTGTGATCGGCGTTACTTCCGGGAGCGCTCGGCGCGCTCGCGCGCAATGCGTTTGCGCCAGCAGGCGTGGCACATGGCGACATAGGAGTCGTTCCCGCCGAGGAACACCTGCGCGCCCTCGGTGACGACGCGCCCCTCGCCGTCAATGCGGGCGTTGACCGTGGCCTTCGAGCCGCATTCGCAGATGGTCTTGATCTCGGTGATGGAGTCGGCCAGCTCGAAAAGGCGGCGCGAGCCGGGGAAGAGGTGCGTGAGAAAGTCGGTGCGCAGCCCGAAGCAGAGCACCGGCAGGTCCTCCTCATCCACAAGCTGCCGCAGCTGTTCGATATGCTCGGGGGTGAGGAACTGGCATTCGTCCACGATCACCACGTCGTGCCGGCCGCGCGCGGCATAAAGCGCGCGGATATCGTCCTCCGGCCGGACGACGTCGGCGGTCGCCTCCAGTCCGATGCGCGAGCGGAGCAGGGTTTCCCCGTCGCGGCTGTCGATGGAGGGCTTCAAAAGCCACACGTCCATGCCGCGCTCCTCATAATTGAATTTTGTGATGAGCGCCTGCGCGGTCTTGCTCGAGCCCATCGCGCCGTATTTGAAATAGAGCTTCGCCATTTCTGCGGGCATCTCCTCTCGGTATTTTACAAATTTCCGAAAAGATTTTACCGCAAAGCGGGGCACAAGTCAACGAGCACGCATACGCTGGAATACGATTTTGGATAGGAGTGGTGCATTATGCGCTTTGCCATCACCGGTACGGACGCCCGGTTTCCTCCGCTGCGAAAGCTCCTGCTCGCCGACGGGCACGAAATCACCGACCCCGCCTCCGCCGACATGGTCATTTCGCCGCCGTGGGACCCCTCGGCGCGGTACGCCCGCCGGGAGGAATATCAGATCGCGAACGCCCGGCTCACCGCCGAAGGCGCGATCGCGCTGCTGCGCCCGGAAACGGGGCTTTCCGGCGCGCATGTTCTTCTGCTCGGCTACGGCCGGATCGCCCGGCTGCTCGGGCGGGAGCTGCAAAAGGCCGGCGCGCTCGTCACCGCCGCGGCACGCTCGGCCGAGCAGCGCGCGTGGGCGGAGGCGGAGGGCGTCGAGGCTCTGCCGCTCGACGCGCTCTCCGGCGCACTGGGCCGGTTTGACGTCATTATCGGCACGATCCCCGTGCCGGTGCTCACCGAGCCGCTGCTCGCGCTCGTCCGGGAGGACGCGGTGCTGCTGGAGCTTGCCTCCGCGCCCGGCGGGATCGACGCTGCCGCGGCGCACGAACGGGATCTCCGCTACATCCGCGCGCCGGGCCTGCCCGCAAAATACGCCCCCGAGCGGGCGGCGGTCATTCTGCGCGACGCGGTATACGCCGCCGCGGCGCAGCCTCTCCCCCGGCTCGGTCTCGCCGTCGCGGGGTCGCACTGCACGTTTTCCCGCGTGCTCGAGGCACTCCTTCCGCTGAAAAGGGACTATACGATCGTGCCGATCCTCTCCGGCGCGGCGGCGGGGACGGACACGCGCTTTTTCGCCGCCTCCGCTTTTCGCGCGGAGCTTGAAGCGTTCTGCGGCCGGGAGGCGGTGGACACGATCGTCAAAGCCGAACCGCTCGGCACCGCGCAGCGGCTCGACGCGCTGCTCGTCGCGCCGTGCACGGGCAACACGCTCGCAAAGCTCGCCAACGGCGTCACGGATACCGCCGTCACGATGGCGTGCAAGGCGCATCTGCGAAACGGCGCGCCGCTCATTCTCGCCATTTCCACGAACGACGGTCTCTCCGGCTCTGCGCAGAACATCGCGGCGCTTTTGCAGCGCAAAAACGTATACTTCGTCCCCTTCCGGCAGGACGCGCCGCATCAGAAGCCCTTCTCGCTCCAGAGCGACTTTGACCTTCTCGGCGAGACGGTAAAGGCGGCCATGGAAGGCCGCCAGCTCCAGCCGGTGCTGCTGTAAAAACCGGTCATCCGCAGTGGGCCGGGCTTGGGGGCTTATTCGGCTGTTTTGTCCGGCATCGCGCCCGTCATTCCGTTTCTCCCCTTCTCCGCGCGCCGTTTGCCAAAAATATATGCCCCCGGTTTTTCCGGGGGCATACGGCTTATTCCCATTGCTTCCACACGTCCGGGCAATACCCGGCCGTGGCCTGTTTGCCGTTGCGGACAACGGGCGTTTTCAAAAGCGTCGGGTCTTCCAAAATGCGCTCGAGCCTGTCGTCTGCGCGGGCAAGATAGCGCAGCAGCGCCGCGTCCGGATGCTTTTCATCGATGAGATCATCCAGTCCCACGGCGTTTTTCACGCTTTGCAGCTCGCCGCGGCTGATGCCGTAGCGGTTGAGATCGATGTACTGGTATTTGATGCGGCGCTCCTTGAAATACCGCTCCGCCTTTTTCGTATCAAAGCATTTGCTCTTGCCGAAGATCTGTATGTTCACAGCGCTTCCCCCAGAAACCGGCGGAGGTTGTGGAAGAAGATATCCTGCACGAGCGCTTCGCTGAAGCGGTGCGCGAGCATCTGCTCGTACAGCTCTTCCATGCTCTCCACGCCAACGATGCCCTCCGGCAGCGTTTCGACCCCGTCAAAGTCGGTGCCGAGACAGAGATTCTCGCGCGCGTCCATGCAGAGAAAGTGGTCGATGTGCGCGAGCACGGCGTCCATATTCCGTCCGAGCCCGAGGAAGTCGGGGCAGAGGTTCAAGCCGATGACGCCCTCGTTGTGGACAATGGCGCTGATCTGCGCGTCGGTCAGATTGCGCGGATGGCCGCACACGGATCTCGCGTTCGAGTGGCTGCACAGCACCGGGCGCTTCGCAATGCGCATCACGTCCCAGAACGTTTTTTCTGAGGCGTGGGAGAGATCGACCGCCACGCCCTTTTCCCAGCAGGCGTTCACAAACCGCACGCCGTCCGCGGAAAGCCCCGCGCCGGTGTCCATCGCCGAGCCGCACAGGCGGTTATCCCTGTTCCAGCAGAGCGTCACCATGCGCACGCCGCGGCGGTAGGCGTCAAGCAAACCGGCGACGCTGCACCGAAGGAGGTTCGCGCCCTCGACCGAGAGGAACACGGCCACCATGTCGTTTTTCGCGGCGGCGTCGGCTTGCGCGACGCTCGTGCAGAGCGCGGCGAGATCGCGGTTTTCCTTCAGCTCACGGTTCACGGTGAGCATGATGCGGCGAAACGCCGCAGGGCCGTCAAAACCCGGCGGCGCCCAGATCGCCATGACCTGCGCGGCAGGAGCGTAGTGGTGCAGACGCAGAAGATCGATATGGTTCCGGCTGCTCTGACGCAGGGAATTGAACTTTGTCAGAGTATCGCAGTGAGCGTCAAAATACGGGATGCAGTACGGCAGCGCCATGGCGAGGATCTCCTTTTCTTTATATTTTTTTACACTTCCATGATGATCGGCAGGATCATCGGGCTGCGGCGGGTCTTTTTGAAGAGATAGCCGGAAAGGCCGGACTTCACGCGGCTCTTGATGCTCGCCCAGTCGGTGATGCCGTTATCCTCGCAGTAGGAAATGCTCTCCATCGCCACACGGCGCAGCTCGTCGATGAGCTTGTCGTTTTCCTTTTCGTATACGAAGCCGCGGCTGATGATGTCCGGGCCGGAGATGAGCTGCGCGTTCTCCGCCGAGAGCGTCATAACGACGACGACCATGCCCTCGTCGGCGAGGAGCTTGCGGTCGCGCAGCACCACGGTGCCGACGTCGCCGACGCCCATGCCGTCCACAAGCACGCGGCCCGACGGGACGGTCGCGCCGAGCTTGGCGGATCTGGCGGTCAGCTCAATGACTCTGCCGTTCTCGCCGATGACGATGTTCCGGCGGTCGTGACCCATGGAAACGATCATATCGCCGCTCTTATGGAGCATGCGGCGCTCGCCGTGAACCGGGACAAAGAACTTCGGCTTTACCAGCGCGTACATCATTTTGAGCTCTTCCTGACAGGCGTGGCCCGATACGTGCAGGTCGGTGCCGCGCTCGTAGACGACCTCCGCGCCCTTGGCGAACAGCTCGTCGATGACGCGGGAGATGGTCGTCTCGTTGCCGGGAATGGCGCTCGCGGAGATGATGACGCGGTCGCCCGGGCCGATATCCACCTGCTTGTGCTCGGAAAACGCCATGCGGTACAGAGCGGACATGCTCTCGCCCTGGCTGCCGGTGGAGAGGATGACGAGCTTGTTGCGCGGCACGGAGCCGATGCGCTTCATGTCCACGAGAATGCCGTCCGGCACCTTCATATAGCCAAGCTCCACACAGAGCTTCACCACATTCTCCATGCTGCGCCCCGTAATGCCGACCTTGCGCTTGTACTTGACGGCGAGGTCGATGATCTGGCGGATGCGGTCGACGTTGGAGGCGAACGTCGTTACGATGATGCGCTTGTCGCAGTCCTTGAAGAGCTGGTCGAAGCGGTCGTGCACCTTGCTCTCGGAGAGCGAGTAGCCGGGACGCTCCACGTTCGTGGAGTCCATGAGCAGCGCGAGCACGCCCTCGCGTCCCAGCTCGCCGAAGCGCGTGAGATCGGTCATCTCGCCCTGCAGGGGCGTGACGTCGATCTTGAAGTCGCCGGTCTGGACGACGGTGCCGACCGGCGTTTTGACCGCAAACGCCACAGAGTCGGCGATCGAGTGGTTCACATGGATGAACTCCACCTGGAAGCACCCGGCGCTGACCGTCTCGCCCGCCTCAACGGTAACGATCTTCGTCTTATCGAGCAGACCGCGCTCCTGCAGCTTAAGCTGCACAAGTCCCGCGGTCAGGCGTGTCGCATAGATGGGCGGGTTGATGCGGTCCATCACATACGGCAGAGCGCCGATGTGGTCCTCGTGGCCGTGCGTGAGGAATATGCCCCGGATGCGGCTCTTGTTCTTCACAAGATAGCTCACATCGGGAATGACAACATCCACGCCGTACATATCGTCGTCCGGGAAGCCCATGCCGCAGTCCACGACAATGATATCCCGGCCGTACTCGTACGCCGTGAGGTTCTTGCCGATCTCGTTGAGACCGCCAAGGGGAATGATCTTCAGTTTTTGTGCCATAGAAAAATAAATACTCCTGTTTGAATAAAGATTTTATGTATCCGGACGGGCTGCACCCTTACCGGATTATGTTCGCGGTTGGAGAGGTTTATACCTCCGTTACATTTCTCTTCTGCCTTCGAGTGCTTTGAGCATGGTGGCGTCGTCCGCGTACTCGAGATTCGAGCCGACCGGCACGCCGAAACCGAGACGCGTGGTGCGGACGCCGAAGGGCTTCAAAAGGCGCGAGAGATACATTGCCGTGGCATCGCCCTCGGTGTCGGGGTTCGTGGCAAGGATGACCTCCTCCACCCCGCCCTGCGCCACGCGCTCCAAAAGCTCGCGGATGCGCAGATCGTCCGGCCCGACGCGGTTCATCGGCGAAAGAGCGCCGTGCAGCACATGGTACAATCCGCGGTATTCCCGGCTGCGCTCGATGCTCAGCACGTCGCGCGGCTCGGAGACGACGCAGATCGTTGCCTTGTCCCGGCTGTCGGACGCGCACACAGAGCAAAGCTCGCCATCCGTCAGGTTCTGGCACACCGGGCAGGTATGGACGCTCTTCTTCGCTTCGAGCACGGCGTTGGCAAAGCGCTCCGCTTCCTCCTGCGGGAGCGAGAGCACATGAAACGCCAGCCGCTGCGCGCTCTTGCGCCCGATGCCGGGGAGAGCGGCGAAGCCGTCGATGAGGTTTTCCATAGCCGCCGGAAAGAACGATGCCATAATACTGTATTTCTCCTTAAAAAATCAGGCGTTTCGGATCGAAGAAAGAGCCGCGGCGCGGTCTGCGCTGCCGAAAACGGCGCTGCCCGCCACAAGCACGCTGCACCCGGCCGCCTTGACAAGAGGCGCGGTGTTTGCATCGATGCCGCCGTCGCACTCGAGCGCGCAGGAAAGACCGCGCTCGGCGATCCAGCCGCGGATCGTTTCGATCTTGGGGATCATGTCCGCCATAAACTTCTGCCCGCCGAAGCCCGGCTCGACCGTCATCACGAGCACCATGTCGAGCTCCTCAAGCCACGGGAGCACCGCTTCCGCCGCCGTCGCGGGCTTGAGCGCCACGGCCGCCATCTTTCCCGCCGCCCGGATGGCTGCAATGGCCGCGCCGACTTCCTCCGGCGTGTCCGCCTCCGCGTGCACCGTTACGAGATCCGCCCCCGCATCGCAGAAGCGCCGGGCGTACCGCACGGGCTTTTCGATCATGAGGTGGACGTCGAGAAACATGTCGGTCGCCTTCCGCACCGAGGCGAGCACGGGAAGGCCGATGGAGATGTTCGGGACAAATACGCCGTCCATCACGTCGAAATGAATCCAGTCCGCGCCGCCGCGGCGAACGGATTCGATCTCCTCGCCCAGACGGGCGAAATCGGCGGACAGAATGGACGGGGCGATCTTCAGCATAACGCGATTCCTCCGATATGTGTCGCGGGGTCGTCCCCCGGCATAAGTATGGTTGCGGGCAGATGCTCGAGCGCTGTCTTTTTGATACGGGAAACGCCGGCAGCCCGGCGTTTCCCGGCTGTGCGCCTACAGAGCCAATTTGTATTATATACCAAACTGTCCCGCAATTCAAGGGAACAGATACACAACTGTGCTTGACGGAAAGGGTGAATCCATGTAAAATATAGTGTGATTCTCAAAGGAGGCGGTTTTATGCGGAAGAGGCGCCGCCGCGGCCCGGGGCCGATCGGCACGATTGTTCTTATATGGGTGTTTTTTGCCATCATCCTGCCGCTCGTCCGGCTGTCCGGCGGACTGATCGCCGCCGGTCTCGCCATTATGGCGTCCGTATGGGCCGTCAATGCGCTGCGCCGCAAGGCGGAAAAAGCCGGGGACAAGCAGACGCCGGAGGCGATCCCCGTACAGTATACGGAGGCA
Organism: Clostridiales bacterium; assembly: GCA_004557735.1. GTDB lineage: Bacteria > Bacillota > Clostridia > Oscillospirales > Oscillospiraceae > Apopatocola. The sequence goes on from SFFV01000025.1 coordinate 37,554, forward strand.
TCGCCGGAATCGGAAGAGGCCGCCGCGCAGGAAGCCCCCGCCGAGGACCCAAGCCCCTACCCGCCCGAAGTGCAGGCCATTATCAACGAGGGCCGCGTGGCTCTCAGGGAAATGGGCCGGCTGTACGCCTCCATCCCCAACCCGGAGATCCGCCGCCGCATCAACGAGCTGATGAGCGTTTCCGACAAGATCATCCGCGACGCCATCGACGATCCCGCCGACGTGCCGCAGATCCGGAAGTTTCTCGATTTTTATCTCCCCACAACGCTCCGCCTGCTCAATGCCTACGACCGCATGAACGCGCAGGAGTACGCCGGGGAGAACATCACCGGCTCGATGGAGCGTATCGAGGAAATGCTCGATACGACGATCGCCGCCTACAAAAAGCAGCTCGACGCGCTCTTCGCCAATCAGGCCGCCGATATCCAGATGGATATCGACACGATGAACGCCATGCTCGCCCGCGAGGGGCTCGGCGGCAAGGGCTATCTTGACATCAAGGATTTTATGAAGCAGTACGAACCGCAGCAGAGCGCCGCCGCGCCTGCCCCCGCATCCGCATCCGATATCCGCTCCGAACAAACGATGAAAGGAAGCACCTCCAATGGATGAAAAAACTTACGTTCCTTCCCTGACGCTCAACCCCACGCAGGCCGCCGCGCAGGAAGCCCCCGCCGCTCCGCAGCTCGTTGTCGAGGAGGAAAAGCCCGCCATTGAGCCGGAAAAGCTCGACATCGACCGTCTCTCGCCCGAGGAGCAGGCCGCCGTGCGCGAGTTTGCCAAGCAGATCGACGTGACCGATACAAATCTTGTTCTCTCCTACGGCGCCGCCGCGCAGAAGAACATTGCCGATTTCTCCGGTGCCGCGCTCGGCAAGGTCCGCACGAAGGACATGGGCGAGGTCGGCGATATGCTCACGAGCCTCGTCGTAGAGCTGAAGGATCTCGATTACGACGAAGCCGAGCAGAAAAAGGGCTTTCTCGGTCTTTTCAAAAAGGCCTCCCGCTCTCTGGAGGAAACGAAGGCGAAGTTCGACAAGGCCGAGGTGAACGTGGACAAGATCACCCAGCAGCTGCAGAACCATCAGGTCGTTCTCGCAAAGGACATCGCCTCGCTCGACCGCATGTTTGAGCTGAATCAGGCGTATTTCAAGGAGCTCACGATGTATATCATCGCGGGCAAGCTCCGCATTCAGGAGCTGCGCGAGAAGGATCTCGCCGAGCTGCGTGCGAAGGCGGAAAAGTCCGGTCTGCCCGAGGACGCGCAGGCCGTGAACGATTTCACGAACCTCATCGGCCGCTTTGAGAAGAAGCTGCACGATCTTGAGCTGACCCGCACGATCTCCCTGCAGATGTCCCCGCAGATCCGCATGATCCAGAATAACGACCTTCTTATGACCGAGAAGATCCAGACCGCCATCGTGAACACCATCCCCCTCTGGAAGAGCCAGATGGTGCTGGGGCTGAGCATGTACCACTCCAAGCAGGCAATGGACGCCTCCCACGCCGTTTCCGACGTGACGAACCGGCTCCTGCTGAGCAACGCCGAGGCGCTCCACACCGGCTCGGTCGAGGTTGCGAAGGAATCCGAGCGCGGCATTGTTGATCTGGAAACGCTCAAGAAAACGAACGAGCACCTCATTTCCACACTGGAAGAAGTCCGCCAGATTCAGGACGACGGCCGCGCCCGCCGCGCCCAGGCCGAGGAAGAGCTCGGCCGCATTGAGGGCGAGCTTAAGCAGAAGCTCATGGATATGAGGGGCTAACGCTCCCCAACGAAACCCACGCACGTAAAAAGGTCCTGCCGCAGAATTTGTCATTCTGCGACAGGTCCTTTTTACGCTTTCATAAAAGCCTCGCGGATCTCGCCCATAAGATAAAGCGAGCCGCAGGCGACGACGGGGATCTCCCCGCCGCTTTCCTCCACCGCGCGGTGCGCGCCCTCTGCCGCCGACGCGCACACGGCCGCGTCCGCGCCTTTTGCGCGCAGACAGGCGCACAGAGCGTCCGCGCTCAGCGCGCGCGGCGAGCCCGGCGTCAGGCAGAAGAACTTCTTCCCGTACGGCAGCAGCCGCGCGAGCATTGCCTCATAATTCTTGTCCGCGAGCACGCCGAGCAGAAAAATGACCTTCTTCCCCGGCAGATACTCGTCCAGACTGCGCGCAAGCGCCTCGACGCACTGCGGGTTATGCGCGCCGTCGGCAATGACGGGCGGGTTTGTCCGCAGCAGCTCAAACCTCGCCTCCCAGCGCGCCGCGGAAAGCCCCTCGCGCAGAGCGCTCTCCGGGATACGCCAGCCCTTTTCGCGCAGCACGCCGACCGTTTCGATGGCGAGCGCCGCGTTATTGAGCTGATGCGCGCCGAGCAGATGCAGCGTCAGATCCTTTTCGTCCTTATAATCGAACCGCTGCCCGGCGAGCGAGTGCTCCCGCGAGCGCAGCGTGTCAAACGCCGCCGGGCGCCATGCGGCGTTTCGTTCGGCGCAAATCTCCCGGTATACCGCGTCCACGGCGGCGTCCACCGGGTATGTAACGGCGGTCGTGCCGGGCTTGATGATCCCGGCCTTTTCGCGCGCGATCCCGGAGAGCGTGCGGCCGAGAACGGCGGTGTGCTCGAGACCGATGTTCGTAATAACGGCGGCTTCGGGCGAGGATATCACGTTCGTCGCATCGAGCCGCCCGCCGAGGCCGACCTCGAGCACAACGGCGCCGCATTTCTCCGCGGCGAAATACCAAAAGCCCATCGCGGTGAGGATCTCAAACTCCGTGGGCGCGTCGGACATGCCGCCGGCGGCCTCCTTCACGGCTTCGGCGGCGCGGCAGAGCGCCGCGTCGGGGATGTCCGAGCCGTCAATGCGGAACCGCTCGTTCACGCGCACAAGGTGCGGGGAGGTGTAAAGCCCCGTTTTCTGCCCCGCCGCCGTCAGGATCGAGGCAAGCATCATGCTCGTCGAGCCCTTGCCGTTCGTCCCGGCGACGTGGATAAATTTCAGGCTGTCCTGCGGGTTTCCCAGCCGGTGCATCAGCTCGCGCATTCGCTCCAGACCGAGGCGGCTTCCCTTCCAGTCGGTGGCGTGGATAAAAGCGAGCGCTTCGTTAAGCTCCATGTGTTTTCTCTCCCTCTCCGGGCAGCGCGCGCCGCACGCGCGCGCACAGCTTCGGCAGCACAAGGCCGAATACGACCGCCTTCACGATGCACACCGCGCCGCGCGGCAGCAGCATGGCCGAGATGAAACCCGGAAACCAGTAGCCGTAGATCCTCGCGTCAATATACATGACGAGCGTGTTGAGCGCCGTGACGAGCGCCTCGGCAGCCACGACAATGCCGACCGTCTGTTTGGCGGTAAGCGAAAAGCCGCGGCGTTTGGCGTAAAACCCGGTTACGAGGCCCGCAAGCATATAAGGCAGTATCCAAAGCGGCGTCGTGACCGAAACGCCGTAGCGCAGAAGCTGGTACAGCAGCGTCCCCACGAACCCGACGGCGAGGCCGTCCAGCGGGCCGAAGAGCAGCGCGCCGAGCAGTATGGGGAAGCTCTCAAACGTGATCTTGATGCTGTTGAGGTCGAGCGCGAGCGCGCCAAGCGCCGCGCACATCGCCGCCAGCACGGCGTTCAGGGCGAGTTTTCTTGTTTTCATGGCGTAAAAAGACTCCTTTCGTGACAGTTGCCACGGAAGGAGCGGTATCCTCGGGTGGCAGCGGATGCGGGGCAAAACCGCACGGCTCTCGCCGCTTCGTCCGCGGACAACATCCCATTCCGCGGCACTTCAGCATAGGCCGGAACCCCGGCCGCTGCAACGCTTTGCACCTACTCTGTCATGTGTTTTCCGGTTTGGATTTATTTTAACCGGCGCGCCGCGGCTTTTGCCGTGTGCGCGGCCAGTACCGCCGTGGTGAGCGCGCCGACGCCGCCCGGCACAGGCGTAACGGCGCGAACGATGGATTCCGCTTCGGCAAACGCGACGTCGCCGCAGAGCGTCTGCGTTTCCTCGTTATAGTGTATGCCGACGTCGATGACCGTCTGTCCGGCGTGGAAATACGCCGCGCCGACGCTCTCGCGCCGCCCGGTCGCGGCGACGAGGATGTCCGCCCCGCGCGCGATCTGCGCGGCATTTTCGGTTTTCGAGTGGCAGAGCGTCGCCGTCGCGCCGCGGTGCAGCAAAAGCATCGCCGCCGGGCGCCCGACGACGAGACTGCGCCCGAGTACAACGGCGTGTTTCCCCTCGACGGGGATGTGATAAAAATCCAGCAGCTCCATCACCGCCTGCGCCGTGCAGGGGGCGAACCCCCCGTCCGTCCCGGCATACACCGCGGCGAGAGAGCCCTCCGTTGCGCCGTCTACGTCCTTTTCCGGCGCAATGGCGCGCAGTATGCGCGCCTCGTCCAGCGCCGGGGGCAGCGGGCGCAGCAGCAGTATGCCGTGTACCGATGCATCGGCGCTCAGACCGCGCAGCGTTTCTTCCAATTCCCCGCCGGAAACGCTCTCCGGAAAGGAAACGCGCCGCGTTTCGATGCCTATGCCGGCGCAGCGCTTCACGGCGGCCCGCTCGTAGGACAGATCGTCCTCCCGCGCTCCGAGGCGCACGGCGGCGAGCGTCGGGATAATGCCTTTTTCGCGCAGCGCGGATACGGTCTGCGCCGTTTTTTCGTTGAGCGCGGCGGCAGCGGGCGCGCCGCGGAGAAGCATGCTCATCACGCGAGCCTCCCGTATACGTCGTCGTAGATCTTCCCGGCCTGCAGCGCGTACTTATCCACCAGCGCCCGGGCCTTCGCGTCGAGCGCCGCGGCGCGTTCCCGGTCATGCATGAGCCGGGTATTGACGCGCACATTGATCTCCGCGCCGCGAAGCGCCGCGAGAGCGAGCGAGGCGCCGACCGCGGCGTCCGATACCGCAAGGGGACTTCCCATGTCGGCAAAGCCGCGCAGCAGCTCCACCGTCCGCCCGGTAAGCTCCAGCACCTCCATCGGCGGCGCGGCGGCGGCGAGGAGACAGGTCTCGAGCGTTTCGGCCCGCTGCGGATCGTCCTTCGGTACCGCATAGGCCTTTGCGAGCGGCGCGAGCGCCGCGGCGTCCTTTTCCACGCAGTCCAGAAGCCGGTCCCGGAGCGCTGCCGCCTCGTCAAGCAGCTCGCGCAGTATCGGCTCGACGGCGGCGTATTTTTCCTTCCCGACGGTGAGCTCCCCCACCATGCCGCCGAGCGCTGCGGCAAGCGCTCCGGCGAGCGCGCATGCGCTGCCGCCGCCCGGCACGGACGCCTTCGAGGCGAGCGCCGCGGTAAAATCGTTCACGCTTTTGCGGAGCATTTCCATAGTTAAAACATCCCCGTAATGACGCCGGTTTCGTCCACGTCGATCCGCTCGGCGGCGGGCGATCTCGGAAGGCCCGGCATCGTCATAATATCGCCCGTGAGCGCGACGAGAAAGCCCGCGCCCGCCGAGACGCGGATCTCCCGCACCGTCACGGTGAAGCCCTCCGGCGCGCCGCGGCGCGCGGCATTGTCCGAAAAGCTGTACTGCGTTTTGGCAACGCACACCGGAAGAGAGCCGAAGCCGAGCGCGGTGAGCCGCGCGGCCTGCCTTTTCGCCTCCGGCGTGAGAATAACGCCGTCGGCGCGGTACACGCTCCGGCAGAGGGCGTCCAGCCGCTCCTCGATCGTCCCGTCCAGCCCATAGGCAAAGCGGAAGCGGTTTTCCTCTTCGCAGAGCCGCACGACCTCGGCAGCGAGCGCCTCGCCGCCCGCGCCGCCGCGCGCCCACACGTCGCTGCGCACGGCCTTCACGCCGAGCGCGGCGCATTTTTCCGCCACAAGCGCGAGCTCCGCTTCCGTGTCCGTCGGGAAAACGTTCACCGCTACGACGCACGGCAGGCCGAATACGTTTTTGATATTATCCACATGGCGCAGAAGGTTCGGAAGCCCCTTTTCGAGCGCTTCCGGATTCTCTTCGCCGAGCGTATCCTTCTCCGCGCCGCCGTGGTATTTGAGCGCGCGCACCGTCGCAACGATCACAACGGCGTCCGCCCGCAGGTTTGCCATGCGGCACTTGATATCAAAGAACTTTTCCGCGCCAAGGTCGGCGGCGAAGCCCGCCTCGGTGACGGTATAGTCCGAGAGCTTTCGCGCCATGCGCGTGGCGAGCACGCTGTTGCAGCCATGCGCGATGTTCGCGAAGGGACCGCCGTGGACAAGCACGGGCGTACCCTCGAGCGTCTGGACAAGGTTGGGGCTGAGCGCGTCGCGCAGCAGGGCGGTCATCGCGCCCTCGGCCCGGAGATCGTGCGCCGTGACGGGCGCGCCGTCATACGTATATCCCACGATGATGCGCCCGAGGCGCGCCTTGAGATCGGAAAGGCTCTCCGCAAGACAGAACACCGCCATGATCTCGCTTGCAACGGTGATATCGAACCCGTCCTCGCGCGGACATCCGTTCGCCCTGCCGCCAAGCCCGTCCACAACGTGCCGCAGCTGCCGGTCGTTCATGTCAACGCAGCGCTTCCATGTGATCTGCTTCGGGTCGATCCCGAGGGCGTTCCCCTGCTGTATGTGGTTGTCGAGCATCGCCGCGAGCAGGTTGTTCGCCGCGCCGATGGCGTGAAAATCGCCGGTAAAGTGGAGGTTTATATCCTCCATCGGGACGATCTGGGCATACCCGCCGCCGGTCGCGCCGCCCTTGACGCCGAACACCGGCCCGAGCGACGGCTCGCGCAGCGCGGCCACGGCGTTTTTTCCCCCGCGCCGCAGCGCGTCCGCGAGACCGATGGATGTCGTGGTCTTGCCCTCGCCCGCGGGCGTCGGCGTGACGGCCGTAACGAGAATGAGCTTTCCGTCCGGCGCGGCGGCCTTTTCGCGCAGCAGGTCAAGGGAGATCTTCGCCTTGTATTTGCCGTAAGGCTCGACGCAGGCTTCGTCAATGCCCGCGGCGGCGGCGATCTCGAAAATATTCTTCAAAGCGCATTTGTGCGCGATTTCGATATCGGTCAATCCATTCCCTCCTATGAATACAGCGTTATCCGAACAGAGCCATTATATATTATCCCTGCCGCTTTTTCAATTATTTTCAGCGGCGCTCCCCTCTGTCCCGTCCGCGCCGGATAAGGAGACCGGCCGGCGCATTGTCAGCATCCGCCGCGGCTCACGCAAGGGCCGGGCCGCCGCCGGCGGTTTTTTGCCTTGACACGGGCATTTGCCGTGTGTTATATAGAAAGTATATCTGATTTTAAAGGAGGGACAACCATGGACGGCGGCAGTAACGGACGAACACGGGGCATGGCAAGACGCAACCCAGGGACTTCGTATGGCCGCACCGGCCGGTGAAGTCTCTCTTTTCCGCTGCTCACCATTGCCCGGATCGACGTGCGCCGCACGCCGGGCAGCGGTGATTTTTTTTTGCCCTGCCCCGGCGCGGTTATCAAAAAACGCATTGGAAACGGAGGGCAGACACATGGAAAACAAAATCGAGATCCTGCAGCTCCGCCACCCGGATTATGACCGGGAGCTGACGGAGCTTGTCCGCAGCAATCTCTCGCCGAAGGCGTTCCGCGAGAAGCTGCTCGACTACCACGAAAATGACATTGCCGCCGCGCTCGAGACGTTAACGCCCGCGGAGCGGCAGCGAATCTATCACGCGCTCGACGCCGCGGAGCTCTCGGCAGTGCTCGAATACGCTGAGCCGATGACGCCGTATCTCAACGAATTGAGCCTCCGGCGGCGGGTGGATGTGCTCTCGCGCATGGACGCCGACGCCGCGGTAGATTATCTCAAAACGCTGGAAAGCGCCGAGAAAACCACGCTCGTTGAGCTCATGGACGAGCCGAAGCGCCGCGAGATCGCGCGGCTCTGGGTCTACGGCGAGGACGAGATCGGCAGCATCATGACGACCAACTGCATCGTCATCCCGGAGGGGCTGAGCGTCAAGGCGGCGATGAGCCGCCTCGTCGCGCAGGCCGCCGAGCACGACAACATCTCCACGATCTACGTTGTGGGCAGCGACGGCGCCTTCTACGGCGCGATCGATCTCAAAGACCTCATCATCGCGCGCGAGAGCGACTCGCTCGCCGAGCGGATCGCGACCTCTTTCCCCTATGTATACGCACACGAGCGGATCGCGGACGCGCTGCCGCGCATTCAGGACTATTCCGAGGACTCCATCCCCGTGCTGGACGAGGAAAACCGGCTGCTCGGCGTCGTAACGGCGCAAAGCCTCATCCAGACGCTGGACGACGCGCTGAGCGAGGACTACGCCAGGCTCGCCGGTCTCTCCGCAGAGGAGGATCTCAACGAAACGCTCGCGCAGAGCGTGCGCAAGCGTCTGCCGTGGCTGCTTGTGCTGCTGGCGCTTGGGATGATCGTTTCGAGCGTCGTCGGTCTTTTCGAGGGCGTCGTGGCGCAGCTCACGCTCATCGTGTGCTTCCAGTCGCTCGTGCTGGATATGGCGGGCAACGTCGGCACGCAGTCGCTCGCCGTCACGATCCGCGTGCTCATGGACAGCGAAACGACCGGCGCGCAGAAGAGAAAGCTCGTCCGGAAGGAGGCGCGCATCGGACTTACGAACGGAGCGATCCTCGGCGCGGCCTCTTTCGTGCTCATCGGGGCGTACCTGCTGCTGCGCGCCGAGGCGCCGCTCATGGCGTTCGGCGTCTCCGGGTGTATCGGCATTGCGCTCGTCGCGGCGATGCTCCTCTCGAGCGTGTCCGGCACGGTGATCCCGATCTTCTTCAAAAAGATCGGCGTCGATCCCGCCGTTGCCTCCGGCCCGCTCATCACGACCGTCAACGACCTCGTCGCGGTCGTGTCGTACTACGGTCTCACCTGGCTGCTGCTCATCGAGTGGCTCCGTCTGACATGAAAACCCGGGTACAGCCGTCCCAAAGGGCGGGCTGTACCCGGGTTTTTCATGGTTTTTTGTCAGTTCCCGTCACGCCACGAGGAATTTGTATTTCGCCACGCTGTAGAGCGGGACAAACGGCAAAAGGATGGGAACGCTCTTCACATACGCCTGATACTCCGGGTCTGCGCCGTAGCTCTTGTTCTGGCGCAGCTCCAGCCGCCGCGCGCCGGAGAACATCACGAATACGATGCCGAAATACCCGAGCAGGGCGAGCAGCCACTGCCAGCCGTGCAGAACGTTCGCGCCCGAGACAAGCACGCCCGTCCAGAACAGCATCTCGCCGAGATAGTTCGGGCAGCGGACGATGCGGAAGAGGCCCGTATCGCAGAAGCGCTTCGGGTCGATCTTTTTGAGCTTCTGCTTCTGGATGTCGGCGGCGGACTCAAAGCACACGCCGAAGAGCATGATGAGAGCGCCCGCGATGCACCACGCGTCCGTACCCGCGCCGTTCGCAAGACGGTAGAACACCGGCGTCACCTGCAGCGCGTACAGCAGCGCGCATGTGACCCAGATCGCGCACTTCACGCCGAAGGTCATGGATTTGCCGTCCTTGATCTCGGTTTTCATCTTGCTGTTGTAGGCCGCGCTCTTCACCTCGCGGTAGAGGAGATAGCCGCCCAGACGGCAGCCGTAGAGGATGAACAGCGCGCAGCAGACGGCGGTGCCCGCCGTCAGAGTGCCGCCGTAGAGCGCGAGCAGCAGAATGCCGATGCCCGCGATCGAGAAGCCGTAGCCGAGCGAGATGAACCATACATACTTTTTAAAGCCGATGGAGCTGATGAGCAGCGCCGCCGCGACCACCAGCCAGATTGTTTTGGGAAATACCATAACGCAAAACCTTCTTTTTCGGAAATATCATATTTTATGCCGCGGAAGCGTTCTCTTTTCCGGCTTTTCGGAGAAGAACGGCGGCGGCAAGGAACGTGCCCTGCCCGAGGATGTTCACGCCCTCGGCGATCCAGTTCATCGCCGCGGCGGAGAAGTCCCGCGAGGAGAGATAGCCCATGCAGAGGCTGCACACGAACGACACAGCAAGCAGCACGATGACGGCGCGCCTTTTCGCCCGGGCCGCAAGCGCTATAAGCCCGGCGTCCATCAGTCCCAGCCCAACGACCATGAGCGATACGAAGAGCGCCGTGCCGCTGTACACCGCGGGGACCGCGGCAACGCCGCAGACGGTCGTCTTTTTCGGCTTATAGAACAAAAACGCCGCCATAGCAAGCCCCGCGAGCAGGAAGCCGATGGACTGCACAGGGAAAAACATCTCGTTGAGCTTCGTGAAATCACACACGCCGAGCGCGTACAGCAGCTTATAGACCGCCTTGAGCGCCCCGGCGCAGAACACGTCGATCGTACCGGCGGCGAACAGGGCAAACTGGCCCTTGCCGAGCCGGGGGTACAGCTCGCGCTGCAAAAGGATCGCGCCGGCCAAAAACAGGACGACCGGGACGAAGTCCGCCAGCGCCATCGGAACGGAAAACTCCATAGTTTCTGCCCTCCCCTTTTCTCCGTCTCCGCCGGGAGACGCACGCCGGCTGGCGGAGACGGCTTTTCTTACTTTTTCTTCTGCTTTTCCTTGGCGCGCTTGTCGTTGATGATCTTCATGTGTTCCTCGGTGACGAGCTCGACGCCGTTTTCCTTCGCCCAGTCCACGCAGCCCTTGAGCACAAGCGGGAGGAATACGCGCGGAACGTTCAGAATGGTCCTGAGCGCGTCGTCGGTAAACCGGACCTTATCGTCGGCGCGGTCGGCGGCATAGCGCACGGATTCGAGCGACGCCTCGCGGATGGGCAGAAGCTCCGCGCGCATCCGGCGGTGGCGGTGGAACCAGAAATTCTTGCTGTCACGGTAGCCGTAGTCAATGGGCAGGGGCGGGAAATCGCGGCTCTTCACACCGGCGATGATCGCGTCGGAGTATTTCTTCTTCATCAGGATGCGGTCAACGCGCAGAATGAAGTGCGCGCCGAACTGGCTCGTGATGCCGTTGAAATCGTGATACGGCGGCTCATAGCCGTGCAGCTCGCCGGGCCGGTCGCGGTCCGCGCCGTCCAGCTCGCGCATCCATGTGCATTCGAGCACCTGGATCGCGTCGGAGATCACCATCGGGCGCACATCGTCCGGGTTTTCCTCCATGATCTGGCTCTTTTCCAGCGGGAACTTGCAGTTGGGCATTTTATCCTTCGGCTCGTCGCCCGGCCAGGAGAGCTTGACGGCCTCTTTGAAGTTTTTCGGGTCGTCGTTGATGAAGTTGATGGCGCACTTGCCGGTGCGGAGAATGTGCTGCGCGGTATTGGAGGAATTGCGGCAGTTGAGGAGCATGGCGTAGTAGCTCTTCCCCGCCACATAGTACGGCGCGATCAGGGAATAGGGGCCGAGCGACGTGGAGCCATCCTCGGCAAGGGTGCTGATAACAACGGTCGGCATCGGGTAGTACAGCGACGTCTGGTAGAAGTTGTCCACGATCCGCAGGTTTTCAAAGCTGCTCATGAATGGGGTTTCCTCCTTATACATTTTGTTTTGCTTACCTGATAAACAGCCGCTCCAGCAGCGTCCAGAGCTGCGGGAACGCGATATCCCCGCCGCTCCAGCTGAGCACGTTTTCGGCGGTGAACTCCGCGAGAAACGCGCTGTCTGGCGCATCGGAGAAGCGGCGGCACGGCTCTTCGAGCAGCGCGGCGATCTGGGCCCGGAGCTGCGCGTGGCGGCTGTGCAGCGCCCCGGCGGCGGAAGAGCGCGCGCCCTCGTCCGAAAAAATGCTGCGGTTCTGCTCCTGAAAGGCGCGGACGGCATCAAATACCGCCCCGACCGCCTCCCCGGCGCTTTGCGCGGCGGCGATCCTCTCCGCCGCAGCGGAGAGCGCCGCCTGCCAGTCGTGCAGCAGACACACGGCGAGCATCGCGTCCTTGGACGGGTAATAATTATAAAACGTTCCGACGGCGATGCCGCACTCTTTCGCAATGGCGCGCATCGTCACGGCGGCATAGCCCTGCTCGGCCACGAGGCGGCGCGCCGCGGAGAGAATATTCTCTTCCGGGTTTTCAATGATCTTCGGCATAACGCCCGTCTCCTTCCGGTTTTTATGAGCGTGTTCATTTAACATCTGCATCATACGCGTTCTCTGGCTCTTTGTCAATAATATGTTGAATAAAGTTTTTATTTTCTTTTTATATGCTATTACCGGGTATTCCTCCTCCCGCGTGACGGCAAAAGAAAAAATTCCCGCCGTCCTGTCGGACGGCGGGAATACCGAGTTTGTCAAAAGCATAGCAAAAACGAGATGCGCCATTTCCCCGCCCCTTCGGGGCGGCCGAAAAGGCTGCGCATAAACTTCATGCGCTCCGACGTTTGCCCAGGATCGCGGTGCTAATACGGCACATGAAAATTCATTTCCGATTCACGGCTCTCCATACTTCGTCATACGCCGGGACGCTTGAAATACCGCCCGGCCTCGTCGCGGAGAGTCCGGCGGCGGCGCAGGCGAAGGAAACGATATCGCGCAGCTCTCCTTCTCCCAGCTCTTCGGGCGCAGCGCCGTACTGCAGCAGCTTCCATACCGCGCTTCCGCCGAAAATATCGCCCGCGCCGGTAGTATCGACGATCTTCAGCCCCGGCAGCGCCGGTTCCCGGCCCGCGGCGCGCGCATTTTGAAAAAAGCACCCGTCCGCGCCGCAGGTAACAAACACCAGCTTCACGGGGAAATTCCGGCAAATGTGCTCCGCGCCGTCTTCCGGCTCCAGAGCGAAAAGGAATTTCACCTCTTCGTCGCTGATCTTCACCACGTCCGCCTGCCCCAGCCCCCAGAGGAGCTGCTCTTTTGCCTCCGCGGGATCCTTCCAGAGCGGCAGGCGAAGATTCGGGTCATAGGTGACCGTTTTCCCCCTCGACCGCGCGTAGGCGACGGCCTGCCGCGTCGCGGAGCGCGACGGCTCATCGGTCAGCGACAGCGAGCCGAAATGAAAGATCCTCGCCTCGTCGATGAGAGAAAGATCGATCTCCGGAAACGAGAGGCAGGTGTCCGCGCCGGGCTTCCGGGCAAAGGCAAATTCGCGCTCTCCCCGCGTGTCCAGCGTGACGAACGCCAGCGTTGTGAACACGTCGGACGCGGCGATCATGCCGCGTGTTTCAATGCCCGCGCGCCGCAGCGTGGAGAGCAAAAGCCGCCCGAACGTGTCGTCCCCCACCTTGCCGAGCATCGCGCACCGCGCGCCGTACTTTGCCAGCGCCGCAAGAAAGTTTGCCGGAGCGCCGCCGGGATGCGCCGCCATCGTCGGGTATCCGTCCCCGTCGGTCGAAAGGCATGTAAAATCGATCAGCAGCTCACCCAGCGCAGCAACATCAAGCATATTTTTCTCCCCCTGCTCCCGCAGCCTTCGCCGCAGCGGTTTTATACGGTCTCCTGCCGGACACCGCGGATGGCGCCGATGACCCAATCCTGCGCCTGCTGCTGGATCACCGTGCCGCAGTACGGGCACCGCGCGCTCGCGTTCACGTCGAGCGGCGCGCCGCAGCCGGGGCAGGTGATGCGCTTCGTTTCGCCGCTCGCAGCGCCGGTCTTTGTTCCGGTCGGGCGCAGAAGGTCCCATTCGTAGGTCATGAACTTTTCCTGATCG
>SFFV01000008.1 GCA_004557735.1 Clostridiales bacterium
TCCTCCATGGCCTACCGCATGAAGCGCAACGGCGCGGGTCTTGCGAGCGTGTGCATTATTGCCACGATGATCCTCGTGATGATCTCCTCTTCCTCGTGCCTTTATTTCGGCGCGGAGGACTCCGCGAATATGCGCTACCCGAGAGATATAAACATCACTCTCGCCGGGGAGACGCCGGAGCAGATCACGGACGGCAATATCGAGCGCTACCGCCGTGCCATCGCCGATTATACGTCAGAGCGGGGCGTTCCGCCGAAGGACGTGCAGAACTACCGCTATATCAATACCAGCGGCCTTTTCTCCGGCGACACAGTGCAGTGCTGGTATTCGCGGGAGGGAGCCTCGGCCTCATATTCATATTCGGAGCTTCGTGACATCTATATCGTTTCCTCTGCGGATTATGCCGCCCGAACCGGCGAGAATGTTTCGCTTGCGCCGGACGAGGTGCTGCTGCTGACCTACAAATGCTCCTACGACCGTCCGACGCTGACGCTTGCTATGGACGACGTCTCCCACACGTGGCGCGTTGCCGATGTGCGAAACGGGTATTTTCTCCCGCCGGAGGTCGGTGGACTTATCGCGCAAATGACGCTCATCGTGAACGACACGGCCTCCGCCGTTCAGGATTTCCGCACATATAACGGGCATGTGGTTACGATGCAGTATAAATGGGTCTACAATTTCAATACCGACCTCGGCGATGAAGAGTGCGTGGCGCTCACACAGGGCGTCATGCGCACCCTCGGCGAGGTGGAGCCGGAGCAGGGCTATATGTACCTCCTAGCTGGGTGCCGTGCGGACGGAAGCGCCGATTTCTTCGGCAGCCACGGCGCGCTCTTCTTCATCGGCATCATGCTCACGCTCGTGTTCATGCTCGCGGCGGTGCTGATCCTCTACTATAAGCAGATCTCCGAAGGGTACGAGGACCAGAAACGCTTTGAGATCATGCAGAAGGTCGGCATGACGAAAAAGGAGATCCGCGTCAGCATCAATTCCCAGCTTTTGACCGTGTTCTTCCTGCCGCTGCTGCTCGCGGGCGTGCATCTCGCGTTTGCGTTCCCGATGATCCGGCGTCTGCTCGAGCTGTTCTCGCTCTACAATGTCGGCCTTTTCGTCACCACGACGCTCGTGAGCTTCGGCGTGTTTGCGCTGCTCTATACGATCGTCTACCGCCTGACGGCGAAGGCGTACTACAACATCGTAAGCGCATAAAGCACAAAGGGCGGGGGAAAAGACCCTGCCCTTTTCATGTTAAACAAACCTTAAAGAGCGCTTAATGGCTTTTGCTCTGCGGTGCGTGATATCCTTGGCATCACAGGGAAAGGAGAAATCGCCATGCAAACCGTGAAAATGATAAACTTCATTCTGATGTGCCTGTTTTTTGCCTGCTATATGTATCAGTTTCTGTACATACCCGTTTCGTGGCTGCCGCGCCGGCGGGAAAAGCGGGAGGCGCCGCTGCACCGCTTCGCGATCCTCATCGCCGCGTGCAACGAGGAGGCCGTCATCGGAAATCTCCTCGACAGCATCAAGGCGCAGAGCTACCCCGAGCGTTTTCTCAAGGTTTTCGTTGCGGCCGACAACTGCTGCGACAAAACCGCGGAAACGGCGCGCGCCCGCGGCGCGGAGGTCTATGAGCGGCGCAACGCCTCGCTTCGCGGCAAGGGCTACGCGCTCGACTTTCTCCTGCGTGAGATGGAGAACCGTGCGCACACGGATTTTGACGCCTACATCGTCCTCGACGCCGACAACGTGCTCGAGAGCGACTTCGTCCTGCGCATGAACGAGACGTTTTCCGAGGGCAAGGACATCGTCACCTGTTACCGCAACTCGAAAAACTACGGCGACAACTGGATATCGGCGGGTTACGGCCTCTGGTTTCTCCGCGAGTCGCGCTATCTCAACGGCGCAAGGTCACGCATCGGCTCAAGCTGCGGCGTATCCGGTACGGGCTTCCTCTTCTCGCGCAGGGTGCTGGAAGAGCAGGGCGGCGGCTGGCCGTTCCATCGGCTGACCGAGGATATCGAATTCACGATCGAAAACGTGACGTCCGGCCGGCGCGTCGGCTACTGTCCGGACGCCGTGCTCTACGATGAACAGCCCGTCCGGTTCCGGCAGTCCTGGGCGCAGCGGCTGCGCTGGTCGAGAGGGTATCTGCAGGTGTTCCGCAAATACGGCGGAAAGCTCCTCTCCGGTATGTTCCGCGGCAGCTTCTCCTGCTACGATATGGCGATGAGCATCATGCCCGCGGCGGTGCTCACGGGATTGAGCATCGCGGTAAATCTCGGCGCGGCGGCGATCAACGTGTTCCGTTACCATGAGTGGGACGTGCTCGCGATCTCGGCGCTGCAAACTCTTGCCAATCTTTATCTGACGCTTTTTGTTCTCGGCGCGATCACGACCGCGACGGAGTGGCGCAGCATCCACTGCGTCGCGTGGAAGAAGATCGTCTATGCGTTCACCTTCCCGGTGTTCATGTTCACCTATGTGCCGATCGTGGTGCAGTCGCTCTTCGTAACGCCGGAGTGGACGCACATCGACCATACCCGCGCCGTTACGGTGCGGCAGATCTGCGCGCGGGACTACCGCGACGCGATATGAAAACAAAAGCCTGCTTTCGTCCTTTGCGGACGTGAGCGGGCTTTTTATGAGTAGACAATCGCCGCAGAATGCAGTAAAATACCCTCCGCAGGAGGAAAAAACTATGAAAAGGAAAAAAAGGCTCCGCGCTCTGGCGGGAGCCGTGACGGATATTGTCCTCGCTGCGGTGATCCTGCTTGTGTTCGCGTTCTTCCACCACGGGAGAATGTATCTTTTGGGCCGCGGCTTCGTGGAAGCCCCGGCGGCGACGGCGCAGCCCGCAGCCGCCGCGACAGCGCCGCCGGCTTCCGAAACGGAAACGCCGGAAGAGACGCCGGCCTTCACAGGCCCCTTCACCGACGGGACGATCGAACAGACGGAAAGCTCGTACCGCAGCGCCAACGTCAGCGTGAGCTGGACGCGGCACGAGGACAACTCGGCCAACGGGCTCGTCGTGTACTATATCGCCGATATCTATCTCCGCTCCAGCGAATATCTGCGCACGGCGTATGTGACGAACGGCTACCGGAGCGTGCACGATATGGCCGCGGAATCCAACGCCATTCTCGCCATCGACGGGGACTATGCCTTCTCGCGGGAATACGGGCCGATCGTGCGCAACGGCGAGTTTATCCGCGACACGGGCTTTGACGATATTCTCGTTTACTATACGGACGGCTCGATGCAGATCTTCCGCGGCGACGCCTTCGACATGGACGCCGAAATGGAAAAGGGCGTGCTGCAGGTGTGGTCGTTCGGTCCCGCGCTGCTGGACGCCGGGGGGAAGAGCATCGACAAATTCAAAACGAACATCGCCGGACTGAATCCGCGCGCGGCGCTCGGGTACTATGAGCCGGGACATTACTGCTTTGTGGTCGTGGACGGCCGCGGGGAGGGCGGCTCGCGCGGGTACAAACTGGCGGAGCTTTCCCGGCTTTTTGAAAGTCTCGGCTGCACGCTCGCCTACAACTTCGACGGCGGGAAATCCGCCGTTATGGTCTGGGACGGCGATACGACCGTGAACATGCCCGCCGGCGGCGGCCGGAACGTGACGGATATCCTGTACATTGCAAAGGAGTGAGCGCCGGTGAAATTCCGAAACATACTCTCGCATCTGACGGCGGCGCTCGCGCTCGCCGTGGTCGTGATCCTCGTGATCGATCTGTTTTTCAACAGCGCCATGTACCTCGCCGCCGGACGCGAGTTCAAGTATCTCTGTCTGGCGCTCGGCGCGTGCGCGCTCGTGTGCGCCGTTATGCAGAGAGGGGAAAGCAAATGAAGCTGTATTTCAGACAGAGGTTCTTCTCGTGGTTCGACAGCTACGACATTTACGACGCCTCTACCGGCGCGAGAGCCTTTTCTGTTGAGGGCAAGCCCGCATGGGGGCACCGCCTGCACATTCTCGATGCGCAGGGACGGCACATCGCCACGGTGAAGGAGCGCGTGCTGACGTTCCTGCCGAAGTTTGAGCTGTATATCGGCGAGCGATACGTCGGCGAAGTCCGCAAGGAGCTTACGCTCTTTCGTCCCGCGTTCGCGCTCGACTTCAACGGCTGGCGCGTGCAGGGCAGCTTTTCGGAGTGGGACTACACGATCGAGGACATGGCGGGCCGCACCGTCGCGGCCATATCCAAGGAGCTTCTCCGCTGGACGGACACTTATACCATCGATGTGCCGGACGCAGGGGACGCGCTGTGCGCGCTCATGGCGGTCCTTGCCATCGACGCCGAAAAATGCTCGCGCAGCGGCTGAGCAAACGCCCGCAAAACAGACATTCTTTGCGCCCGTGAGTCCGGAAAACTCACGGGCGGTTTCTTTCCGGCAAAAACTGGTGGTTGACGGAGGCAGCCCGGGATGGTAGGATATAGTTACAAATTGTAACTTTTTGAAACGCGACCGGAGGGGAGGGAAGGCCATGCCGAAGAAACGCTGTTTCAGGCAACGTATGGCAGCGTTTTTGTTTGCCGCGCTGCTGCTCTCCGCGGCGGTGCCGTCCGCGCTCGCCGCGGACACGAGAACCGGCACCGTGACCGCTCCGACGGGGATTCTCCTTCTTCTCACGTCGCCGGGGGGCGAGGCTGCGGGGGAGGTTATGGACGGGAGCTCCGTTTCGATCCTCGCCGAAGAAACGGACGCGAACGGCGTGCTCTGGTATTATATACAAAAGCCCGGCGGCGGGACCGGATACGTCCCGGCGGAGAGCGTGACGCTCGCCGACCCGCCGGAGGAAACGCCCGCTCCCGGAGAAACGCCCGCGCCGGAACCGGCCGCGGCGGAGGACCGCGATACATATCTTGCGCAGCTTCGCTCCCTCGGTTTTCCGGAGAGCTATCTGGAAGGGCTCCGGCAGCTCCACGACCGGTATCCGGCCTGGGAGTTCCGGCCGTTCTTCACGAACGTGGACTGGAACACCGCCGTGAACGAGGAAAACGTCCTCGGCAGGAGCCTTGTGTGGGGCAGCGCCCCGTCCTCGTGGAAATCCACGCAGGAGGGAGCGTTTAACTGGACAGACAACACGTGGGTTGAGCTCGACAGCGGCGGCTGGGTCGCCGCGTCGCGCGGGATCATCGCGCACTACATGGACCCGCGCAACTTTCTTGACAGCAGCGCCGTGTTCCAGTTCCTCTATCAGGGGTACGACGCGGCCTCGCAGACGCGCGAGAGCCTTGCGGTGCTCGTATCCGGCACGTTCCTTGCCAACACGGAGTACGATACCGACCTTGACTCTTCCAACGGCGTCACCACCTACGCCGAGACCCTTTTCTCCGCCGGGGCGGACTACGGCGTCAGCCCGTACGTCCTCACGGCGATGATGCTGCAGGAGATGGGCACGAACGGTGCGAGCGACAGCATCAGCGGCACGAACCGCCGCTTTCCGGGGTACTACAACGCCTTCAACATCGGCGCTTACAAGACCGCGGAGTATTCCGCCGTGGAACGCGGGCTGTGGTATGCCTCCGGCGGTCACAACGGCAGCGGCACCTCGTGGGGACGGCCCTGGAACAGCCTTTATAAAGCCATCCGCGGCGGCGCGGCATTCTATGCCGCGAACTATGTTGCCGCGGGGCAGAACACGCTTTATCTCAAGCGCTTCAACGTGCAGGGCGAGAACATGTACCGGAACCAGTACATGACGAACGTCGCAGGCGCGGCGAGCGAGGGACGGCTTCTCTCGTATGCCTACAGCGAGGAGATGCGCGCTTCAAAGCTCACATTCAACATTCCGGTGTACCTCAATATGCCGGATGCCGCCGTACCCGCCCCGACGGGCGACGGATCGCCGAACACGAAGCTCGCCTCGCTCGCGGTGAGCGCGGGCACGCTCACGCCGGAGTTCCGGCGGGACGTCCGGGAGTACACCGTCATCGTGCCGAACGAGACCGAGCGCGTCACCGTGACCGCCTCGCCGCTCAACGCCGCGGCAGCGGTCGCCGGGACGGGCGAATATGCGCTCGCCGTCGGCGCGAACACCGTCACGCTCACCGTGACGGCGGAATCGGGCGCGGCGGAGACGTATACGCTCTCCATCCACCGCCGGGCGCCGGAGGCGCCGGTGACGGTCACCGGCCCCTACTCCTTCGGCGCGGACGGACGCGTTTCGGGCGTCGCGCCCGGCACGGTGTTCGCGTCTTTCCGCTCGTCGCTCGGACTGAGCGGCGGTACGCTTGCCGTGACGGACGCCTCCGGCGCCGCCAAGGCGCAGGATGCGCCGATGTGCACCGGCGACAGCGTGAAGATCACATATGAACAAAACGGCGCGGAGACGGTGTTCGCCTCCGGATACGTCGTCGTCGCGGGCGATATCAACGGCGACGGCACCGTCACCATCAGCGATCTCATCAAGCTGCGAAACCACCTTCTCGGCACCGGCGCGCTGACCGGGCTGAGTCTGGCCGCAGCGGATGTGGACCGCAGCGGCACGGCGGCGATCAACGATCTCATCCGTATACGAAACCATCTGCTCGGCACGGCGGCGATCACGCCGTAAGGAGGGTTTGCTGATGAAACAAAGGAAAACGGTCCCTGCGGCGCTCCTTGCCGCGGCGCTGCTGCCGTGGCTGACGGTGAGCGCAAAGGCGGCGGACACGGACGTGATGTTCTCCGATCCCAGCGCCGTCGTCGGCAACAGCGTCACGGTGAACGTATACACGACCTCCGCCGTGGCGGGCATCGACCTGACGCTTGTGTACGACACGGACTATCTTGCCTATACCGGCGCATCGGGCGGTCTCGGCAACGCGGCGGTGCAGGATAACGGCGGGAGTCTGCGCATCGTGGACTACAGCGGCAGCGGCGAGGGAAAATTCTCTCTCAACCTGAGCTTCACGGCCCGCGCCATCGGCACAACGGCGCTCCGCCCGACAGCGTGCAGCGCGAGCAATGCCGGGGGCGACGCGGTGAGCGTGGAGTACGCTTCCCACAGCGCATCGGTGACGATCACGTCGGCATCGAGCGACTGCACACTCTCCGCACTCTACATCGATCCCGGCACGCTCTCCCCGGCATTTTCCGCCAATGTGACGAACTACGCCGCGACGGTGCCGTATGAAACGACGTGGCTCGCCGTGAGCGCCGTGAAGAACGATGCCGCCGCGACCGCCGCCGTGAGCGGGAACGGCTCGCTCTCCGTCGGGCTGAACTATGTGACCGTGACCGTTACCGCAGGGAACGGCGCGCAGCGCGTCTATACGCTCGCCGTCACGCGGCAGGCGCAGGACGCCGCCGCGCAGCCGACGGGCGACAACCATGTCGATACGACTGAGCCGGAGATCCCGGAGGCGACGCCTGCCGCCGGTCGGACGATCTTCACCGCGGAGGGGAGAACGTACACGATCCTCGACGCCGCTATCCTCTCCGTCCGGCCGCCGGAGGGCTGCGCGCTCGGCGAATATGCGCTGCTCGGCAGCGTGTGCCGGGCATATCTTCCGGAGAACGGAGAGTACGTCATATTCTACGCACGGCCCGAGGGCGGCGAGGCGGGGCTTTATGTCTACGATACGCGCGAGGAAACGGTGCAGCGCTACGGTCTTATCACCGCGCCCGAGGCAACGCCTGTACCGTCGCCCTCGCCGAGCGCGCTTCCGACGCCCTCTCCCGCGCCGGAAGCGGCGCCGGGAACGCCGGATGCCTCCGATGCGGAGATCGAAAATCTCCGCTGGACGGTCACGGTGCTTGCCATAGCTGCCGCGGCGCTCTTTGCGGGCGCGGCGGTACTCGGTACGCTCCTTATTCGCAGCATCACCCGTCCGGTGCGAAAAGTGAAAAGATAAAAAAACCGTGCCGTATGCGCGTGATCTGCGCATACGGCCGGTTTGCGTCGGAAAGGAAGAGGACAATGACAGATCCCGGCATCGGCGGGCGCGTTGTGGACGAAGAGATCTCCCTCGTGCCGTACTACCCAAACGAGGAAGCGGCGCTTCCGTGGTATCAGGATCCGGACGTATGCCGCCAGGTCGATAACATCGACCATGTCTATACGCGCGAGCGGCTCAATGCCATGTATACCTATTTGAGTACGCACGGGGCATGCTATTATATATCGTACCGCGGCGTCCTGATAGGCGACGTATCGCTGCGCGAGCACGGCGAGCTTGCCATCGTGATATGCAAGGAGTATCAAAACCGGCACATCGGCCGCCGGTGTATCCGGGAGATGCTTGCCCTTGCCCGCGAAAAGGGCATGGAGCGCGTGACGGCGAACATCTACTCGTTCAATGCGCAGAGCCGGAACATGTTTCTTTCGCTCGGCTTCCGGGAGACGGGCGGGGAGCGGTACGCGCTCGATCTCTGAAAATGCGTCTTTTCTGGACAAACGGGCTGCGTTGTGGTATGCTGATATACGGCGGAACAGACGTTTTCCGCCATATACAGAAAGGAGAATCCTATGAGCCTTATCACACTCATCCTCGTCCTTGCGGCGGTGGCGGCGCTCATCGTGGTCGGCACGCGCAAAAAGGACGGCGGCGGGAAAAGGGCCCTGCCGCGCACGATCGTGACGGCTGCGGCGGTGCTTGTGCTGATCGGCGCGCTGGGCTTCGGCTCGGTATACCAGCTGCAGGAGGACGAATACGCCGTTATCACCACATTCGGCAAGCCGTCCGTCGTGAGCACGCCCGGCCTCAAGTTCAAGATCCCCATCATCCAGCAGAAAACCATCGTCAGCAAGGCGACGCAGGGGTTTGCTCTCGGCTACGATCTGCGCACGAACGTGAACAACGAGGACGAATCGCTCATGATCAGCGTGGACTTCAACTTCGTCAACGTGGATTTCTATGTGGAATACCGCGTGGACGATCCGGTGAAGTACCTTTATAACAGCGAAGAGCCGGAAGCCATTTTGAAAATGCTCTGCCAGAGCTACATCCGCGATACGATCGGCCTTTACGGCGTGGATGATATCATCACGACCGGCAAGGCGGAGATCCAGGGCGTCATCCGCGACAAGATCAGCACCCGCCTCGAGCAGGAGGATATCGGTCTCGTGCTCGTGAACATCGCCCTGCAGGACGCCGAGCCCCCCACGCTCGAGGTGCAGCAGGCCTTCAAGGCGGTGGAGACCTCCA
Source organism: Clostridiales bacterium (assembly GCA_004557735.1). Taxonomy (GTDB): domain Bacteria; phylum Bacillota; class Clostridia; order Oscillospirales; family Oscillospiraceae; genus Apopatocola. Next base: position 9,144 of record SFFV01000008.1, read on the forward strand.
AGCAGGAGGCGGAGACCGCCATCAACAACGCGAACAAGTACGCCAACGAGCAGCTCCCCGCCGCCAAGGCGAACGCGGACGAGATCCTGCAGCAGGCCGAGGCCTACAAGGCCTCCCGCATTGCCGAGGCCGAGGGCCAGGCCTCGCGCTTCACGGAGCTGTACGCCGAATACTCCAAGTACCCGGAGATCACGCGCCAGCGCCTGTTCTATGAAATGATCACCAAGGTATTCCCGGATATGAAGATCGTCATCACCGGCAAGGACGGCAGCGCATTGCAGACCATCCTCCCGCTCGAGAGCTTCACCGGCACGGACACAGCGACCACGACAGGGAAGGAGCCGTAATATGGAAGAATACACGAAAAAACGCCCCGCCCGCATCGGCCGGACGATCCTCATCGCGGTGCTCGCCGTTGTGATCCTTGTGCTGCTTTTGAGCAGCCTGTACGTTGTGCGGCCGAATGAATACGGCGTCGTGCGCCAGTTCGGCGCAGTCGTCGATGTGAAAAGCGAGCCCGGACTGTACTTCAAAATCCCCTTTGTGCAGGAGATGAGCACGCTTCCCAATATGGTGCTGCTCTACGATCTGCCCGTGAGCGACATGATCTCCGCCGATAAGACGACTCTCATAGCCGACTGCTTTGCCATCTGGCGCATTGAGAACCCGCGTCTCTTTATAGAAACGCTCTCCGGCAGCGTATCCAACGCCGAGGGACGCATCAACGCGAACATCTACAACGCGCTCAAAACCGTTCTCTCCTCCATGACGCAGGCGGAGATCATCTCCGGACGCGACGGCACGCTTGTGCACACCGTCATGGAGACGATCGGCGACTCGTTCGACCGCTACGGCATCGAGCTCATCGCCGTGGAAACAAAGAAGATCGACCTTCCGGATGACAACAAATCCGCCGTGTTCAGCCGCATGATTTCCGAGCGCAACAACATTGCCGCCGGCTATCTTGCCGAGGGTGAGAGCCGCGCCAAGGAGATCCGCAACGAGGCCGACAAGCAGGTGCAGATTCTTCTTGCCAACGCCGACGCGACCGCCGCCACGGTGCGCGCCGAGGGCGACGCGGAGTATATGCGCATCCTCTCCGAGGTGTACGATTCGCCGGAAGAGGCCGAGTTCTATACGTTTATGATCGCGCTCGATGCACTGCAGGAGTCGATGACCGGCGCGGAAAAAACGCTGATACTCGATGCCGACAGCCCGATCGCGAAGCTCTTCTATTAAGTGAACATCCTTTATCTCATCAGCTATGCCGGAAAGGCCGGAACGGAAAAATACGTCGAAAACCTGATGCGGACGTTTTTCGCACAGGGACACCGCTGCTTTCTTGCCTACATGGACGGCGACGGCCTCCCCGAAAAGGCGGAGGAACTCGGCGGTAAAACGTTCCGGCTCGACCTCCGCGCCTCGCACGCGCTCGCCGCGGCGAAACGTCTTGCCCGGCTGTGCGCGGAAAACGATATCGATGTTATTCACGCGCAGTACCCGCGCGAAAACGTGCTCGCCGTGCTCTCGCGCCTTTTCCGTTCCGGAACGCGCATTGTGTTTACGAGCCACCTTACGGTGCGCCAGAGCTTCCTGTGGCGCGCCGTCAACCGGCTTATCACGCCGCATGACGCCGCGTGCATCGCCGTGTGTACGCAGGGAGCAAACCTTTTGCGCGGAAACGGCGTCAAAGAAGAAAGGATACGCGTCATTTTCAACGGCGTGGAGCCAAAGCCGCTTCCGCCCCGGCAGAATGTCATCCGAACGGAGTTTTCTCTGCCGGAGGACTGCTTCGTCTTTCTCACGATGGCGCGCTATGCGCCCGAGAAGGGCCTTTTCTTCCTGTTGGATGCTCTTGCGCGGCTCAAAGAGCGCACAGATGCTCCGTTCGTCTGCCTCATCGCGGGCGACGGGGAGCTTTTCAACGCCGTGGGCGAGGGCATCCGCGAGCGGGGACTTGACGGGGCCGTTATCCGCGCAGGCTACCGCACGGACGCCGAAGCCCTGATGTGCTCATCGGACGTCTATGTGAGCAGCGCGCTTTATAACGAGGCGATGAGCTTTGCCGCGCTTGAGGCGATGGAATGCGCCTTGCCGCTTGTTATGACGGACGTCGGCGCGGGCGCGGATCTCGCCACCGGCTGCGGGGAATGCGTGGCGCCCGGCGAGACGGGCGCTCTGTGCGACGCACTGTACCGGCTTTTGAGCGACAGTGCGTACCGTCGCGCATGCGGCGAGAACGCCCGCCGACGCGCCTTGACGGAATTTGACCTGACGCGCCAGGCGGAAGAGCTGCTCGCGATCTATAAAGGGAAAAACGGCTGTGATGCGGCCGAAAAGGTATAAAAGAAAAGAGTGATAGCAAACAATGAAACGCACTGGAATAACTGTGCTTCTGTCGGTGGTTTTGCTCATCGGCGCTGTCTGCGGCGTCTATTTTATGCGACAGGCCGCACAGCTCCGCGCCGACGGGGAGAACACCGTGGCTGCGGCGGAGAGCACGCTGGCCGGGGCCCAGGCGCGGCATGACGCCGTAGACCCCGATACAGAGACCGGCGCTGCCGCGTGGACGGCGGCGGAGCAGGAGGTCTTTGACGAAACGCGGGAAAAGATCGACGCGCTCAAGGCCGACAACGCCGCGCTCGACGAATCGATCAAAGCGATGGAAAAGGAGATCGAAACGAAGCTCGCAGACGAGGATACGGCGTATTATAATTCCGTCTACGAGGAAATGCAGAAGGGAGTGGATCAGGTTGAAGAATACCTTAAAGGTGATTAACTATGTTCTGCTCGGTCTCGCGCTCGCCGCGGTAGGCTTCGGCGTGTTCGCGTTTCTGCAGTACCGCGCCGTGCCGACGGCGGCATACGAAGCGAGCGCTGCCGATCTCCTTGCGCAGGCGCAGACCGTGGACGAGAGCACCGGGCGGATCGAACAGGACATGAAGGCGCGGCAGGACGCGCTGCGCGAAGACGTTTCACAAAGCGGCGACGAAGGCAAGGCGCTTGCCGCCGAGCTTGCCGGCGCGCTCTCCGATAACGGGAACAAAACCGCGCAGCTCGAAGAGCTCCGCGCCGAGAGCGAGCGGCTCGACAACATCATGGAGGAAACTCTCGCCAAGCGGCGCGAATATGCGGGCAAGATCCGCGAGCTGGAGGAAAAGGTCCAGGCAGGCGAAACGGATCTCAGGATCTGCTACTGGACGTTTGACGACGGCCCCACGCGCCTCACCGCACAGGTGCTCGACAAAGCCGAGGAGCTGGGCGTGCATGTGACGTTCTTCACCTCCAACGAGGCGAACGATTCCGACGATGAGCCGGAAATGCTCCGCCGCGAGTTTGCCGAAGGCCACGCGGTCGCCAACCATACATACTCCCACCAGTTCGCCGCCATGGGCAATCTGTACCAGAATACGGACGGGCTGCTTGAAATGATCAACAAGCAGGACGAGTGGGTGTACGAATGCACCGGCTTCCATACGGAGATCTTCCGCTTCCCCGGCGGCTCAGCGTGGGCCAAGGCCCTGCTCGGCACCGACCCGACCGAGGCGATCCGGGACGCGGGCTACGAGTGGATCGAATGGTCGTGCGACGTGTTCGATAACGGCGTGGCCGGAAAGACCGCCGCGGAGATCGAGTCTATGGCTGTCTGGCAGGTAAAGCAGCTCGACATTGCGGTCGTGCTCAGCCACGACTGGAACGCCAATACGCTCATCGCCTTCCCGGGCGCGGTCAAGCAGCTGCAGGACGCCGGCTACGTATTCCTGCCGCTCTTCCCCGAATCGGTCACCATGGGCGAGAACACAAAGATCAAATTCAGCTGAAAATCAGACAAAGAGGCGTGACGGCTTCCGTCACGCCTCTTGTCATTCTTTTCTTTCGCGGAGCCAGTCATCAAGAAACCGCATCTGTTCTGCCGTGTGGAACCAGTGCTCGCCGCCGGGCATAACGGTCAATCCCGCACTGTGCCGGCGGGCAAAGGCCGAGATCGTTTCCAAGGACGTCAGAGCATCGTGCTCTCCGTACAGGATCACGGTGGGGACGCACCACGACGCCGGGTGCTCCCGCACATGGCAGAGATAGCGCCACGAGAGCGTCTCTCCGAAATCCGCGGCGATCTCGCCCTTCTCCGCAAGCTCCGCTTCGGTCACGTTCGACCGGCGCATCAGATCGAGGATCAGCTTTTCCATATCCACGACAGGAGAGATGAGATACGCCCGGTCCACGAGCGTTTCATCCAATGCGGAGAGCGAAAAATAGGCGCCGATGCTGTTTGCGATCAGCATAAGACGACGGCAGCGCTGCCGCTGCGCGGCGAAAAACGCCGGAAATTCCTCTTTCGCTTCCCACGGCGTCTGCGAGCGATAGTCAAAGCCGACGACTTTGCTTTCCGGAAAGAGCGGCTCATAATGCTCCGCTTCCTCCGCGGAGCCGCCTTTCCCGTGGACGTATACGACCAGATCCTTCATCTTATTTCCTCCGTCCTGAAACGATTGGAGCGGCGCCGTCCGATGCTCCGCGCCGAAGATCGCCGTAAGGGCGCCTTAAGGCTCATCGAACGGCGTTCGTGCGGGAGGCACCGGTTTCCCTGCTCGGTTATCGCCCGAAGCGGCGATCGCCATGCCGAAGAGAGCGCACCAGAAAAAGAGAATGCGCGGGTAAAACCAGATATACTCCGGGATGCCGCCAAGCGCCGCTCCGGCGAGTGAGGCGGTGAGCGCCTGCACCTCCCAGCGGTCCCGCTTTTCGGGAATGGCGCGCCGGGCGCGGCGGAGCCGGAAGAAAATGCCGAAGAAGAAACCGCAGAACAAGACCCCGCCGACTATGCCGGTCGAGAGGAACATTTCAAGATACAGCATATTGGAGTGCGGCGGCTGGAAATCGAGAAGTCCGGTGGCGCACGGCGCGTAAGCGGCGTAGAAATTCTCCGGCCCCAGCCCGACGCCGGAAAGCCATTTTTCCTTCCACAGCGCGAGACACTCGCCCCAGAGCACGAACCGTCCGGAGGCCGAGGCGTTTGAAAAATCAAGCATCGAGAGAAACCGTGCCTGAACACTCTCCGGCAGCAGGAACAGAGCGCCGATGCCGAGCGCCGCCGCCGGGAGCAGCAAGATCTTCTTTTTATACCAGAGCAGCAGGAAGAGCGCGAGCGCGAGCATGATCCACCCGGTGCGGGCGTATGTGAGCAGAATGGCCGCGCAGGGGAGAAGGAGCGGGACGGCAAGGCCGAGACGGCGCGCTCCCGTCCGGGCGGTCAGCGCCCAGACGAGCGCGATGGGCAGCGCCATGGCGAGAAACTCGCCGCAGTTGATGCCGTGCTCGAGCGTAGCGCCGAGCCGCCGGTACATCTCGCCGCCGATCGGCACGTCCGAGGCCTCCGCGCCGGTGAGGTAGTTCCAGAGCCCGCAGAGCGAAACGGCGAGCAGCGTGACGTACAAAACCGCCGCTGCCGTGCGCCGCTCGTCCCGGCGGCGAAACTGCGCTGCCGCGAGATACGCGAGCAGAAAGCCCGTCCAGAAAAACAGAGCCACACGGAGATTGCCCGCCTTATTTTTTGCCCAGAGCGTGCACAGAACGGTCATCAGAAGAAAGCCGAGCACAGCGGCGCCGAGATTTCCGGCGTTCCACGGCGTTTTCTTCCGGGCGGCGCAGTCAAACCAGTAAACGAGGAGCGCGGCGAGCGCAAAAAGCACGGCGTAGAGATTGTTCCACGCCCCATGCGGCACGCAGAGCATCGCCTCCGTGCCGAGCAGGAGGAACCACTGCGAAAACGAGAGACCGCGGCGCGTTTTGCCCGCTCTGAGCGGCAGACGCGAGAGAGCGCGCACCGGCAGCGCCGAGAGCGTGCCGAGCGCACGGTAAACCGATGTATTTTCCCAACGGGTCATAAAAAGACCTCCGGTATCGTTTGATGTGTCCTTACAGAATAGCAGAGAGTGTTTGCCGCGTCAAATCCCGCTCTTGAAAAAAGTCTCCGTGTGCTTTATGATAAGGTATATTTTTCAGAACGGAGAACAGGCTGTGAGTAAAAAATTCGTTGGATTCTGGAATGTCTCGGTCATTCTGACATACATAGAGCTGTGCGTCGCGGTGGGGAGCATCTGCGCCGCGGCGGACGGAAAGATCTGGCCGGCGGTGATCGGGCTTGCGCTGTGCGGCCTTTGCGATATGTTCGACGGGAAGATCGCCCGCGCCACGAAGCGCACGAAGGACGCCGAGGTGTTTGGCATCCAGATCGATTCGCTGTGCGATCTCGTGTCGTTCGGCGTGCTGCCGGGCGCCATCGGTCACGCGATGGGCATCACGGGCGCGGCGACAGCGGTGCTGATGTTCTACACGCTCTGCGCCGTCATCCGGCTGGGGTATTTCAACGTCACCGAGCAGAAGCGCCAGGAGACCACGAGCGAGAACCGCACCTCGTTCGAGGGTCTGCCGGTCACATGGTCGGCGGTCATTGTGCCGCTCGTGTCGCTCATCCGTCTGGCGAACGAGAGCATTATGCCGTGGGTGATGGGAACGGTGCTCTTTGCTGTCGGCTTCTGCTTCATCGCGCGCATCCGCGTGAAAAAGCCGCAGATCTGAAATGAAGCGCAAACGCCTTTTGAACGTCCTGATCGTCCTCGCGCTCGTGTTTATATGGGGCAATTCGCTTGTCTCCGGCGAGCTTTCGGGGAAGATCAGCGACGATATCCTGTTCTTTATGAACGCCGCGGCGGAAAAGCTCGGCTTCGGACAGGACACGTTTACTTACATGATGGACGGCGACGGCGACGGCGTTGCCGAACAGCCGACGAGCCATATCATCCGCAAGGCGGCGCATGTGACCGAGTATGCCGTGTTTGCCGCGCTCGTCTTTCTCCGGCTGGAAAGCAGGGGGAAGAAGCGCTTTTTCACCGCGTGGGGGCTCGCCGCGCTGACCGGCGCGATCGACGAAACGGTACAGATATTCTCCCACCGCGGCAGCCAGGTGAAGGACGTCGTGATCGACACCTGCGGCGCGCTGCTGGGCCTGTCCGCTGCGGCGCTGATCCTTTGGATACGCAAGAAAAGAGAGAAGTCGTGACGGGCTTTTCTCTTTCTATTTATATCGGAACCAGAAATGATTTGACAAATCCGGCAGCGTTTTTTACAATATCTCCGTACTATGCTCCGAAAGGCTTTTGCTATGGTTTTTTCCAGCTTGATTTTCCTATACGCATTTTTCCCGCTTTGTCTGCTTGCGTATACGCTTTGCCGGACGCTGCGCGCAAAAAACATCTGCCTGCTGGTGTTTTCGCTCCTTTTCTATGCGTGGGGTGAGCCGGTATATGTGCTGCTGCTTGCCGTTATGGCGTTGTTCGACTGGTACTTTGCGCTGCGCGTGCAGAGAGCGCGTGAAGAAAACGGAAACGCGAAAAAATTCGTCGTTCTCACCTGCATCGTGAATCTCGGACTGATCGGCTTTTTCAAGTATGCCGGTATGATCTGCTCGGTGTTCGGCGCTGTGCCGGCGTTTGTGCAGAAAATCGCCCTGCCGCTCGGCATTTCGTTTTATACGTTCCAGCTTTTGAGCTATGTGGTGGACGTGTACCGCGGCGACGCCGAGGCGCAGGAAAAGTACTGGCAGGTGCTGCTGTATGCCGCGCTATTCCACCAGTGCGTTGCCGGTCCCATCGTCCGGTATAAAACCGTTGCGGAGGAGCTGTTTGCCGGCCGCGACGAGCATTCCGACCGTGCGCGTGGCTGTACGCGCTTCTGTGTGGGTCTGGCGAAGAAAACGGTACTGGCCAACGCCTGCGGTTCGCTGGCGGACAAGCTGCTGCTCACCGACGCCGCCATCGGCTCCGCCGCGCAGCTTTCGGAGAATCTGTCTGCTCTCTCCGGTGCCCCGGCGCTTGGTCTTTGGGTCGGCGTGATCGCGTATGCGTTCCAGATTTATTTTGACTTTTCGGCGTATTCCGACATGGCGATCGGCATGGGACAGATGATCGGCCTGCACTACCTTGAAAACTTCAACTACCCCTACATATCGCGCACCGCCACGGAGTTCTGGCGGCGGTGGCATATGTCGCTCGGAACGTTTTTCCGCGATTATGTGTATATCCCGCTTGGCGGCAACCGGAAGGGAAAGGCGCGCACGGTTTTGAATCTGCTCATCGTGTGGGCGCTTACCGGCCTGTGGCACGGCGCGAGCTGGAACTTCGTCCTTTGGGGACTGTACTATTTCGTGCTGCTTCTGATCGACCGGCTTTTCTGGCAGCGGCTTCTCGACAGACTGCCGAAAGCGGTTTCTGCGGTATTATCGCACATCATTCTGCCGCTGGCTGTGCTGTTCGGCTGGGTGCTTTTCAAATTTACCTCGCTGCCGCTCATGCTCGCCGTGGTGCGCGGTATGTTCTGCGCGAACGGCAACCCGTTCACGAGCTTTACCGTGACGGCGGAGATAAAGAGCCATATGTACCTGCTTCTTTTCTGTGCTCTGGCATCGACGCCGGTGTTCTCTGCGCTGGCGAAGCGCTGGGAGCGCGCCGGGATGGAAAGTGCGCTTGCGCGAAAGACCTACGGCATTGCCGCCTACGGCGCGGCCCCGGTCGCGTTGCTCCTTTTGAGCACCGCCTGCCTTGTCGGGAACAGCTTCAACCCGTTTTTGTACTTCCGGTTCTGAAAGGACGATTATGCACGACGAACAGACCACACTGAGCCGCCGGGAGCGGCGTGCTCATGCGGAAAAACAGAAAAAACGCTCCCGGCTGCCCGCGCTGCCGTTTTTCCTCACGTTGGGAATACTGACGGTCATCGCGTGGCTGCTGCCGCTGCGCCCGACCGTTTCAGAAAAGGAAAAGCGTATGCTGGAGCCGTTTCCGGCGTTCACGTTGGCCGGTGCGGCGGACGGAAGCTATTTCTCGGATATCGGCCTCTGGTTTTCCGACACGTTTCCCGGCCGCGACGGATGGATACAGGCGGCGCAGAGCCTTGAGCGGCTCTACGGCGATTCCTCCGTAGCGGTATACGGCACAGCCTCCGCCGGGGACAAGATCCCCGTCCCTGCGTCTCCGACACCGCAGCCTGCGGCTGCACCGGAAGCGGATACCGCGTTCGGTCAGACATCCGCACCGGAAGCGGCGACGCCGGAGCTGACACCGATGCCGGAGCCTACGGCCACGCCGGAACCGGCGTGGGAGGGGGAAAACCCGGACGATGAGCTGGTAACGCTCGGCGCAGTCATTCAGATCGGCGACAGCGCCTATACCTACACCTCCTTCAGCCAGTATTACACGGAGGTTTACGCCGCCAACATTACGCGCGCTGCCGACCTGCTGGAGGGAAAGTGCCGGGTGTTTGACGTTTTTGTCCTGCACGGCACAACGCTTATGCTTCCGCGGGACTACCGCGAATCCATCGGCGTCGCCTGCGAAGAGGATATTCTTGCATATCTCAATTCACAGATGGGTGAAAACGTGCACTGCGTGGACACGTTCAACTCGCTTCTGCCGCACAACGGCGAGTATATCTATTTCCGCACCGACCATCACTGGACGGCGCTCGGCGCATGGTATGCCTATGCGGAGTGGGCGAAAGTGGCGGGCTTTGAGCCGGTGCCTCTGAGCGAGTATGAGGAGATCGTGCAGGAGCCGTTTTACGGCAGCCTGTACTATCAGGCGCACCAGAGCGGCGCTCTCAAGGCGGACGCGGTTTACGGCTATGTTCCGCCCGGAGATGTGCATCTCTATATCAACCAGGAGAACAACGACTCGCTCGACTACCGCGGCTATGAACAGACGCTCATCACGCAGATCCGGGGGAACGACAAGTATATGTGCTTCCTGACCGGCGATTTTCCGCTCTGCACTTTTGTCAACAACGACATCACCGACGGCAGCGCGTGCCTGCTCGTCAAAAACTCCAACGGCAATCCGTTCGGGTATTATCTCACGCAGCATTATCAGTATGTCTATGTGATGGACTACCGCAAATACTTCAGCCGCTCGCTGACGAAGTTTGTGGACTACTACGATGTGGACGACGTGATCTTCTGCCTGAGCAGCGGTCAGGCGCAAAGCGGCGGCGGCAACAGCCTGCTGAGTGGGCTTATCAAATGAAAAAACTTCGGCGGTGATGCAATAGCGCATCACCGCCGGGTTGCTTTTCAGAGGTTATCTGTCCTTATAGAAAGCCCAGACGGCCTTGTAGGTCTGGTAGCAGTCGAACTTCGCCACGGTCTCAAAGGGGGCGTGCATCGAAAGAACGGGCGTACCGGCGTCGATGGTGTCAATATTGCGGTTGGCCATGTACTGCGCGACCGTTCCGCCGCCGCCCTGATCGACCTTCCCGAGCTCGCTCGCCTGCCAGACGACGTTATTGTCGGCAAAGATCCTGCGCAGCTTGCCGACGACCTCGGCGGAGGCGTCGTTGCTGCCGGATTTGCCGCGCGAGCCGGTGAACTTGCAAATGCCGACGCCGTAATTGGCGCGGGCGCCGTTGCGGTTGGGGTACTCGCTCACCTCCCAGAACGTCGGATCGTAGGCGTTGCAGACGTCCGCGCTGATGCAGAAGCTGTTGGCAAAGCAGTCGCGCAGCCGCACGTCCTGCTGCTCGCAGAGATCCTCCATGAACGTTTCAAACGCGCGGCTCTGCATACCGGAAACGCCCATCGAGCCGATCTCTTCCTTGTCGGCGAGAACGCACACGGCGGTACGCTCCGGCATTTCGGTGTCGAAAATGGCTTTGAGCTCGGCATAGGCGCACACGCGGTCGTCCTGACCGTAGCCGCCGATGAACGAGCGGTCCACGCCGATGTCGCACGCCTCAAAGCTCGGCACGACCTCCAGCTCGGCGGAGAGGAAGTCCTCCTCCGTGATGCCGTAACGGTCGTTCAAAAGCGACATGACCGCGAGCATCACGCGCTTGCGGCCCTCCCCGGCGTAGGGAATGCTGCCGGCGAGAACGTTCAGATACTCGCCCGGAATGATGTCCGAGCCGTGCTTGGCCATCTGATCCTTCGCGAGATGCGGCAGCAGGTCGGTGATCGTGAATTTCGGATCGTCCGGATCCTTGCCGATGACGACCTCGACGGTTTCGCCGTCCTTCTTCGTCACAACGCCGTGAATTTCGAGAGGGATGGCGACCCACTGGTATTTTTTGATGCCGCCGTAATAATGCGTTTTGAAAAGGCAGATCTCATCCTTTTCGTAGAGCGGAATGGGCTTGAGATCAAGACGCGGGGAATCGACGTGCGCCGCGGCGATGTTTGCGCCGTGCTCAAGCGTTTCGCGGCCCATAACGGCGAGCATGAGCGCCTTGCCGCGCACGCTCTTATATACCTTCGTGCCCGGCTCGAGCACCATGCCGCGCTCGTACGGCACAAAGCCGAGCGCCTCGGCCTGCTTAATGGCCTCGGTCACGGCCTCGCGCTCGGTGCGCGCGGCGTTCAGATACGCCCTGTATGCCGCGGCGTATTCCTCCAGCTTGATTCGCTCTGCAACGTCAATGACGTCGTAGCCCTGCTTTTGCCTGTAAAGAAGCGTTTCCCGCAGAGCGTCCAGTTCCTTTTCTTCCATAAAACATGTATCCTTTCCGGGTTCGTATTTATATCAGCCGATGCCGAAAAGCTCCCGGCACCTGGCTTTCAGTTCTTCCTGCGTGCCGTCATTTTGCAGCAGATAATCGCAGCGCATTTCATAGTATTCGTCGTCCGGCTGCGCCTCGATGCGCGCGAGCGCATAGTCTGCGTCGATGCCGTCGCGCGCCATGATACGCGCGCAGCGCTCGTCTCTCGGCGCGGTGACGCCCACGGTGAACACGCAGTCCTCGGAAATGCCGCTTTCAAAAAGCGCGATGGCGTCCACAACGGCAACGGTGCCGCCGTGCCAGACATATTCACGCAGACGGCGGTAAATGTCCTCGCGGACATAGCGGTGCGTTATGTTGTTGAGATCACGCAGCGCCTCCGGCACGGCAAAGACGATCGCGCCGAGCATCTTCCGGTCGAGCGTTCCGTTTTTGAACACGGCAGGAAAGCGCGCCCGGAGCTCCGCGAGCATATCCGCGTTCGAAGCAAGAAGCTCATGGTAGATTTTATCGCAGTCGAGCGCGAGCACGCCCTGCGCGGCGAGATAGTCCGTCACGGTCGTTTTTCCGCTGCCGGAGCCGCCCGTCACGCCGATGAGCCGCACGCCGGAGAGCAGCGCATTTTCCATCTCTTCCTTTGCCAGCGCGCCCTCACGCAGAATTTTAAAGGGCTTCTGCGTAAGATCAAGGATCGTGGACTCGCGCGAGAGCGTGCACTCGCCGCCGTCGATCACGCCGTCGATCTGCCCGTCAAAGTAGGCGAGCACCTGCTGCGCTGTCGTGGGGCTGGGCGCGCCGGAGGGATTTGCCGAAGGCCCGGCGAGCGGCAGCCGCGCGCGCTCGAGCAGCGAGAGCGTGAGCCGGTGCGCCGGACAGCGCAGACCGACGGTGCCTTTCCCGGCCCGGACGATGGACGGTACAACGTCCTTTTTCGCTTCGAGCACGAGCGTGAGCGGCCCCGGCCAGAAGCGCGCGGCAAGGATGAACGCCGCCGGGGGGATATGCTCGGCGTACTTTTCGATTTCCGCCGGGCCTGCCACCATGAGCGAGAGCGGCTTGATCTCCGGGCGGCCCTTGACCTCGTAGAGGTGCGCGACCGCCTCGGCATCGAGACCGTTGGCGCAGAGACCGTACACCGTCTCCGTCGGCACGGCCACCAGACCGCCGAGCCGCAGCGAGGCCGCGGCGACGGGTATATCGGCTTCCTCGGTATATACACGGGTTTCCATACTGTTACAGGCCTCCGTTTTCGGAATTTTGCAGCTGCTCGGCGCGGTACGCGGTGAGCAGCGCGTCGATCAGCTCGTCCAGATCGCCGTTCATCACGGCGTCGAGCTTATAGAGCGTCAGACCGATGCGGTGATCGGTCACGCGTCCCTGCGGGAAGTTGTAGGTGCGGATGCGTTCGTTGCGCATGCCGGAGCCGACCTGCGATCTTCGCTGCGCGGAAACGGCGGCGTCCTGTTTTTCCTTTTCCGCCTGCGCAAGCCGCGAGGCGAGCACGCTCAGCGCGCGCGCCTTATTTTTATACTGGCTGCGCTCGTCCTGACACTCGACGACCGTGCCGGTAGGCAGATGCGTCACGCGGATGGCGCTTGAGGTCTTGTTGACTTTCTGCCCGCCCGCACCGGAGGAGCGGAACGTATCGATCTGCAAATCGGCGGGGTCGAGATGGAACTCGGTCTCTTCCAGCTCCGGCAGCACGGCCACGGTGCAGGTGCTCGTATGGATGCGCCCCTGCGTTTCGGTTTCCGGCACGCGCTGCACGCGGTGCACGCCGCTTTCAAACCGGAAGCGCGAAAAGGCGTTCGTGCCGCCGACGATGAAATCGATCTCGCGGATGCCGCCAAGCTCGGTCTCACAGCGGTTGACGATCTCAACGGAGAAGCCCTTCCGCTCGGCGTACATTTCGTACATCCGGAAAAGATCGGCGGCAAAAAGGGCGCTTTCCTCGCCGCCGACGCCGCCGCGGATCTCCACGATGACGTTTTTTCCGTCCTCCGGATCCTTCGGCAGCAGGAGGATTTTCAGCTCCTCGGAGACGCGATCCATCCCGGCTCGCACCTCGCTGAGCGTTTCCCGCGCGAGATCCTTCATTTCGGGGTCGGAGAGAAGCTCTTCCGCGCTCTCTGCCTCCCGCCGGAAGGCCTCGTAGCGCGCATAGGCCTCCATCAGGGGGGTAAGCTCGGCCTTCTCGCGGCTGAGCGCCGCGGCCTTCTGCGCGTCCGCCCAGACCTCGCTTTGCGAGAGCATATATTCAATCTCGGCGTATTTCCGCGAGAGACTTTTCAGCTTTTCCAGCATCCGCGCAACCCCTCCTTTCCGTACATGATCAATTTACCACATGCCGCCGCGAATGTAAACGCACAAAAAAATCCGTCTCCGGAAACCGGAGACGGTAGATTCCCCCTTTCCCAAGGGGAGGCTGTGTCATTGACGGAAGGCTGCGCCCGGCGCGCCGCGTTCAGAGCTGGGGCGACTCAGACCCGGAGCCGAATATATGGCCGCAGGTCGGGCAGTATACGGTCCATCGAATCATGTCGCCGTTGTCGATGATCTCTACCTCTTCCGTATGTTCCTCGTGGTTGCCTGCGCCGGCTCCGCATACGGTGCAGCTGCGGAAGTGATAGTCGCCTGCGTCGGTGTAGCCGCCGTAGATATGCGAACCGCGGGCAAGATCGAACTCAATGCCGCAGTAGTCGCGGCAGGTGCCGTAGCGCAGGCCGCGCCACGAGCAGTCCTGATTGAATACGCGGTGCCAGCGGTAAACATGCTCGCTGTCCGGGTCCTTTTCGGGCGCGTATTTCTCCACGGCGTCGATGAGCGCCTGTGTCGGCTTATAGCCGTCCGCGACGAAAATGCGCGTCTCTGTGCCGCCCTTGCCGGGGCGGATGACGAGCGGCATCTCCTCGATGAGCTCGCGTTCGGTCTTGCCGTCCTTCGTCGTCTCCTTATACCAGAAAACGGAGGTTTCGATCTCCTCGTCGATGGCGTCGCGGTCTACAAAGAACAGCGCAAGCCCTTCGGCGGTGAGGAGTGTATCATCGGCCGGTTCGAGCACGATGGTGACGGTCTCATCTGTCGCCGCGCCCATGGTGCAGAGCGAGAGTGCAAGCGCAAGCGCGAGGAGAAGAGCGGTGATTTTTTTCATAGAGGCCTCCTTTTGGTCGAAAGATTCTTTCGGATGGCGCACCGATGTGGTGCGTGTGCCAATTATACCATGAGCGGCGGAGGAATGCAATCCGTTTCTTTGCGCCGGGCAGCGATTTGGCAAAGTTCACGGTTTGTTCCCAATCTCGCCCTTGACAAGGAACGCCGGACAGATTATAATACCCACGTTAAAAGCCGAAAGTTTGATCTTCCAAAGCGTTTCGGCGCCTGCGGAGGGAGGGATATAGAATGTCTGAAATCCATGTCAAGGAAAACGAGTCTCTGGATGCTGCTCTGAAGCGCTTCAAGCGCTCCTGCGCGAAGGCCGGAGTTCTGGCTGACCTGCGCAAGAAGGAGTACTACCAGAGCCCCAGCGTCAAGCGCCGCAAGAAATCCGAGGCTGCCCGCAAGAACAAGCGGTATTATTAATTTTCGATCGCATAAATCTCCGCTCATCCGAGCGGGGATTTTGTTTTTGCCACAAAGAATTTTCTGTGTTGACAGTCTCTCTCCGATGCGCTAAGATGGGCAAAATACCCGAAAGCCATGTGTAGAATACTATCGAAATAACAGGAGGAACCGGTCTTGAACAGTGCTTATGCCAACCGCTTCGTCGGCGAAGGACTCACCTTTGACGACGTGCTTCTCGTTCCGGCGGAGAGCTCCGTCGTCCCGCGCGACGTGAAGCTCGAAACGTATCTCACGAAGAAGATCCGCCTCGGCATCCCCATCATGAGCGCGGCCATGGACACCGTGACCGAATCGCGCATGGCGATCGCCATCGCGCGCGAGGGCGGCATCGGCGTCATCCATAAGAACATGACGATCGAGCAGCAGGCGGAACAGGTCGATCTCGTCAAGCGCAGCGAGAACGGCGTCATCACCAACCCGTTTTTCCTTTCCGCGGATAACACGCTGCGCGACGCGGACAAGCTCTGTGCCAAGTTCCGCATTTCCGGCGTTCCCATCGTGGACGAGACCGGCAAGCTCGTCGGCATCATCACCAACCGCGATATGAAGTTTGAGACCGACATGGACCGCAAGATCCGCGAGCTTATGACGAGCGAGAATCTTGTTGTCGGCCGCGAGGGGACCACGCTCGAAGAAGCGAAGGAAACGCTCCGCCGCCACAAGATCGAAAAGCTGCCCATCGTGGATAAGGACTTCCGACTCAAGGGCCTCATCACGATCAAGGACATCGAAAAGGCGGTCGCCTATCCGAACGCCGCGAAGGACAGCCGCGGCCGTCTCCTTGTCGCCGCCGCCATCGGCGTTACGGCGGACGTGCTTGACCGCGCCGGCGCGCTGCTCGACGCGGGCGTGGACGCTCTCGTGCTCGACAGTGCCCACGGCCACTCCCGCAACATCATGGAAGCGGTGAAGAACATCAAGGCAAAATACCCCGACGCGCAGCTCATCGCCGGCAACGTCGCCACCGCCGCCGCCACGGAGGCGCTCATTCAGGCGGGTGCGGACTGCGTCAAGGTCGGCATCGGCCCCGGCTCCATCTGCACGACGCGCGTCGTCGCGGGTGTCGGCGTGCCGCAGATCACCGCCGTGATGGAAAGCGCGGAGATCGCCGACAAATACGGCATTCCCATCATCGCCGACGGCGGCATCAAGTACTCCGGCGATATCGTCAAGGCGCTCGCCGCGGGCGGCAGCGTCGTGATGCTCGGCTCGATGCTTGCCGGGTGCGAGGAAGCCCCGGGCGAGACCGAGGTGTTCCAGGGCCGCCAGTTCAAGGTCTACCGCGGCATGGGCTCGCTTGGCGCCATGGCGAAGGGGTCGAAGGACCGCTACTTCCAGGAGAAAAACTCCAAGCTCGTTCCCGAGGGCGTCGAGGGGCGCGTGCCGTACCGCGGTCCGGTGTCCGAAACGGTGTACCAGATGGTCGGCGGCCTCCGCTCCGGTATGGGTTACTGCGGCGCACCGGACATCGAAACGCTTCGCACCACCGCGCAGTTCGTGCGCATCACCGCCGCGGGACTGCGCGAGAGCCATCCGCACGATATCTACATCACCCGCGAAGCGCCGAACTACACCATGGGGCCGAACACGTAAGCTCCGCGCGCCCCTTGGCTCCCCTGTGCAAGGGGAGCCAAGGGGCGCCTGCGCCGAGACGGAGGGGTCGTGGTTTGCGCAAAGTGTGGATTACAATTCCTCCGCCTTCGGTAAATACATTACACAAGGGAAGCATTGCGAAACGGGAGACGAAACGGCCGTCTCCCGTTTTCTGTTGCGCAGATCGGAAAAAGTTGGTATAATAGATACTGCTCTTAGTAAAAGGGGGAGTGTTTCCATGCAGGACAATATCGCGGTGCTCCGCCAATGGATCGCCGGGAGCGACAACATCGTCTTTTTCGGCGGCGCGGGCGTTTCCACGGAATCCGGCATCCCGGATTTCCGCAGCACGGACGGGCTGTACCGGCAGGAGTATAAATATCCCCCGGAAACGATCCTGAGCCACACGTTTTTCGAGCGGGATCCCGAAGAGTTTTTCCGCTTTTACCGCGCGAAGCTCATCCCGGACAAATCGGTGCGGCCGAATGCGGCGCACCGGCGGCTCGCCGGGCTTGAACGGGAAGGAAAGCTGCGCGCCGTCATCACGCAGAACATCGACGGGCTGCATCAGGCCGCGGGCAGCCGCCGCGTCATTGAGCTGCACGGTTCCATCCACCGCTGCCGCTGCGCCAAATGCGGCAGGCCGTGTCCCGAGGAGGCTGTCAACACCGGCGAGGGCGTGCCGCGCTGCCCGTGCGGCGGCGTGCTCCGCCCCGATGTCGTGCTCTATGAAGAGCCGCTCGCCGAGCGCGACATCACCGACGCCGTGAACTTTATTCGCGCTGCGGACGTCCTGATAGTAGGCGGCACTTCGCTCGCGGTGTATCCCGCGGCGGGGCTGCTGCGCTATTACGAGGGCCGCAAGCTCGCGCTCGTGAACATGGGCGCGACGGGGTATGACGAATCGGCGGACCTTCTCATCCGCGAAAAGATCGGCAAGGTGTTTTCCGAGGTATGAAGATAAACATTCTCGGCGTGGCGTTCGACGCGCTGACGCTCGGCGAAGCCGAAGAGCGTGCCGACGCGCTGCTTTGTTCCGGCGCCGGCGGATATATCGTGACGGCTAACCCCGAGATCGTGCTCCGCTGCCGGGAGGACGCAGCGTATGCCGCGGCGGTCAACGGCGCGGAGCTCGTGCTCGCGGACGGCGTGGGCGATCTCTGCGCCGCGCGCATTCTGGGGACGCCGCTTCCCGGGCGGGTCGCCGGCTCGGACCTTGTGCCGCGGCTGCTTGCGCGGCTCGCGGAGCGAGGCGGCAGCGTGTTTCTCTACGGCGCACGCCCCGGCGTTGCGGAAAGGGCGGGGGAGAGCCTGCAAAGCACCTGCCCCGGCCTTCGTATCGCGGGGACGGAAAATGGGTATATTTCCGATGAAACGGCGCTGCTTGAAGCGCTGGAACGGGAAAAGCCCGATTTGCTCCTGCTTGGTCTCGGCGCGCCGCGGCAGGAGCTTTGGATGGCGAAAAACCGGCAGCGCACGCCCGCCGTCATGATCGGCGTCGGCGGTCTGCTCGACGTGTTCGCCGGAGACATTCCCCGCGCGCCGGAGACGTGGCAGCGGCTGGGACTTGAATGGCTTTACCGGCTGCTGCGCGAACCGAGGCGTTTTAAACGCGTGATCCGTCTGCCAAAGATACTGTTCCTTGCCCTGCGTGAGCGAAAATAAAAAGAGACCCTCCGAAAGGAGGGCCCCTCAAACAAACCCCTCAGCGGAGAGGGGGCGCCTGACAATGTCAGCAGCCGCAGCCGTTGTTGCAGCCGCCGCCGCAGCCGTTGCTGCCGCCGCAGCCGCCGCCGCACCCGCAGAGCAGGATGAGGATGATAATGATCCAGAGGCAGCCGTTATTATTTCCACAGAACATGGAGAATACCCTTTCCCCGTGCCATATTTGCGCCCCGGCCGCGCACGGCGTTCCGGCCGGTCGGTAGCATCGTTTCGCAGTTCCGCGGGGCTTCTCGCCCCGTCTGCGGTATTCTATGCCCGAGCGCCGCGGGCGGTTACAACTCCAAGGAGAGCGTTTATGTCTGACGAAGAAAAAATCCGGCCCGAAGAAGAAAACCGCCTCGGGCGTCACGCCGCGCCCGTACCGCCGCCGGCGGGGGAGCCGGTGAAAACTTCCGGCGTCCCGGCTGCGCCGGGAATGCCGGAGACCGCCGTGCCGACGGCACCGGACACACCGCAGTCTCCGGCGGCAAAGAGCGCCAAGCCGGCAAAGAAAAAGCCGGCACGCTCCATCCGGACGGCCCGACCCGAAAGAAAGCCGGAGCCGGAACCGAAAAAGAAGAAAACCGCGCCGCAGCCGGTCGAGGCCGAGCTGGACACGCGCGAGGCGGAGCGGGCGTATATGCCGATCCGCTCCCGGCGCGACGGGCGCATCGGATGTATGGGCGGCATCATGTATGCCGCGTTCATCCTCTGCGCAAGCGTTCTTCTCGCGGTGTTCGGCTGGATGGCGGCTTCGGACGTGCTCGCGCTCAACAAGAGCGCGGAGAGCGTGGAGATCACGCTGCCGGAGAGCGCTTTTACCCAGAAAACCGTGGATGTGACGGACGATGACGGCAACGTCACCGGAACGAAAACCGTCCGCGTAGCGGACATGAATACCGTGGCCGGCATTTTGAAGGACTACGGTCTCATCAATTACAAGTGGCTCTTCCAGCTCTACTCGCGCTTCTCGAACGCGGAGATGCAGGTCAGCCCCGGAACGTATGCGCTCACGACAAATCTGGACTATCGCGCGCTTGTCAAAAAGATGCAGACCGGCGCGGACTCGCAGCTCCAGACGCTCGTCATGTTCCCGGAGGGTTACAACCTCGACCAGGTATTCGCCAAGCTCGAGGAAAACGGCGTGTGCAGCAGGGAAGATCTCTATGCCGCCGCGGCGGACGCTGAGTTCTCCTACGCGTTCCTTGAGGGTGTGGGAACGGGCGATCCCTACCGGCTCGAGGGCTTCCTCTTCCCGGATACGTATTACTTCTATCAGGGAATGCAGGCGTCGAGCGCGATCAACAAATTCCTCTCGAACTTCCATTACCGCATCACGGACGAAATGTGGCAGAAGGCGCAGGCTCTGAATCTGACGTTCAAGCAGGTGATAACGGTCGCCTCACTCATTGAGCGCGAGGCCGCGAACGATGCCGAGCGCGCGACGATCGCCTCGGTCATCTATAACCGCTTGAATATCGGCATGCCGCTGCAGCTTGACTCCACGGTCGTATACGCCATTCGCGAGACCGGCGAGACAACAATGTCCACCGAGCTCATTCAGGCCACCGACAGCCCGTACAACACCTATCTCTATCAGGGGCTGCCGCCCGGACCGATCTGCAACCCCGGCATGAAGTCCATCGAGGCCGCGCTCAACCCCGAACAGACCGGGTATTACTACTTCGCGCTCGATATGGAAACGAAGAGCATGCGCTTCTTTGCCACGCTCGCCGAGCACGAGGCGTTTGTTGCGACGCAGGATTACGGCTGACGCTTCACCCCCCCGCGCCGCTTGAGGGGTTGTTTGGGAGAACGGCGGCTCGCCGCAGCGCGCACGGCGGCGGGCCGGGAGGGTTTTCCTCCGACGCACACGCCGCCGGGGAAACGGAGCCCGATTTGTTTGCTCCTGCGGGAGGAAACTCCGACAAAGCATTTAAACGCAAAAAGACCGCGGAAAATGTTCTGCGGTCTTTTTGCATTGTCAACCCGAAGTCGGCATGATATAATCACAGCCATGGAAACGAACGATTTTATCCGGCGCGCGGAGGATCTTGCCGCGCGCTGTGAGCGCACCTCGTCGGTGACGGCGACCGCCTTTCTCACCCCGGCGGAGCGCGCGGAGCTGCACAACGCCCCCTCGCTGCGCGGCGCGGCCGTCGTCTGTTCCGGCGGCGGGACGGACTGCGAGCGCGTATGCGCGTTCTTCCTCCCGTTTTACCTCACGGCGGAGGATTTTGACCCATCGGAGCATATCAGCGCGGTGCATTTCCACAGCTTCTTCGGCGAGCCGGGCCACCGGGACTACCTCGGCGCGCTGCTCGCTCTCGGCGTGCGCCGCGAGTGGGTGGGGGACATCCGCATCCGGGGCGCGGAGGCGTGGGTGTTCTGCCTGCCGAGCGTCGTAAAAACGCTCGCGGAGCTCGACCGCGCCGGACGGTATACCGTCCGCGGCGAGGAGATCGCCCTCGCGGACGTTCCGGAGGAAGAGGTAAAGACCGAGACACTGAGCTTCACGGTGCGAAGTCTCCGGCTCGACGCCGTGACCGCGGGGCTTTTCCGCATCTCCCGCACAAGCGCCGCGGAACTCATCCGTCTCGGCAGCGTGTCGCTCAACTATGTACCGTGCCTGCAAACGGACGCCGCCGTTCACGACGGCGACGTGCTTTCCGTCCGGGGCAAAGGCAAGGGCACCGTCACCGGCACCGGCGGCCGCTCGCGCAAAGACCGCATCTTCGTCACCGCCGAACGGCGGGTCTGAAAACATAAAGGAGGAACAACCATGATCCCTGAAAGACTCTCCCGGCTGCGCCGGGAAATGGAACGGCGCCGTATCGACGTGTACGTCGTCCCCACGGCGGACTTCCACGAATCCGAATACGTCGGCGCGCACTTCAAGGCGCGCGCCTATATCACCGGCTTCACCGGCAGCGCCGGCACGGCCGTTATAACGAAAACCGAGGCCGGGCTCTGGACGGACGCGCGCTATTTTCTTCAGGCAAAGCACCAGCTCGAGAATACCGGCGTGACGCTCTACCGCATGGGCGAAGAGGGCGTGCCCACGGTCATGGAATACCTGCGCTCGGCGCTGCCGGAGGGCGGTACGCTCGGCTTTGACGGCCGCGTCATCAACGCGCGCCTCGGCGCCGCGTTCCTCGCGCTGGCGGAGGAAAAGCACGGAAAGCTCGCCGTCGGTGAAGATCTCGTCGGCATCATCTGGGACGACCGCCCCGAGCTGCCGCACGCGGCGGTGCGCATCCTCACGGCGGAATACTCCGGCCGCTCCACCGCGGATAAGCTCGCGGCTGTGCGGAAAGAGATGAAAAAGCAGGGCGCATCCGTCCATCTGCTCACGTCGCTGTACGACATCGCATGGCTGCTGAACGTCCGCGGCGGAGATATCGACTATGTCCCCGTCGTTCTCTCCTATCTCGCACTCACGGAGGAAACGTGCCTCTGGTTCGTGCAGGACGCCGTTCTCACGGACGAGCTGCGCGCCTATCTCGCCGAAAACCGCATCGAAACGCGCCCCTATGATAGCTTCTACGACTACGCCGCCGCCATCCCCGCCGGGGAGACAGTGCTGCTCGACAAGGGCGTGTGCAACTACCGCCTCGTCTCCGGGCTTTGCGAGGGCGTCAAAACCGTGGACGAGACGAACCCCTCCGTGCTCATGAAGTCCATCAAAAACGAGACCGAGCAGAAAAACACGGTCAACGCCCACATCAAGGACGGCGTCGCCGTAACAAAATTCATCTGCTGGCTCAAAAAGAACATCGGCAAGGCGCCGATGACCGAGCTTTCCGCCGCCGACTATCTCGCCGCGCGCCGTGCCGAACAGGAGGGCTTTC
This sequence comes from Clostridiales bacterium, assembly GCA_004557735.1. Taxonomy (GTDB): domain Bacteria; phylum Bacillota; class Clostridia; order Oscillospirales; family Oscillospiraceae; genus Apopatocola. The sequence continues at coordinate 31,457 of SFFV01000008.1, forward strand.
TGGATCTCAGCTTTGACACCATCTGCGCTTACGGCGCGCACGCCGCGATCATCCACTATGCCCCCACACCGGAGACGGATATTCCGCTCGAAGCGCACGGCCTGCTGCTCGTGGACTCCGGCGGACACTATCTCGAGGGCACGACCGACATCACCCGCACCATCGCCCTCGGCCCCGTGACGCACGCCGAGCGCGCCGACTTCACGCGCGTCCTTCGCTCGCACCTGCATCTGGCGAACGCCCGCTTCCTCCACGGCTGCACGGGGCTGAATCTCGACATTCTTGCCCGCGAGCCGCTGTGGGAGGCCGATCTGGACTATAAGCACGGCACCGGCCACGGCGTCGGCCATATCCTGAACGTCCACGAGGGTCCGAACGGCTTCCGCTGGCGGGAGTCGCCGGATCGCAGCGAGGGGAGCGTTCTCGAAGAGGGCATGATCACGACCGACGAGCCGGGGCTCTACGTGGAGGACGCCTACGGCATCCGCATCGAGAGCGAGCTGCTCTGCCGGAAGGGCGTCAAAAACGAGTTCGGCCAGTTCATGTACTTCCGGAATCTCACCTGCGTGCCGATCGATCTCGACGCGATCGACGCGGACGCGCTCACCGCGACCGAGCGCCGCTGGCTCAACGAATACCACGCGGCCGTGTACGAAACCATTGCGCCCTATCTCACGGAAGACGAGCGCGCCTGGCTGCGCGACGCTACCAGAGCGATCTGATCTGCGTTTTGCCTGGTTCGGAAAGGAGGATACTCATGCTGGACGAAGCCATTCAGAAGGAGATCATTCAAAAGGGACGGGACTTTCTCAAAAGCCCGCTGGAGCGGGACCCCTTCGAGGAAGCGTTCGAGTCCGATCAGGACCGGAAGCTGCCGCAGCCGCCGCTTGTGAAAGCGCCCATGGCGAAGGAAAGCGGGCGCGTCGCCCTCACGAGAGACTTTTCCGATCTCGCGCTCAAAAACGATCTCGTCAGCCTCATCCGCGACCGGCGGAGCGCCCGGATCTATACCGGCGAAACCATGACGCCGGACGAGCTTTCGTTCCTTCTGTGGGCGACGCAGGGCATCAAGAAGATCCGCGGCAGGGCATATGCCACCATCCGCACCGTCCCGTGCGGCGGCGCGCGCCACGAGTTCGAAACGTATCTGATCGTCCGGAGCGTGGAGGGACTGCGGCCCGGCGCGTACCATTATCTGCCGATGCTCCATGCGCTCGAGTTCCTGCACCCGATCGGAGACATCCCGGAGACCATAAATCAGACGCTGTGCGGCCAGAAATGGGCGGCCAAAGCCAACGTGGTATTCTACTGGTCGGTCGTTCCCTACCGCGCGGAGTGGCGCTACGGCATCTACGCCCACCGCATCGCGCTCATCGACGCCGGCCATGTGGGACAGGCGCTCTATACGGCCTGCACCGGGCTGGGACTCGGAACGTGCGGTCTCGGCGCTTTCCAGCATGAGAAATGCTGCGATCTCTTTGGGCTTGACGGCGAGGAGGAGTATATCATCTATACCGCGCCCGTCGGCACGGTCCGCGACGAGGATCTGACCGAAGAAAACGCCTTCTATCAGTTCGTGGAAGACGAAGGACTTTGACGCATACAGGCAAACAAAAAGCTCACGGATCCGATCCGTGAGCTTTTTGCTGTGTGCGCCGTCAGAGCGCAAATTTTCTGCCGTATTCCTCCGCGTACTGCAGGTATTTCTGCGTTTTCATCTCGCGGAGGCTCCGGAGATATTCGTGGGTATCGAAGCTGTCGGACTCAAGCTCGATCATCGCCACGGCGATGTTGGAGCAATGGTCGGCAATACGCTCGTAATTTGTGAGAAGATCGTTAAAGACAAACCCCATGGAGAGCGTGCAGGAGCCGTCCTGCAAACGGATGATGTGGTGGAGCTTGAGTTCGTCGCACAAGCCGTCGATCGTATCCTCGAGCGGCTCGACGCGAAACGCCATTTCGAGATCGTTTCCGACGAACGCGCCGACGGCAAGCGATACGATCTCGCTCACCGCAATGCGGAGCACGTCCAGCTCGCGCTGCGCGGCGCCGCTGAAGCAGATGTCCTTTTCGTAGATTTCCCGCGCGACCTCGGCGAGATTCATTGCGTGGTCGCTGATGCGTTCAAAATCACCGATGGTATGCAGGAACTTGGAGACCTCCTCGTTCTGCGCCTGCGAAAGCTCGCGCCCGGTGAATTTAACGAGATATGTGCCGAGATGATCCTCGTACTGGTCGACGGCGTCCTCCATGTCCGAGACCTGCTGGAAGCCCTTCTGGGAGAAATGCTTCATAAGCTCAAGCGCGGCGACGAGGTTGTCCTGCGCGCGCAGCGCCATGGCGTTGATCGTCAGGCGGCACTGCTCGATGGCGAGCGCGGGGTGGACGAGAAAGCGCTCTTCCAGCCGTTCGATGCCCGCGGTGAGCTCGTTGTATTTTTCCGAGGCCTTTTCGGGAATGAGCTTTCCGGTGAACGCCTCGAGCTGGCGCAGAAACGGGAAGAGGATCAAAATCGAGCCGATACGGAAAAGCGAGTTGACCATCGCAATGCCGACCGGACCGAGCGAGGTTTCCATGAACGGGAAGGGGAAAAAGGCGTTGACGCCATAGAAGAGCACAGAGAAAATGACGGTGCCGAAAATGCCGGTGAAAAGATAGATGAGCGCGGTACGCCGCCCGTCGCGGTTTGCGCCGATGGCGGATACGAGCACCGGCACCGCCGCGCCGATGCCCATGCCCATGATCATCGGAAACGCCGTTGCAAACGAGACCGTCCCGGTAACGGAGAGCGCCTGCAAAATACCGACGGAGGCGGAGTTCGACTGCAAAACGGCGGTGATGAGCGTGCCGATGAGAATGCCGAGGATCGGATTTTCAAACATCGTCATCAGCCGGAGAAAGCTCTCGCTCTCGCGCAGCGGAGACACTGCGCCGCTCATTGCGTTCATGCCGTACATCAAAACGGCAAAGCCGAGCAGAATATCGCCGGTGTGCCGATTCTGCGACGTTTTCCCGAGCATCCGCAGCAGGATACCGGTAATGGCGGCGAAGGCCGTGATCGTCGAGGAACTCAAAAGCGAGAGCGCGTCGCTGCTGCTGATATACGAAAGGCAGAGAATCCAGCCCGTTACGGATGTGCCGATGTTCGCGCCGAGCACGATGCCGATCGCCTGCGAGAGTCTCATCATGCCGGAGTTTACAAAGCCGACGACCATCGCGGACGTAGCCGACGAGGACTGGATCACGGCGGTGACGGCAGTGCCGAGCAGCACGCCCTTGAGCGGCGTATTGGAGAGCCGGTAGAGGATGAGTTCGAGCCGCTGCCCGGCGACGAGCTTCAGGCTGTCGCCCATAAGCCCCATGCCGAAAAGAAACAGCGCCACGCCGCCGAGCAGCGCCAAAAGGTTGGAAATACCCACAGCCATCGATTCCTTTACAAAGTTATCAAGTTAAAGTATCCGTATATCAGTGTACCGCGCGCAGGTTAAATCCAAAAGCAAGGCAACGTTAAATCCACGTTAAATCCATTTTACAAGCGGCGCTGCACGTGATATGCTATAGAAAACCCGGAGCCGTACGCAGGAAAGGGAGGCGGGAAAAGTGATCTATCTTCTCGAAGACGACGAGAGCATCCGGAAGCTCGTGACATATACGCTCCAGCACGCAGGATATGAAGCCGCGGGGTTTGAACGTCCCTCGGCGTTCTGGGCGGCGATGAAACGGGAGACGCCGGAGCTGGTGCTGCTCGACATCATGCTGCCGGAGGAGGACGGCCTCTCGGTGCTCGGAAAGCTGCGCGGCTCGGCGCTTTGGCGGGAGCTGCCGGTTGTGATGCTCACGGCAAAGAACGCCGAATACGACCGCGTGGTCGGGCTGGACGCCGGGGCGGATGACTATATCTCCAAGCCCTTCGGCATGATGGAGCTTCTGGCGCGCGTGCGGGCACTGCTGCGCCGTACCGGCGCGCCGGCGGCGTCCGATCATACCGTGGGCGAGCTGTACGTCTGCCGGGACAAGCACATCGTGCGCGTATCCGGACAGGACGTACCGCTCACGAACAAGGAGTTTTCGCTCCTCTGTCTGCTGCTGGAGCATTCCGGCGCGGCGCTCACGCGCGACCGGATCATGGACAGCGTGTGGGGCAGCGGCTTTGACGGGGAGAACCGCACCGTGGACGTACATGTGCGCACGCTGCGCGCCAAGCTCGGCGCGGCGGGAGCGTACATCGAAACGGTTCGCGGCGTCGGCTACCGGTTCTCGCCGGAGAAGCGGAGCGAGCCGTGAAGGGAAAACTCTTTCTTCGCGTGGGGCTGCTGCTCTTTGCGGCCGTTCTCCTCGGCTCCGCCGTGACATACGCCGCCGTGCAGCCCCAGCTTGCCGGGACGGAGGCAAGAGCGCAGGCGCTCTCGCATCTGTTGTGGGTGCTTCCGATCGCGCTCTTTCTTGCCGCGGCGGGCGGATGGGCCGTAGCGCGCGGCATCGTTGACCGCATCCGGAGGATCGACCCGGAGAGCCCCGGCACGGAAGCGCCGTATGAAGAGCTTGTGCCGCTGCTCGCGCGCATCCGTGCGCAGAACCGCCTTATCCGCCAGCAGGAGGAGGCGCTCGGACAGACGCGGCGCGATTTTGCCGCGATCACGGAAAACATGGGCGAGAGCTTCCTTCTTCTCGATAAGCGGCTGAACGTCCTCTCCCGGAACGTGTCGGCGAGCCACCTTCTGCCCGCGCCGCCGGACGGCGAGGCGGATAACCTCAACCGCGGCGGATGCCCGGAGGAGATCGTCCGCGCCGCCGAGCGCGCTCTCGCCGGCCGGCGCACGGAGCTGACGCTTGAAATGCATGAGCGGTATTACTATGTGATTGCGACGCCCGTTTTTTCGGAAAACCAGATCACCGGCGCCGTCGTCATCGCGCTCGATACGACGGAACGGGAGCAGCGCGAGGCGCTGCGGCGGGAGTTTTCCGCAAATGTGTCGCATGAGCTCAAAACGCCCCTCACGTCGATCTCCGGCTTTGCCGAGCTTCTGGCAAACGGCATGGTGCCGCCGGAGCGGGTGGGAGAGTTCGCCGGAGATATCTACAAGGAATCCCAGCGGCTCATGGCGCTCGTGGACGATATCATCGAGCTTTCCCGGCTGGAAGAGGACACCGCCGCGCCGCAGAGGGAAAGCGTGGATCTCTATGCCCTCGCGGAGGAAACGCTCGCCTCGCTTTGCCCGGCGGCAGAGCGGCGGGACGTGACGCTTACGCTCTGCGGCGGTGAGGCCGCGGTGCAGGGCGTGCGCACGGCGCTGCAGGAGCTTGTTTATAACCTCTGCGACAACGCCGTGAAGTATAACCGTCCCGGCGGCAGCGTGACCGTCACGGCGGAAAAGCGCAGCGGCGAAACGGTGCTGTCCGTAGCGGATACCGGCATCGGAATCCCGTACGAGCACCAGAACCGGGTGTTCGAGCGGTTTTACCGCGTGGATAAGAGCCACTCCCGGCAGCTCGGCGGCACAGGCCTCGGCCTTTCCATCGTAAAGCACGCCGCGGCGATGCACAAGGCGCGTCTCGAACTATGGAGCGAGCCGAATGCCGGAACCAAAATCACCGTGCATTTCGATGCACAGTAAAGCCATGAAACGCTCCCCGGCGCAGAGCTTTGAGCCTGCGCCGGGGAGCGTTTGATTTATACAGAATGAACAAATACAGGCGGTTTTCTTTATATAAAACCGGCATTTAGTTTGAAAAATTCCCTGAAATGGTTGTGTTTTGTAGGATTTACTTCCTCTTTTGATATAGTACAATAAAAGTGCAGTGAGTCATAACGGCTCAAAACAAAAGGAGGAAATGAAGATGAATATGAAGAAGCTCATGGCTCTGATGCTGGCGCTGGCGCTGATGTTCGCGCTTGCGGCGTGCGGCCAGACGAGCACTCCCGCCGAGGGCGGCGGCGCCGCAGCCCCCGCCGAAGGCGAGCAGACCCTGATCGTCTATACCGCCAGAAGCGAGAGCCTGAACAACGCCGTCATCGAGAATTTCGAGGCGGACACCGGCATTCACGTCGAGGTTGTCACCGGCGGCACCGGCGAGGTTCTCAAGCGCGTGCAATCCGAAGCGGCCAATCCCCAGGGCGATATCTGCTGGGCGGCGGACGAAGCGATGCTCAAGGATTATACCGACTGCTTTGAAGAGTATGTCTCCCCCGAGGACGCCTACATGATGGAAGGATACAAGAACACCACCGGGTATTCTTCCCCCGCCTTCTGCGACCCCACCGTGTTCATCGTGAACACCGATCTGGCCGGTGACATCGAGATCAACGGCTTCGCCGACCTTCTCAATCCCGCGCTGAAGGGCAAGATCGCCGGCGGCGACCCTGTGAACTCCAGCTCCGCGTTCCAGTGCCTGATCGCCGGTCTCTATGACATGGGCAGCGGCGACCCGATGTCCGACGCCGCCTGGGAGTGGGCCGCCGGCCTTGTTGAGAATCTGGACGGCGTCAGCCTTACCAGCTCCTCGCAGGTCTATAAGGGCGTTGCCGAGGGCGAGTACATCGTCGGCCTGACCTGGGAAGATCCCGCCGCCGCTTACGTCCGTGACGGCGTTGCCGTGAAGGTCGTGTTCCCGGAAGAGGGCGCTCTGATGTCCGGTCAGTGCGTGTCCATCATCAAGGGCGCGCCGCACCTGGAAAACGCCAAGAAATTTGTGGACTACATGCTCAGCGAGACCTGCCAGAACTATGTCGGCCAGAACCTCACGGTTCGTCCGCTCCGCCAGAACGTCCAGCTCAACGACAGCCTGACGCCGTGGAGCGAGATCACCCGTCTGGAGACCTATGACGGCGTGTGGGTCGCGGCCAACAAGTCTGCCATCACCGAAAAATACAGCGAGTGCCTCGAAAACGTGGGCTAAGGCGCAAACAAACATCCCGTGCGGGTCTGCGGCCGTGCGCCGCAGACCCGCACATTCTACAAAGAATCTCGCAGAGAAAGGGAACTGAAACGATGGGAGCCACCATTACCATTGAAAACGCCGTCAAGCGCTACGGCAACGACACGATCATTAACGGCCTGTCTCTTGAAGTCAGGCCGGGCGAGTTTTTCACGCTGCTTGGGCCCTCCGGCTGCGGCAAAACGACGCTGCTGCGCATGATCATCGGATTCAACTCCATCGAAGGCGGCACGTTCAGGATCAACGACCGCGTCATAAACGATATCCCCACCAACAAGCGGAACATCGGCATGGTGTTCCAGAACTATGCGGTATTCCCGCACATGAATGTATTCGATAATGTGGCCTTCGGCCTGCGCAACCGCAAGCTGCCGAAGGATGAAATAGAGCGCAAGGTCAACAACATCCTCAAGGTCGTCAGGATCGACCATCTGAAGGATCGTATGCCGGCGAATCTCTCCGGCGGCCAGCAGCAGCGCGTGGCGCTCGCCCGCGCCATCGTCATCGAGCCGGAGGTGCTGCTGATGGACGAGCCGCTGTCCAACCTGGACGCCAAGCTGCGCGTGGAAATGCGCAACGCCATCAAGCGCATCCAGCAGCAGTTCGGCATCACGACCGTCTATGTTACCCACGACCAGGAGGAGGCGCTCGCCGTCTCCGACCGGATCGCCGTTATGGACGGCGGCGTCATCCAGCAGATCGACACGCCCCAGCGCGTCTACCAGCGCCCGGCCAACCGCTTCGTTTCAAACTTTATCGGCCTTTCTAATTTCCTGAACGCTACGGTCTCCCGCACCGAAAACGGCGCGGAGCTGTGCTTTGCCGGGAGCGATTACCGCGCGGCGATGACGAACCTCTGCGGCGAGGCGTCCGACGGCATGGACGTGCTCGCAGCGGTCCGGCCGGAGGAATTCCTGCTCTCGACCGGAGAAGGCGAGGGCATCCGCGCCGCGGTGCGCAGCAGCGTGTTCCTCGGCACCACCACGCACTATTTTCTGACGCTCGACTCCGGACAGGAGATTGAAGCCGTCCGCGACAGCGATGAGGAATGGACGGTCATACCCGACGGGGCAGAAGTGCGTCTGCGCGTGAAGCCGCGCCGGATCAACGTGTTTACCGCCGACGGCCGGCGCTCTCTGGTCATTCGGGAGGAGCTCCTATGAGATACGCCGGAGAAAAACGCTTCAACGGCTGGACGGCGCTGACGCTCCTTCTGCTGGCGCTCTTTTTGCTGTTCGTCATCTATCCCATCGGCATGCTGCTCACCAAGAGCCTTTTTACCGGCGGGAAGATCGATCTGAGCTATTTTGTGAAGTTCTTCACGAAGAAGTACTACTGGGGCGCGCTCGTCAACAGCTTCAAGGTCACGATCGTCTCCACGGCGGTGGCGTCGCTCATCGGCGTGCCGATGGCGTACCTGCTGCGCAGCGTGAAGATCCGCGGCGCGGATCTCATTAACATCCTTATCGTGATCTCGTATCTCTCGCCCCCGTTCATCGGTGCGTATTCGTGGATCCAGCTTCTGGGCCGGAACGGCTTTATCACCCGCATCATAAACGCCGTCTTCGGCGTGAAGCTGCCGGGCATTTACGGTTTTGCCGGCATCGTTCTCGTCTTTTCACTCCAATCCTTCCCGCTGATCTATATGTACGTTTCCGGCGCGATGAAAAATCTGGACAACTCCCTGAACGAAGCGGCGGAGAGCCTTGGCTGCAACGCCTTCCAGCGCGTCACGAAGATCATTTTCCCGCTGGTGATGCCGTCGCTGCTCGCGGGCGCGCTGCTCGTGTTCATGCGCGTGTTTGCCGACTTCGGCACGCCCATGATCATCGGCGAGGGCTACAAGACCTTCCCGGTCATGCTCTATACGCAGTTCATGGGCGAGGTCGGCACGAACGACGGCTTTGCCGCCACGATGTGCCTGATCGTCATCGTTATCGCGCTGATGTTCTTTTTCCTGCAAAAGGCGCTCGGCCGCCGGTTCACCTACTCCATGTCGGCGCTCAAGCCCATGGAGGCGGAGGACGCAAAGGGCTGGCGCGGCGTCGTTTCCCACATCGCGGTGTATTTTGTGGCGCTCATTGCGGCGCTGCCGCAGATCACGGTGCTCGTGACGTCTTTCATCGGGACGATCAACGGCTCGCTCTTTACCGGCGAGTTCACATTCGATAACTACCGCAATATCTTCGCCAAGAGCAACACCGGCGCCATCACCAACAGCTACCTCTTCGGCCTGATCGCGATCGTGATCGTGGTGGTGTGCGGCATATTGATCTCGTATCTCAGTGTCCGCAAGCGCAGTGCGCTCACCTCGGTGCTCGATGTGCTCACCATGTTCCCATACATCATCCCCGGCTCGGTGCTCGGCATTTCGTTCCTGTACGCCTTCAACGGCCCTCCGTTTATGCTTGGCGGTACGGTGCTCATCATCGTCATATCGCTCTCCATCCGGCGCATGCCGTATACGATCCGCTCGAGCACTGCCATCATCGGACAGATCAGTCCCAGTGTGGAGGAGGCGTCCATCAGTCTTGGCGCATCGCAGCTCAAAACGTTTCTGCGCGTCACGATCCCCATGATGCTGCCGGGCGTGCTCTCCGGCGCGATCATGAGCTGGATCACGCTCATCAGCGAGCTGAGCTCCTCGGTCATTCTGTACACCAGCAAGACCATGACGCTCACCGTTGCAATCTATTCCGAGGTCATCCGCAGCAATTTCGGCAATGCGGCGGCCTATTCCACGATCTTGACGCTCACCTCCATCGTGTCGCTTCTTCTGTTCTTCAAGCTCAGCGGCAGGAAAGATCTGAGCGTGTGACGCTCTCCCGTTTCGCGTCTCTCGGATAAAAATGGCGGTGCGTCCGGCCGGGCGCACCGCTTTACGCCCTTTTCAGCGAGGGGAGGAATATGGTAAAATGGCGTCAGGAAAGGGAGGGACGGCCATGCACCGTGAACCGTTTCAAAATCTGCTGCGCCGGTCCTTCATCGGCTATGTGGCAGCCATACTGGCGCTGATCTTGCTCCTGTATCTTGGCGGATTTGCGCTGAACTTCTTCGCCGTTGTCGTGCGCGGCTGCCGGAGGGACAATCAGGAGCTCGAAGCGGCGCTTACGCAGCAGCTCTCGGCCTACGAAAGCGGCGCCGCGGAGCTGGTCGGAGCGGACGCGCTGCGCCGTGCCGCGGAGAGCGGCGAGCAGGTGGAAGCCAACCGCCTACTCTATGATTTCACGAATCAGCAGGAGCTGCGCGCGTATTTTGTGCTCCTCGGCACGGATATGCAGGTGCTCAGCTCCAACTTCAGCGCACACAACCAGGCGATCTTCGCCTCGTCCGCATTTGCCGCGGGCGCCGCGGCGCGCATGAAACAGGAGCCGGCGGCAACGCTGTGCTATGTCTGTACTGCGCCGGTGAGCAGCGAGCAGGCATGCGCCTATACGATCTGCCGCGCCGTGCCGGACAGGACCGGGGCTGCGGCGGGGTACCTGCTTCTGAATCTCCGGCAGGAGGGCTTCCGGGACGCTGTGCGCGATACCGACTCCGAGGTGCTGCTGACGGACCGGTACGACAATCTCATCTATACGACGCTCGACCCCAGGGAGGATCCGCAGGACAAGCAGCCGAGCAACAAGTTTTCCCTCCCGCTCGAAAACGACGGCATCCTCTCGCTGGACGGCAGCCGGTATTATGCTGTCCGGGGGACCGTCGGGCCGCAGGCGCTGCGGCTCTGCACGCTCACGTCGCTGGACATGCAGCTGCGGATGCTGCTGTACAGCGCCGGACTTTTCATCGTGCTGCTTCTGCTTCTCTCCGGTGTGGTCGTTGCCATGACGAGAGCGTTCACGCGCCGGAACGCCATGGAGCTCGGCGAGCTGACGGCAGCCGTGGAGAATCTCTCCAAAAACGGCGGCGCGGAGGCGCTGCCGCCGCAGTGTTCCGAGGAATCGCAGGCGCTCTATACCCGTTTCCGGGAACTGATCGCCCATAACGACGAGCTTCTTGACCGGCGCCGTCAGATGGAGATCAAAAATCTCGAGGAGCAGTTCAATCCGCATTTTGTCTATAACGTCATGGAGACCGTGCGCTATCAGATCAGCGAGGACCCGGAAACGGCCTCGGAAATGCTGGTCTCGTTCGCCTCGCTCATGCGCTACAGCGTCAACTACGGCCATACGAAAGTGTCTCTGGAAACGGATGTGGAGTATGTAAACGACTACCTGCTGCTGCAGAAGGCACGGTACAATAACTGCCTGCTCTATGAGTTTGATATCCCGGAGGAACTGCTCGAATGCCGTGTCCCGAAGCTCCTTTTGCAGCCGGTCATCGAAAACAGCATCGTCCACGGTTACCGTGCCGGGCGGACGCTCTCGATCCGCGTGCAGGCGGAGCACCGGGACGATGTGCTGCGCTTCACCGTAACGGACGACGGCGCCGGCATCCCCGCCGGGCGCCTGGCCGAGCTGCGGGAGAGCTTTGAGCGCGATCTTACGAACGAGTATGCCGCCCATGTGGGGCTTTATAACATTCAGAAGGTCATTCAACTGACCTACGGCGCGCCCTATGGCGTGCAGATCGAGAGCACGGAAGGGCAGGGCACCGCTGTGACGCTGATCATCCCCTATGAAGTGGAGGAGAACGAGGGATGCTGAAGGTTTTGCTGGTGGAGGATGAAAATCTGATCCGCCGGGGACTGCAGTACAAAATGGACTGGACGGAGGTCAACTGTGTGGTCGTCGGAGAGGCGGCCACCGGGCAGGAGGGCCTTGCCCGGATGAAAGAGCTGCGCCCGGATATTGTTATCACGGACATCCGCATGCCCGATATGGACGGGCTGGAAATGCTGCGCGAGGGACGCGCCGTCTGTCCGTTTCATGCGATCATCATCTCCGGATACGGCGAGTTTGACTACGCGCAGCAGGCCATCCGGCTGGGCGTGGCGGAATACCTGCTCAAGCCCGTGGACGTGAACGAGCTCAAGAACTGCTTGCGGCGCATCGCCGCGGGAGCGCCGGGCGGGAAAAGCGCGGAGGCGCCGGAGATCGACGAAAAGCCCGCGCCGCTGCAAAACAAATATGCCGAGGCTATGATGCAGTACATCCGGCAGCATTACCCCGAACATATTTCACTCACCGATCTGAGCCGGCGGCTGAACATCTCCTGCACGCACCTGAACGCCAAGTTTAAGGCGGAAACGGGCTACACGTTCCACGACTTTCTGAACTACTACCGCATCCGGCGCGCTGTTGAGCTCCAGAAGCGCGGCGAGCACAAGCTCTATGAGATCGCGGAGCTGGTGGGCTTTTCCGATTATAAGTATTTCAACAAGGTCTATAAAAAGTATACCGGCTATTCGCCCAACGTGATCTTTCCGCGTGAGGACGAAAAGGACCGGACATGAATACATCCCCTCCCGCGTTCATAGGATGTCCGCGAGGGGGGATAAATTTATGATGGCAGGTAAAATCGGCGGCTTTCTCTCACGGCAAAACAAATTTGTTTCCGGCGCGGCGCTCGTGCTCGCTGTCGCGGCGATCTTCGCATTCGTATACTCTCCGCGCGTCGTCGGCGCGGCGGTCACGGAGCGGGAGCTGCCCGTTTACAGCGTGGAGCGGGACGGAAAATTCGTGAGCCTTTCGTTCGACGCGGCCTGGGGCAACGAAGATACGCAGATGCTCATCGACATACTGGCAAAGTACGGCGTGAAAGCAACGTTCTTTGTTGTCGGCGAGTGGGTGGACAAATACCCGGAGAGTGTAAAGGCGCTCCACGACGCCGGACACGAGGTGATGAACCATTCCGATGCGCACCCTCACATGGCGAAGCTCACCGCAAAACAGATCATCGATGAGGTGGATCGCTGCAACGACAAGATCGAGGCGGTCACCGGCGTGCGGCCGACGCTGTTTCGCTGTCCTTACGGCGAGTATGACGACAACGTCATCGGCACCGTGAACGGCATGGGACTTACGGCGGTGCAGTGGGATACCGACTCGCTTGACTGGAAAAAGCTGACGGCGGGCGAGATCTACAAGCGGGTATCGTCCAAGGTGCAGCCGGGGAGCATCGTGCTGTTTCACAACGCGGGACTGCACACGCCCGAGGCGCTGCCCTCCATCATCGAATACCTGCTCGCGGAGGGGTATACGATCGTGCCGGTCTCCGAGATACTGCTCACCGGCGATACCTACATCGACCACACCGGCCGTCAGCACGCCGCCGGCACATAACATAAAAAAGGCTCCCTTGCGTAAAGGGAGCCGGCTCGCCGAAGGCGAGAGTGAGGGATCGCGGACCGCCGCCCCGTGCAGACCGGGGAGGCGGTCGATTTTTACATTCCGGTATAAATATCCCCTGCCAGAAGGACAAGACATTCCTTCTCTTCGCCGAGCGTGTTGACATACGGGCTCACGGCAAGGGGCACGGCGTATATGTGGAAGGGATTTCCGCGAGACAGCCGGTCAACGCTTCCGGGGACGATCACGAAGCACGGGTACCGGTAATTCCGGTCGGAGGCGAAAATGCAAGTCATCTCCGCGCCGCCGGGGACGAGAGCGCCGGTGCGCGCCGTGAGGATGCGCAGACTGTAGATCTCCATCCAGTACGGCTCCTCGCGGAAGGAGCTGTCCGAAAAGCACTGCGCGATCGAAGCGTTTTTGACCCGCAGCGCTGCATAGGCGGAGTTGAAGAAATCCTGATGATCCGCGCGTTCCCAGAGATCGGGCGTTCCGCGCAGAAAAGCGAGCTGGCTCTCCGTGAGACCGAACACCGGTTCGCATGTGCCGAGAGAGACGAGCGTTTCCGGCCCGTCGGGGGTAAAGCGCCCGGCGGTGAACGTACCGGTGCGCGTATAAAGGCTTTCCGCATCGTAGACGAGCGTTCCCGCGCCGTCCATGAGCCCGTCCGCCCATTCGCCCGTGTAGGTGAACGGAACGCCGGACTCACTCTCGCCGGTGAATACGCCCTCGCCGTCCGGCAGGCCGTTTCGGCCGTCCCCGGCGTAGGCTCCGGCCGTCTCGCGGCCTTCGACGGAGACAATGCAGCGCTCGTCCGTCATAACGCCGTCCCCGGCGATCTCGCCGCCGCTCCAGCCGCCGTCCCAGACAAATTGCTGACCGACGGCGTTCGTGCCGCCGAAAAGCCCTTTGCCCTCGGGTCCGGCGCTTTCAAGCGGGCCGGTATATGTGCCGGAAAAGCGGCTCCCGCCGTGCAGGATCTCCCACGGCAGATCGGCCGCCTCACCGCGTACCGCCGTGCCGCCGGAAAACTTGCCGGTGAACAACGCGCCTGAGGGGAGCGTGAACGCACCCTCGCCGTCCGGCAATCCGGAAACGAGCGCGCCGGTGTATGTTCCTTCCTCTACGCGTCCGAAGAGCGCGGCGCGGCAGGGAACGTTTTCGCCCTCGCCGGTGAGAAGGCGCTCGGCGGTGAGCGTCCCTTCAAACCGCCAGCCGCTGCCCTGCACGGCGCCGGTATAGATGTCTTTGGAAAGCGTGCCGGTAAAGGCCGCCGTTTCCGCGGGGAAGGAGAGCGTGAGAGGCTCCTCGGTCAGCTGCCTTGTACAGCCGGCGAGAAGAAGCAGCGGGAGCAGCGCCGAAAAAAGAAGAAATCGTTTTTTCATGTTCCGCTCCTTTCAGCCCGGCAGCAGCTCGCCGGCGAGCGAACGCGGCAGCATATCGTCCGAAACGGCAAACTCTTTGTATCCGTGGCGTTGACGCGCGGCATCGGTCATTTCATAAAGATCGGGATCCCCGCTGCGGTCGCGGCGTACGGCCATCTCGATCTCCACATCGTAGGTATACCGCTCGCCGCCGCGTAATATCTCCACCCAGCCGTGCGGCGCGTCCGTGTTGCCGTAGGTGCCGCTGACGATCTTCGCGTCAAAGCCAAGCGCGCGCGCCGCCGCCCAGAACGCCGCAGCGTAGCAGTAGCAGTTGCCGCGCCCGGTTGAGTACATCGTGAGCGCCTCCTGCGTCGCCCAGCCGACGTCGCCGACCTTGTAGTAGTGGCGGCGCAGATACGCGAAGCTGTCGCGGACATAAAGATACATTGCGCGCAGCATCTCGTCGCGTGTCATGGAATCGTCGGTCGCGCCGCGCAGCGCGGCGAGAACATAGCCGTCCAGCTCGGCGTTGCCGGAGGTGTAGCGCCCGGCGCCGTCAAAATAGAGCGAGCCGGAATACGCGTTTTTGAGGAAATAGCCGTCCGCCCCGACGCAGTAGAGCTGCGAGTCGATCAGGATCGGCCCCTCGGCGGGACGACCGTCCGGCCCGTCCCATACGGCCGCGCCGTCCGCAGCGACATATATGTCGCCGCTGCCCCATTCGCCGGGGACAACATCGGGGTAAAATGCCGTTTCCGCATCGGCGGCGGGCAGAGAAAAGAGCCGGTTAAAAAATACCGCGGCCTCGGCGCGCGTGACGTTCTCGCCGCCGTGCAGCGCAATGGCCGTCATGGCATTTTCCACATGATCCGCGGGGAAAACGCCCTCAAGAAGCGCCGCGAGCGAGGTTTCCGTAAGCGGGAGAGAGCCGTCGTCCACGGAGAGAGAAAGACCGGCGGCGTGCTCCACGGCGTCCGCGGCTTCCCCGGCGGTCAGCGTATCCGCGCCGCGGAAAAGACCCGCGCTGCAGTGCATGTACCCCGCGGCGTACGCCGGCGCGGCAGCGGGCTCCGGCGTTGGTTCGGCTGTCGTTTCCGGCGATGGCCGGGAAGAAGCTGCCGCCGGAGCCGACGTGCGGAGAAGCCCGATGCCGGGGCAGAAGAGCGCGAGCGCCGCAAGCAGCGCAACAACGCCCGCTGCGCTCAGAGCGATGAGACAGACATTTTTTTTCCGGCTTTTCACCGGTTTTTTCGTTTCGTTTACCTCGACCATGGGATGCCTCCGAAAAAAGTGTGCGGGCGATGCGCAAAAAATGAGCGGCGCGCGAAGCGCCGCTCAAAAAGCCTCGCAGAGTTTGCTCCCGCAGGCGCATGTAAATTCACTCCGGCAGTATGTGCGTCAAAGAAAAATCTGCCGGCCCGCAAACGCCCTTGCGGCGAAGCGGGGGGTTGTTTGATTACAGCAGATGGACGCCGCGAGCCTTGCAAAGGTTCACGGTTTCTTCATCCCAAACGCCGGATTGCACTTCTCCGATGTGCGCGCAGCCGATGAGCAGCATGCAAAGCCGTGACTGGCCGATACCGCCGCCCATCGTAAGGGGCATTTCCCCGGCGAGCAGCGCCTTGTGGAACGGCAGAGACCGGCGCTCGTCGCAGCCGGCGAGCGTGAGCTGGCGGTCCATGCTCTCGGGACTGACGCGGATACCCATGGAGGATACTTCAAACGCGCGGTCGAGCACGGTGTTGCGGAAGATGATGTCGCCGTTCAGCTCCCAATCGTCATAGTCGGGGGCGCGTCCGTCGTGCTTTTGGCCGGAGCGGAGCGTCTTGCCGATCTGCATGATGAAGCAGGTCGGGTGCGTTTTGGTGTACTCGTTCTCGCGCTCG
The DNA here is from genome assembly GCA_004557735.1 of Clostridiales bacterium. Lineage (GTDB taxonomy): Bacteria > Bacillota > Clostridia > Oscillospirales > Oscillospiraceae > Apopatocola. The sequence continues at coordinate 47,876 of SFFV01000008.1, forward strand.
GAGGGCGTAAGCTCGGGATACATATCCTCAAGCTCCTGGCTTGTGATAAAAGAAACGTCGCGGCTCAGATGAGCGTGCAGCTGCGGGAATTCCCATTCCAGCTCGTCGCCGGTCATACAGATGGCCGTTACGATGCGCCGCACGGCGTCCTTGAGATAGCTGAGATTGCGGTCCTCCTCGCGGATGACCTTTTCCCAGTCCCACTGGTCCACATAGACCGAGTGAAGGTTGTCGAGCACCGCTTCGTCGCGCCGGATGGCGTTCATGTCGGTGTAAAGGCCCTTGCCCTCATAGAAGTTGTACTCGCGCAGCGCCCAGCGCTTCCACTTGGCCAGAGACTGCACGACCTGGCACTCCGCGCCGTCCACGGCGGGAACATCAAAGGAGACCGGGCGCTCGATGCCGTTCAGGTCATCGTTGAGACCGGTGTCGGTGCGCACGAACAGCGGCGCGGACACGCGCTTGAGATTCAGCGCCGAGCCCAGATTCTTTTGAAAGCTCCTCTTGATGAATTCGATGGCTCTCTGCGTCTCGTAGACGTTCAGCCGGGGCGTGTACCCTTCGGGAATAATGCAGCCGCTCATGTTTACCCCTCCTTGTAAAAATTTTTTTGAGATATGCGCGGCAAAAAAACAAAACTAAATCTGATACGCTTCCGTGAGCTTTCGGAGATGCGCGCGCAGCGCTTCCACGGCGCTCTCCGGCGAGAGAAGCTTCATATCCCCGCCGAACGAGCAGACCCAGCCGAAAAACGGCGCGCTCACCGCCACCGGAACGGTCACCGTGAAATATCCCTCCCGCGAGGGGATGAGCATGGTATCCGCGCCGAACCGGTCGATCACGGCTCCGGCGAGCGTATCGCGGCATTCAAGCCGGATGTTTTCCGGCGTGCCGGAAAACATACCGAAATGGGCGCTCGTATACTCGCTCATGTCGAGCGCGGCGAACGCCTCGCGCCCTTCGCGCCCGTCCCCGGCGGTGCGCAGATCGAAGATCTTGTCCACGCGGTAATGCCGGATGGCGGAAGCGCTGCTGTCGTAGCCGATGAGGTAATAGTTCTCATCGTCCCACAGCAGGGCATAGGGGCTCACGTCGTACCATGCGCCGCCGCGGCGCAGCACACGCCGGCCGCGCCCGTCGTAACCGGCGTAGTGGAACCGGATGAGCTTGTCGCCGTTGATGGCGGCGTGCAGCTCGTCCACCAGATAGTATATGGATTCATTCATCGCCTTGATGCGGTTCTTGACGACGACCTGCCGCCGCAGGCTCTTGGCCTGATGAACGCTGGCCAGCCCCTCGAGCTTCGCGATCAGCTCCAGCGACTTCCTGCGCGTGATGAACCGGGAGGACTGCACGCTGTCGGCCAGCAGCCGGAGCTCCGGGAGCTGGAACGCCCGCTCGCCGATATACCAGCCGCTGCGGTTCCCGTCGCGGACACGGATCAGATCCAGACCGAAGGATTGCAGTGCCTCCATATCGCTGTATACGCTTTTGCGCTCGGCGCTTATGCCCTCCGAGGCGAGATATTCGAGAAGCTGTGCCGTGGAGACCGGGTGTTCCTCGTCGGAATTGCGTTCGAGATACTGCCGGAGCAGCAGCAGCTTAAGCTTCTGATTGGCGGAGCGTGCCACGGCGATTTCCCCCAATTGTTTTGTTTTTGAAAACTATTTTGTCATTATAATACCAAATCTTTGACAATGCAATGGGGAAAAGACATTGAATCCGTGTCCGAAAAAGATTATAATAATGAAAAATGACGAAACCTCCGCGCGGCGCCGCTGAAAAGAGTTTTCCCCGCGGACAGGAGAAAACCGGAGCATTTTATGGAAAACCATCGCTTTTATCTTTCAACGATCTCTGCCGACGCCGCCGATACCGCGCGGCGGTACGGACTTGGGCTGGAGATCGCGGAATACTGCACCGCCTATAATATGGACGGGCATTTTCCGGAAACGGACGCGGCGGTACGCGAAAAGCTTGCGGGGATCGCGCGAGTAACGCTGCACGCGCCGTTCAACGAGCTTTTTCCCTGCGCCATCGACCCGCGCGCGAGAGCGCTCGCCGCCGACCGCTTCCGCGAGGCGACCGCCCTCGCAAAGCGCTACGGCGCGGAGAAGGTCGTTATCCACGGCGGATATAACCCCCAAATATACTTTCCCTGCTGGTATACGGAGCAGTCGGCCCTTTTCTGGAAGGACTTTCTGCGCGAGGACCCGGGCGTGGACATCGTTCTCGAAAATGTGCTCGAGGAAGAGCCGGAGTATCTGCTGGACATCGTCCGCGCGGCGGATCATCCGCGTCTGGGACTCTGCCTCGACGTCGGCCACGCGAACGCCTATTCCGCCGTTCCGGCGATCGAATGGCTCAGGCGCCTCGCGCCGTATCTCCGGCATTTTCATCTGCACAACAACAACGGCTCGTTCGATGCCCACGCCCCGCTCGGTGAGGGCGGCATCCCGATGAAAGATTTTTTACAAAGTGCGCTCGTGCTCTGCCCGGCGGCGACCTTCGCGCTGGAACTGCCGGAGAATACCGCGGGCGGCGCGCGCTGGCTCACAGAAAACGGATTTATCATCAGGGAGACAAAAGCATGGCAATAAGGGATTGGACAGACAGGATAACGCCGCCGGATGCCGCGGCGATGGAAGAGGCGCGCCGCCGTCAGGCGCAGCTTGCCAAGCCTCCCGGCAGTCTCGGGCGGCTCGAGGAGCTTTCCGTGCAGCTCGCCGGCATCACCGGGCGCGTGCATAACACAATCGAAAAAAAGCATCTTCTCGTGTTTGCCGCCGACAACGGCGTCGTAGACGAGGGAGTGTCGAGCGCGCCGCGCTCCGTGACGCTCTCGCAGACGGTCAATCTCACGCGCGGCAAGACCGGCGCGGCGACGCTCTGCAGGCATTTCGGCTGCGCGATCACCGTCTGTGACGTCGGCGTCGCGGCGGATATCCGCGAAAAGGCGGTGCTCAACCGCAAGATCGCCTACGGCACAGGGAACATTGCCCGCGGCAGCGCCATGACGCGCGAAGAGTGCGAGCGCGCGGTTCTTACCGGCATTGAGCTTGCCGCGCAAACGGACGCGGACGTGCTCGGCGTCGGAGAGATGGGCATCGGCAACACGACGACGTCCTCCGCCGTGCTCGCGGTACTGCTGGGCGCGGACGTGGAGGCCGTGACGGGCCGCGGCGGCGGCGTAACGGACGAGGCGTTCGCAAAGAAAAAGGCCGTTATTCAAAAAGCCGTCGAGATCAACGCGCCGGACAAAACCGATCCGCTCGACGTACTCGCCAAGGTCGGCGGCTTTGATCTCGCCGCCATGTGCGGCGCGTTTCTCGGCGCGGCGGCAACGCGCCGCCCGGTCGTGATCGACGGGCTCATCTCGGCCGTGGCGGCGCTTTGCGCCTGCCGGATCTGCCCGGAGGTGCGCGCATATCTTGTGCCGAGCCACGCGTCCTTTGAGATCGGCTACAAGCTCGCCATGGACGAAATGCGCCTGGAACCGATGCTGCTGCTCGGCATGCGTCTCGGCGAGGGGAGCGGCTGTCCGCTCGCCTTCGAGGTGCTGGACGCCGCCTGCGCCGTGATCAACGACATGGCGACGTTTGACGAGGCCGGCATCGACGACGGCTATCTCGACGAGATCCGCGAGGGGGATAAATTCACCGTGGAGGGCGCGCGATGAAAGCATTTATCTCCGGCGGCGCGAAAAACGGAAAAACGACGCTCGGACAGGATCTCGCCGTGTATCTCGCAGCGGGCGGGACGCATTACTATGTCGCCACCATGATCTCCGCCGATGCCGAGGATGACGAGCGTATCCGCCGCCACATTGCCGACCGCGCGGGGCTTGGCTTTGAAACGATCGAGTGTCCGCGGCACATCCTCTCGTGTCTGGATACCGCCGACAGGAACGGCGTATTCCTGCTTGACAGCGTTACGGCGCTGCTGCAAAACGAGATCTTTCCGCCCGGGAAAAACTACGCGCCCGATCTTCCGGCGGCGGAGCGGTGCATGCGGGAGCTGCTGAAATTTGTCCGCTCGGTGCGCAGCGCCGTGCTCGTGAGCGACTATATTTTCTCGGACGCCGGAGAGTACGACCCCATGACCGAACGCTACCGCCGCGCTCTCGCCGGGATCGACCGGATGCTCGCGCGCGAGTGCGATACGGTCGTGGAGCTTGCCGCCGGGCGGCGCATCGTCCATAAGGGGGTGCTCCCGTTTTGAAACGATATCTCCACGCTCTGGCCATGTGCCGGAGCATGTTCTGCGCGATCCCGTGCCTTTGGCGTATATGGGACGAGGAGGCGCGTGAAAAAATGCTTCTGTTCCTGCCCGCCGTCGGGCTGGAGATCGGGGCGATCTGGGCGCTTCTTGCGTGGCTCTGCCGGCATCTGGCGCTCCCGGCGCCCGTAGCCGGCGTCGCGCTTGGAGCGTATCCGTTTGTCGTGACGGGCTTCATTCATCTTGACGGGTTCATGGATGTGACCGACGCCGTGCGCTCCTGCCGCGATCTTGCCCGGCGGCGCGAGATTTTAAAGGACTCGCATGTCGGCAGCTTTGCCGTCATCGGCGCCGTGCTGCTCGCGCTGGGCCAGACGGCTCTTTTCGCCTCGGCGAAGGAGACGTCGGGGCTTTGGACGCTCCTGCTGCTCCCGGCGGTCAGCCGGTGCGGCTCGGCGCTCGCCGTAACGGCGCTGCGCCCGATGTCCACGAGCCAGTACGCCGCACAGAAAAAGCCGAAATCGCACATCGCCGTTCTCTGTGCGCAGCTCGCGGTATATCTCGCGGCGGGTTTTCTTGCCGGGTGGAAAACCGGCCTGGCGCTCTGCGGCTGCCTCGCCGGGTATGCGCTCGCGCTTTGCAAAGCGTTCCGCTCGCTCGGCGGCATGAACGGCGATATTTCCGGCTACTCCCTGACGCTCGCCGAGCTTTGCGGCGCGGCGCTCTGGGCGCTTATCTGAAAGAAAAGGAGCAGCGTTATGGTTTTTATTTTCGGCGGAGCCTATCAGGGTAAGACCGATTTTGCCAGGCAAGCCTTCTCTCTCGCGGAGGGAGATATCTTTTCCTGCTCCGGCACGGAGATCGATTTCTCCCGCCGGTGTGTGGATAATATCGAGAACTTCACGCTTGCCTGTACCCATGCGGGGATCGACCCGGTCGAATATTTCCGTGCGCACCGCGGCGAGTGGGAAAAGTGCATCCTTATCTGCCGGGACATGTTCTGCGGCGTTGTGCCGATGGGCGCGGAAACGCGCGCGTGGCGGCAGGATACCGGCCGGCTCACGCAGTATTTAAGCCGCGAGGCGGAGCGCGTGAGCCGTATTTTCTGCGGTCTGGAGCAGCGGCTGAAATGAAGATCATCCTGCTGCGCCATGGGCTGACCGAGGCGAACGAGAAGCATCTCTACTGCGGCAGCACCGACCTTCCGCTCTCTCCGGCGGGACGTGCCGCGCTGCGGCGTCTGGAGATGCCCGCGCCGGGCACGCGGTTTATTACAAGCGGCATGCGCCGCTGCAACGAAACGCTCGAAGCGCTCTTCGGCGCAGTGGCCTATGAGACCGAGCCGGACTTCCGCGAGATCGATTTCGGCGATTTTGAAATGAAGGGCTATGAAACGCTTCGAAACGACAGCGCCTATCGGGCGTGGCTCACCGGCGACAACGAGAAAAACACGCCGCCGCACGGCGAGAGCGGGGAGGAGATGACAAGGCGCGTCCTGGCCGCCTTTGCGCGCGTGACGGAGGACGGGCGCGACGCCGTAATCGTGACGCACGGCGGCGTGATCGCAGCGATCATGGCGCGCCTTTTCCCGGAGGGGAAAAGCCGCTATGAGTGGCAAAGCCCGAACGGCGGCGGATATGTGATCGAAAACGGGGAATATACGCCGATTTCTCCGTGCGGATCTGTGAAAAGCCGTTGAAAGCACGGCGCTGTGCCTGTATAATAAAGCTGCTATGAATGTTTATGTGCTGGACATCGCGCCGCTGCGCGGCCGCGAGAAGGAAGCGCTCGCGCTTCTTTCGGAAGAGCGGCGCGAAAAGGCGCTTCGCATCCGGAGAGAGGAAGCGCGGCTGCGGAGCATCGGCGCTTCGCTGCTGCTGCGCGCTGCGGGGCTCGCCCCGCCGTTTTCCTATGGCGAATACGGAAAGCCGTACATCTCCGGCGGGCCGTTTTTTTCGCTTACGCACAGCGCGGGGATCGCCGCGCTTGCCGTGTGCGGCGATCCCGTGGGGCTGGACGCGGAAACGGTCGCGCCCGTGCGCCGCGCCGCGGCGCGCGTGCTCACAAGCGAAGAGCGGGAGTATATGGAAGCCGACCCGGAGCGGCGGTTTGCCTGTCTCTGGACGCGCAAGGAGGCCGCGCTCAAATGCACCGGCGCGGGGCTGTCGCAGCCGATGAACGCCTTCTCCGTGCTGGGGGATACGGCGTCGCCGGGGGGAGAGCCGCTCTCGCTTTGCACCGTGGAATACGGGGACTATATGCTGTCAATGGCGGTCGCGGCGCATTCGGCGGTATTTGTGCCGCAGCGCGTCGACGCCTTGGCGCTTCTGTAGGGAGGATACGCTATGGAACTGAGAGAAACCGGAAAACCCGGCGCGGCAGCCGTGCTGCTCTGGCCGGACGACGGCTTGGACGCCGCCGTATTCGCCCCGGTCGTGCGCGCGCTGGAAAAATCCTGCCGCGTGCTCGTTCCCGGGTTCGCGCCGGAGGAACCGCCGGCCGCGCGCGTCGCCGCAGTGGAAAACGCTCTGCTTTCCCGGTACGACGGACGCATCTGGGGCGCTTACGGGCTGCGCGGCGGCGGAAGCGCGATCCTATCGCTTCTTTCGCGCGGAACCGTGCGCGTGCGCACATGCGTTGTCGAAGGGGCGGTGGATGTCCCGGCGCAGGGGCTGCGGGAGTTTTCCGGCACGCTCTTCCACTGGAAGGGCAGCAGGGACAAGGGCGCGGGAAAATCGTGGGAGGCGCTGCATAAGGCGTTCCCGGCGCTGCGCTCGCTTACGCTGCGAAAACTCAAGGCAGGGCAGAACGTCGTATCCATCCGGCCGGATATTATGGCAAAACGGCTTTTGAAAGCCTTCGGCAGCGCAGGCATAGTCCGCGTGTGCACGCGCGTTCCGCACAGCGCCTCGCGCGTCTGGCGGCTGCTCAACCGCCGTCCGGCGGGAAAGGCGATCGGACGGCTCCGGACGATGCAGCCGCTCCGCCGCACCGACGAGGACCGTACCCAGATCATTGAAGGCGCGGCAAAGTGGATCCCGCTCTGGAGCCACATGACCCGCGTGGAGCCCTGCGGCGAGTACGGCGCGGCGTGCGTCGATCAGGTGGAGATCTCCGCCGGAAAGCTTACGCCGGTCGTGATGCGCATTGCGGAAATCTATCTGAAAGCGGTACAGAAGAGCAGAAACCGCCAAATGAGAAAAGAGTGACGGATTATAAAAAAATCGGAAACAGATGCACTGTTTCCGATTTTTTTGCGAAATTTGTTCATTTACCTATTGAATGTTCGGCTCTTGTGGATTATAATCTTCGGTGTACGATAAAAAACAGACCTATAGAGGAGGAACCGGATAGATGGCAGAACGGGAAACCGAAGACCGTCGGGTACGGAAAACAAAAAAACAGCTTCGCGGCGCTCTCACGTCGCTGCTTCTCGAAAAGGACATCAGCCGCGTCACGGTGCGTGACGTGGCCGATCTTGCGGATGTGAACCGCGGCACGTTCTACGCGCACTACAGCGATGTGTACGATCTTCTTCACCAGCTCGAGGACGATCTTCTGCGCCGTCTGGACGATGTCGGCAGCCGCCACAACGCCCGCCAGTCGGACGGGAAAACGTTCCGGTATCTGACCGACCTTTTCACACTCGCGAGCGAGTATTCGGACATTTTCTACACGCTTTACTGCCGCAGCGGAGATTCCGAATTTCAGGACAAGATCTTCAATAAGCTCAAGTACCAGTACCTTTATGAGTTCCTGTCCATTTTCGGCGGGAGCGAATCCGAAAAGCTGGACTACTGCGCCTCATTCATTGTGGCCGGCATGTGCACGCTTGTAAAGGTATGGATCGAAAACGGCATGCGCGAAACGCCGGAGGAGATGGCGCGTCTCGGCGGCGCGTTCGTGATGCACGGCGTTGAAATGCTCCAGTAATCTGGGCATGGCACACATTCTGGAAGCGGGCATGCTCGTCTGCTTCGGGCTTTCATGGCCGTTCAATATTGCAAAGTCCCTTCGCTCCCGCACGGCGAAGGGGAAAAGCGTTGCGTTTGAGGTGCTTATCATTACGGGCTATCTCTGCGGACTGGCCGGGAAATTCATTCTCGGCGATCTGAGCTATGTGGTGGTTTTCTACATCGCCGACATTCTCATGGTCGCGACCGACCTCGTCCTGACGCTCCGCAACCGCCGTCTCGACCGCGAGCGGGACGGAGTATAATAAGCCGGAATTACCGGCTGAGCTGATGGTATGCTCAGTCCCATAAGAGCATAAGGCACCTATTCCTTAAGGCGTATAAAAGGATCGCCAAGTATATCACGATTACAGGCTGTTCCTGCGGGGGCAGCTTTAATACAGGAAAAAGGGTCTGCTGCACAAAGTACGACGGTCTCTTTTCTGAAAAAGCTCTTGAAGCACGTCTCCTTTTTTACAATCATTTTACGAAACTGCGGTAACGGATTTTACTGCGCGGCAGTATGCTTACGTCGTACCGAAGGGTAAAATGTGAACTGAAAAAGGAGAATACTTATGAAAACAAAGAGAATCATTGCTCTGGCCGTTGCCGCCGTACTGACGCTCGCGCTGCTCGCGGGCTGCGGCGCTGCCGCTCCGGCGGCCGACCCCACCGCCGCCCCCGCCACGGACGCACCGGCGACCGAAGCGCCCGCAAGCGAGGCGCCCGCCGCTCTTTCCGGCAGCGTTTCCACGAACGGCTCCACTTCGATGGAGAAGGTCATCAACATCCTGGCCGAGCAGTTTATGCTCGACAACCCCGGCGTCAGCGTTACCTATGACCCCACCGGCTCCGGTACGGGCATTGAGTCCACCCGCACCGGCAGCTGCGATATCGGCCTCGCCTCCCGCGCGCTCAAGACGAGCGAGACCGGCCTCACCGGCACGATCGTTGCTCTTGACGGCATCGCGATCATTGTGAATAAGGACTGCCCCGTGGAAGATCTGACCATCGAGCAGATCGCGTCCATCTTCAAGGGCGAGATCAAGAACTGGAATGAGCTTGGCGGCAAAGACCTCGAGATCTCCTGCGTCGGCCGTGAATCCGGCAGCGGTACGCGCGACGGCTTCGAGTCTGTCACCGGCACGAGCGACGCGTGCGTTCTTGCGCAGGAACTGACCTCCACCGGCGCCGTGATCTCCGCTGTGGCGGCGAACCCCAATGCCATCGGCTACGCCTCGCTCTCCGCGGTCGAAGGCCAGGACGGCATCAAGGCTCTGAAGGTGAACGGCGTTGACTGCTCCGAGGAAACCGTTCTGGACGGCACCTACGCCGTGCAGCGCCCCTTCGTGCTGGTGACCCGCGAGGGCGAAACGCTCTCTCCGGCGGCACAGGCGTTCTTTGATTACGCCACAAGCACCGCGGCGAACGACCTCATCCGTCAGGCCGGCGCCGTCCCTGCGGCGAAGTAAAAAACACAATCGCATAGCCAAAAGCTCTCCGGAATCCCGGAGAGCCTTTTGGCTTTTCAAAAACGAAAGGAATCGGTATGGACAAACGGGTTTTAACGGTGCAGGACGTCTCCTGCGTGGGCCAGTGCTCTCTCACGGTGGCGCTGCCGGTGATCTCGGCGTGCGGCGTGGAAACGGCGGTGCTGCCCTCGGCGGTGCTCTCCACGCATACCGGCGGCTTTACGGGCTATACGTTCCGCGACCTGACGGCGGACATACCCGCTATCGCGCAGCACTGGCAGAGCGCACATCTTCGCTTCGATGCGGTGTATACCGGCTATCTCGGCAGCGGCGGGCAGATCGCCCATGTCCGGCACATTATGGACACGCTGCTGGTATCCGGCGGGGCGCGCATCGTTGATCCCGCGATGGCCGATAACGGCAGGCTGTACCCGGGCTTTGACGCCTTGTATGTGGAGAAAATGAAGACGCTTGCATTCTCCGCGGACATCCTGCTGCCGAATATCACCGAGGCGGCGCTGCTCACCGGCATGGACTGCCGCCGGGAATACGATGAAGCGTACATCCGCTCGCTCACCGGCGCGCTGCACGAAAAGGGCGCCGGCACAGTCGTTCTCACCGGCGTGAGCTACGAGCCGGAAACGACCGGCGTTGTGGTGAGCGGCCGGGAGTTTTTCGGTTACTACCGGCATGCCCGCCTTGCCCGGAACTGTCACGGCACGGGCGATCTCTTCGCCTCGGCGTTCACGGGGCTGCTCTGCCGCGGGTACGAACCGTTCCCGGCGGCGCAGGCTGCGGCGGAGTTTGTCCTTGCATGCATCCGCCGCACCGAGCCGGAGCACTGGTACGGCGTGCGGTTTGAGCCGGTGCTTTATACGCTTGCGGCGAAGGCCGCGGGGATCGATCTGCCGGAATGACCTTGCCGTGCGGCGAGGCGCGTGATATACTCGAAGCAATACGTCCCCGGCTGCGGCCGGAGAAGGGGGAGCAACGCCATGATCCTTTATTTCACCGGTACAGGAAACAGCGAATACGCCGCAAAGAAGCTCGCCGCCGCGCTTGGCGAAGAGACGATGCCGCTCATGGAGCGCATCCGTCATGGCGATACGTCGCCGCTTGAATCACAGACGCCGTGGATCGTCTGCACGCCGACGTATGCCTGGCAGATCCCGCACATCGTGCGCGACCATCTGCGCGCAACGCTGCTCCGCGGCAGCAGAGACGTCTATTTCGTTATGACCTGCGGCAGCGAGATCGGCGATGCGGGAAGGCATGCCGCCGGGCTATGCGCGGAGAAGTATCTCACATACCGCGGCTGCGCCGAGGTCGTTATGCCGGAAAACTATATTGCAATGTTCGACGCACCGTCCGAAGCCGAGGCGCGTAAGATCGTCGCTGCGGCAGACCCTGTGCTGAACCGGCTGGCGGAGCTTATCCGCGAGGGAAAGCCGTTCCCGGCGGCGAAGATCGGCGCTGCCGACAAGCTCAAGAGCGGCGTCGTGAATAAGGGCTTCTATCCGCTCTTTGTCCATGCCGGACAGTTCACCGCGGACGAGAGATGCACCGGCTGCGGCCTGTGCGCGAGGCTCTGCCCGACGCGCGCGATCGCGCTGCGCGGCGGTCGCCCGGTGTGGGAGGACGACTGCACCCACTGCATGGCATGCATTGCCCATTGCCCCGCCGAAGCGATCGAATACGGCAGGAAGAGTCTCGGCAAGCCGCGCTACCGCTGCCCGGTGAAGCCGTGAGTGTGCTGCAAAAAAGCCCGCTGACGCATTTGTCAGCGGGCTTTTCGTATTATGCGGAGAATCAGAGACTTTCAAACCGCGTCACGCCCTTTGTGCGCAGCCAGCGCCGGAAAACAAGCGCGGCTGCGGCAAACAAAAGCGAGGCGAGCGCCAGATACGCGGTGGGGCTGAAATCGCCGTTGAGCAGGAGCATATACGGCAAAACAAAAAGAACCGGCAGCAGCCATCCGGCGAGCAGCGCTGTCAGGACCTGCACTCCCTGCTTGATGACGCTGATCTCGTTTGTCCAGACGAGATTTACATTGTGCAGACCGATATACAGCGCAAGGTATGCCGAAAATGACGCAAATACCGCACAGAAAACGACCATGAGCAGCCCGGTAAGAAGATCGGAGCGCGTGACGATCGCGGAGCAGAGCGCGGCAAAGACGGCGCCCGGCACGGTGAGCAGCAGCTGCATGCCGCATTTTGCGCGCAGCGCCGTCCATGCATCAACCGGAAGCGACCGGGAAATCCAGAGCGACTTGCCTTCCAGCGATACGCTCGGCACAGCCATGTCGTTCATCGAGCAAACCAGACATACCGCGGCGGTGAGCAGCACCGGAACAGAGCCGCCGGAGCCAAAAATATCGCTGAGCACATCGGCGACAGCGCCGCCCCGAACGAGCAGGAGAATACCGGCAATGGGCAGCAGAAGCGTGCTCAAGCCGCAGTTGAGCATATAGTTCGCGCTGCCGGTGAAGCGGCCGAACTCCTTTCCAAGCATGGCGGCAAAGACGCTCTTTTTCTTCGCACGCGACTCGCGGTACACCTTCCGGTCGGTCTTGCCGGTCGCGGTGGCGATCTTGAGAAAGCTGCGCGAGAGAATGTACCATGTGAGCGCCAAAAGCGCCGCCACGGCGAGCGTAACGAGAAGGAGCGGGAGCAGCTCGCCCTCAAACGCCCGGCCGATGCCGAAAACGAGGGGCGCCGCAGCGTGCAGGCTCTCGCCGTAGAGCGCGATGTTCGCCACGATCTCGCTGACAAAGCTGCCCGCCTTGAAGTAGGCGAAATAGTATATCGCAATGAAGAGCAGAGCGAAAATGACCGTCATAAAGCTCTTGTTTTTGAGTTTGAGCGAAAGACGCGCCACGCCGTAGCCGAGAAGGCAGGAAAGAACGAGCACAAACACCGCGATGAGCGCCACGAACATCACCGCGCCGAGGAGAGCGCCGAGCGAAAAGCCCGCCGTGGCGAGATATACGATCACGGCCGGGATCGACACGCATCCGGAGTACATAAGCCCCATGAGAAACACGGTGAGCAGCCGGGACGCCATGATCGAGCGCACCGGAATGGGCATGGAGAGAAGAAGATCGTTGTCCCGGCTCAGATACAGCCCGGAAAACGTATTGAACACGCTGCCGAACGCGCCGAGACAGATGGCGACAAGAGCGAGCATAAGATAATAAAACCAGCCGTATCCGCTTGTGATCGTGCCGCGCAGCAGGATGGACACAAAGGTGAACATGCCGCCGAGGAGACCGACCATGATGAAGGCGAACAGGATAAAGTACGCGATGACGGCGCCTTTGGAACGCGCTTTGTTTTTCTTCGCATCGTAAAAATACGTGCGAAAAATCTCGGCAAGCTGTTTGCGGACGAGAATTCTGGTCATTTCGCGTCCTCCTCCAGCTCGAGGAACACTTCCTCGAGCGAATCGTCGCCGCGGACTTCCTCCATGGTGCCGGAGCGAACGAGCCTGCCGCGGCGAATGATGGCGACCTTGTCGCAGAGCTTTTCCGCGACTTCGAGCACATGCGTGGAGAAGAAGATCGCGCCGCCGCTGCCGCAGTGCTCGCGCATCATCCCCTTGAGAATGTGCGCGGCCTTCGGGTCGAGCCCGACGAACGGTTCGTCCATGAGAATGAGCTTCGGCTCGTGCAGCCAGGCGGAGATGATCGCAAGTTTCTGCTTCATGCCGTGGGAATAGGCGGCGATGGGCTGTGCCAGATCGTCCGTCAGCTCAAACTCGCCGGCCCAGCGGCGGATACGCTCGGCGCGCTCGTCGGCGCCCACGCCGAAAATGTCCGCGATGAAATTGAGGTACTTGATGCCGCTCATAAAGTCGTAAAGATCGGGGTTATCGGGTATGTAGGCGAGAGCGCGCTTGCACTCGAGCGGCTCGGTGCGCACGGAATGCCCGGCAATACGGATCTCGCCTTTGTCAAACTGCTGAATGCCCGCAACGGAACGCAGCGTCGTCGTCTTGCCTGCGCCGTTGTGGCCGATGAAGCCGTAGATCTCGCCCGGGGCGATGTGCAAAGTAAGATCATCCACGGCGAGCTTATCGCCGAAGGCCTTGGTAAGATGTTCAATTTTCAGCATGATGATTCTCCTGTTCTTATTTCTTATCCGGCTCGGCGATATACTCGCCGAGCGCCCCGGCGTCAACCTTCTTGCCCGGAACGATGGCGGTCCGCGCGTCGCGCGGCACGCGCTGTGCAATGAGCAGCGCCCGGCACACCTCGCCGAGCAGACGGGCAGCCTCAGTGTCCGGTACGTCGTTCACGTCCGTGACGATCAGCGTGCAGAGCCCGTGAACATAGATCCAGAGATGCCGATGCAGCTCGTCGGCCTGCGCGTCGGTGAGCGAGAAGGTCTCCCGGATGGCGCGGCGGATATCGGCGCTGTGGTTTTCCGTCGGCGGGAACTCGGCGGTGTCTCTCCGGCGCAGAAAGAGCAGCCGGAAGAGGTTCGGCTCCTCGCGCGCAAAGCGGATGGTCTCCATGCCGTAGCCCTTGAACGGCGGGTTCATCGAAAGGCCGCGCTCTACGTATCGTCCGTAGATTTTCCCGGCTTCCTCCACTACGGCGGCACGGACTTCCTCCAGCGTGCGGAAATAGGTGAACACCGGGCGCGTGGAGGTACCGAGAACGCTCGCAAGCTCCTGCGCGGTAACGGCTTCGAGCGGAGCGCGGCGGGCAATATCCACGGCGGCCTCCACGATCTCCTGACGGGTAAATTTGGCTTTTGGCGGCATGGTCGGTCATTCTTTCTTTACGTTATAATTGTTGCGCAACGAATATTGCGCAACAATTATAACGCAATAATGCGAAGACGTCAATAACAGCGCGGGCGAAAATGTTAATTGTACTGCGGACGATTTGTGGTATAATGCGCAGGAAAGAAGGGCTGATTATGATCCAACGGAAAAAGGCGCTCTGCACCGCGTCCGCCCCGGCGCTTGCCGCGCTCGGCGGGCTGTACGGGCTGTACCGCTATGTGTTTTATTCTCCCCGCGGCGCGCAGAACGACGACCATCACATATCGACCAACCCACAGATGCAGGTCTACCGGGAGCAGATCGGGCAAGCCATTGATGCGCTCAACGCGCTGCCGTACGAGCGCGTGTACATCACCTCTGCCGACGGGCTGCGGCTCACGGGGCGGTACTATCCGGCAAAGCCGGGCGCGCCGCTCGTGATCGCGTGCCACGGCTACCGCGGCACGCCCTCGCGTGATTTCAGCGTCGGGGCGGAGCTCTACCGCTCCATGGGCTGCGCGCTGCTGCTCATTGAGGAGCGCGGTCAGTGCGGCAGCGCCGGACACACGATCACCTTCGGCGCGATGGAAAAATATGACGTCCTCTTATGGACGCGCTGGGCAGCCGGTCGGTTCGGCGATATCCCAATATTGCTCGGCGGAATTTCCATGGGCGCGGCGACGGTGCTCATGGCGTCGGCGCTCGATCTGCCGGAGAACGTGCGCGGCATTGTGGCCGACTGCCCGTATACGAACGCGAAGGACATTATCTGCTCCGTCGCGCATGACTTGGTCGTTCCCGCGGCGTGGCTTTACCCCTTCGTTCGGATGAGCGCAAGGATCTTCGGCCATGCGGATCTCGCGCAGGCGGACGCGCTTTCCGCCGTAAGGCATGCGCGGATCCCGATCCTGCTGATCCACGGCGAGGACGACCGGTTTGTGCCGTGCGACATGTCCCGCGCCATCGCTGCGGCAAATCCGGAGAAAATCGAGTTCCACACGTTTCCCGGCGCGGGCCACGGGCTGAGCTGCCTTGCGGACATGCCGCGGTACAAAGCGCTGGTAAAGGCGTTTGCCGCGCGGACCGTATTTGCAAAAGAAGAGAAGAGGGAAGAACAATGACCGAAGAGCTGCGATTCCGCCTCCCCGCGGCGGACGACGCCGCGGAATACACTTCCTACCGACAGGAGTTTCTCGACGCCGGAAGCTCCATGGACGGCACCGGCTCCATGCGCCGCACGGCCGACCCGATGGAATGGCTGGCCATCAACGCGCAGTACGCCGACCCCGCCACCGTGCCGGAGGGAAAAGTGCAGAGCACGCAGTTCGTCTGCGAGCGCGTGAGCGACGGCCGCATCGTCGGCATGCTGCAGGTGCGGCTTGCGCTCAACGACTACCTGCTCCGTTACGGCGGACATATCGGCTACTCGGTGCGCCCGGACGAGCGGCGCAAGGGCTATGCCTCGTGGATGCTTGCACAGGCACTGGATTACTGCCGCTCACAGGGACTGGAAAAAGTGCTCATCACCTGCCTCGACAGGAACGAGGCAAGCCGCCGGACGATCCTGCACGCGGGCGGCGTATACGAAAGCACCGAGCACGAGCCGGACGAGAACAGGGATCTGGAACGCTACTGGATCGCGCTCTGAAAGGAAAAAACAGAGACTCCCGCAGACAGCGATCCATAAAACACGTTTTGCGAAACGAAGAATATGGCGGCTGCCGGACAAAAGCAGCGGACAAAAAGGGGTATGTACCGTTAAGGTACATACCCCTTCAGCTTGTCAAAGAAGTCCCTGTTTTCGTTAGGCGAAAGTGGGGACTTCAGCATAAATAGCAGAAAAAGGGAGGCAATGAGGTGGAAAAGGAGTTATTCCAACTCCATTCCGCCAGCTTTTTCAGGTTCATGGCAGCAT
>SFFV01000026.1 GCA_004557735.1 Clostridiales bacterium
TTTTTGCCTTATATTCTGCCTTACCGCATTTCCTCGATGTGGTAAATGTAATCCAGCGACGAGAGCGCTTCGATGATCTCGCGGTGGGTCTTATACTTTTTCAGCTCGGCGCTGCATATGGTGAACGTCACGGTGAATACGCTCAGCCCCGAACCGGCATACGCCTGATTCGCCTCAATATCGTCGATGCGAAGGCCCAGCCGCCGGCTCACGGTGACGAAGTCGCGCAGATAGCCGCTGTTTTTGAGCTCCAGATGGATCTCAAAATGATTGGAGCGGTTTTTCAAATACTGCTCAAACGCCGGAAAGCACGCGAGAATGCACAGGAAAAAGAGAAACACGATCCCCGTGACCGTGTACAGCCCCGCGCCGATCGCAAAGCCGAGAATGCTGCACGCCCAAAGACCCGTAGAGGTCGTGAGGCCCTTGATCTGGCTGCGGGAGCTGAAGAGAATGGCGTTGCCGCTCACGAGCGCCGCGGCGATGACGGTCGCCGCCGAGAGAATGGGCAGCCGCGCGCCGAAGTTGCTCATCAGGTATACGTCGAGCAGCATGGATACCGTGGAGGCGAAGGATACGAGCACAAACGTGCGCAGCCCCGCCGAGTGGCGTTTGCTTGACCGTTCGCACCCGATCACCGAGGCGAGCAGCACCGCCAGCGCGATGCGCAGCAGCACCGAGCCGGTATTCAGTCCGCGGGACCATTCGCCGAGAAGATCGGCGAGGGGGTCATGCATGGCAAAGATCATCGTTTTCTCCTTTCAGCCGGCAGCGCCCGGTAGAGCGCGGCATTATGTTCCTCGGCGGCGTCCGAAAACGCTTTTTCGTCCTCATAATAGACCGCGCGGTGCGCGGGCAGCTCGCTTTGGATGGCGTTGATCCGCTCAATGAGCCGCTCAACTTCGCTTTTCGGACAGCCGGTCTCGTCCGGCTCCGGATCGGGCGTGATGTCCTCGAGTTTGTTGGAATATGAATGCGAAAGATAGAGCGAGAGCTTCGCGCACGCGGGGCCGATGAGCTCATACAGAACGCTCGACGAGAGGATGATCGTTTCAAGCGCTGTGCCCGCGCTGCCGCCGAGCGTGCGCGCGCCCATCGCGGCGAGACCGATCGCAACGCCCGCCTGCGGGATCAGCGCGAGACCGAGATAGTTCCGCACCCGCTTATCCTTCCCGGTGAGCAGGCAGCCGGAGAACGCGCCGCCGTATTTGCCGAGAATGCGCACGAAAAAGTAAGCCACGCCGACCCAGATAAGCGGCACGCCGCCGATGGCGTCGGAGGTGTTCACGAGCGCGCCGAGATCAAAGTTGAGCCCCGACCGCACGAAAAAGAGCAGCAGGATCGGCGGAGAGAAGTAGTTGAGCTGCTTGAAGAGCCGCTCGTCGCCGGTCGTGTTGATATACACCATGCCCATGGCCATGCAGCCGAGCAGCGGCGAAACATCCAGCGCCGTGCAGATGCCGCAGAAGGCGAACAGCAGCGCCACCGAGACGATCAGGCGGTTATCCGCCGAGCGCCTGTCCAGAAAGAGCTTCAGCAGCAGCCCGAACACACCGCCGAGACAGAACACCAGCAGATTGACGCCGAGCGGCCGGAGAACGGAGAGAAAATCGAAGCTCCCCGTATCCGCCGCCACAGCGACGGAGATCGCAACGCTGTACGCTACGAGCCCCACCACGTCGTCAAGCGCGACGACCTGCAGGAGCGTATCGACGAAATCGCCCTTCGCGCCGGTCTGCCGGATCGTCATCACCGTGGAGGCAGGAGCGGTGGCCGCGGCGAGCGCGCCGAGCACGAGCGAAAAGTTGAGATCCAGCCCGAGCGGGAAATAGCACACGAGAAACACCAGCGCCGAGGCGAGACATGCCTCCAGCACCGTGATGACGAGCACCTTCGCCCCGCTTTTCTTCAGCGTGGAAATGCGGAAAAACTCGCCGGTGGAAAAAGCGATGAATGCGAGCGCAATGTCGGCGAGAAAGCTCATGCCGTCGATCACGCCGCGCGGGACGAGATCAAGACAGAACGGCCCGAGCAGAATGCCGGAGACAATGTACGCCGTGACGTTCGGCAACCGGAGCTTTGATGTAAGGCGCGTCATCGCAAAACCGGCGATGAGCATCAGCGCGAGCGAGACGATCACTGCCGACACGCCCGGCGTGATGTGGAGCCTTTCGTAGACCGATGGAATCATACAAGCAGCCCTCCCTGAAAAAGCGATTGACGTTTTCTGGGGCTATGATATAATCGAAATGCAATAAGGGCAAATTATATTATTTTTAGGTAATATAAATATTGTTGATATAACAGGAGGCGTGCAGCTATGCTGAGCACAAAATTGCAGACCGTTCTGGCCGTGGCGGAATACAAAAATTTCACCCGTGCGGCGGAGGAGCTGAACATGACGCAGCCCGCGGTGAGCCACCATATCAAGCAGCTCGAGCAGGAGGTGGACGCGCCGCTCTTCGTGCGCAACAAAGCCGGATTAAAGCTGACGCCGCAAGGGGAGATCGTGGTGAACTATGCCCGTCGGATGAAGGCACTCCATGAACGGATGTTTGCCGAGCTGCAAAACGCCGAGCGTCATCTCTCGCTGCTCCGCATCGGCATAACGCATACGTCCGAGAGCAATCTCACCGCCGCGGCGCTCGCTCGGTACAGCAACCAGAAGGGCAAATTGAAGATAATTCTTTTTACGGATACCATAAATAATCTTTATGATATGCTGGAAAATTACGAGCTGGATCTCGCCATCGTGGACGGCGCATACGGCGATCCGCGCTTCTCCTCCATGCTGCTGGACACGGACTATCTCACGTGCGTCATGTCGGTGGACAATCCGCTCGCGCGGAAGGGGGCCGTCACGCTCGCGGAGCTCCGGCGGCAGAAAATGATACTGCGCACCCCCGCCTCGGCGACGCGGACGCTGTTTGAGTCGGCGCTCGAGAGCAACGGCGAGAGCATACAGTCCTTTGACGTTACGCTCGAAGTCGATAATATCGCCACGATCAAGGATCTGATCCGAAAGGATCTCGGCGTTTCGATCCTGCCGCGCAGCGCGTGTCTGGACGAGCTGCGAAAGGGAAAGATCGCGGCGCTGCCGGTGGAAAATCTGAGCATGGTGCGCGAAACGAGGATCGTATACAACAAGGACTTCACCCACACCGATATGCTCAACGAGATCATCAAAACCTATGGCTCGACCGTAATGAACTGAAATAAAAACCGGCCTTGCTCCGTTGAAAAAGGAGTAAGGCCGGTTTTTGATGAGAAAAAGTATCAGCGGGGAATGAGCGCATACACTCCCGGCGCGGGGAGAAGCGCATCGTTCTCAAGCGTGATGCGCGGGGAGAAGCTCCGGTCGCCGTCCAGACCGGAGAACACCGCGAGGACGTTGGGACGCACGTCGCTCTCGTTGCAGCGCACCGCGACGGCGCAGCGCCCGGCGGAGGAATAGAGCAGCGCGCCGGGGTAGGCGTCGTAGTTGTCGTTCGTTTCGAGAACGTAGTTATAAAGCGACAGGACTCTGTCGCCGCGGGGGATGAGGATGAATACCTCGTCGCCCGCATGCTCCACGCAGTCGGAAGCGGAGATATCGGCAAGATACGAAACGCCGTCAAGACCCTTTTGTGCCAGAAGCTCCGGCAGCGCGTCCGCGAGAGGCGCGCCGCTGCGCCCGAGATAGAGCGCCGCGCAGTAGGCGTCCGATTCATAGAGCGTCCGCTGCAGCTCCTCCCACGGGGGCAGCGGCGAGTCCGGCGCCGGTTCGGGGGAGGCCGCCGGCTCTTCCGTCGGCTCCGGCGTTACGGGCGGCGCGGGCGTGGGCGCCTCCGTCGGCTCGGGCGTCGGCGTTTCAACCGCCGCGGCGGACGGCGAAGCGGAAGCCTCCGCCGGCAAAACGGCAGGAACCGCCGCGCCGCAGGCGCAGAGCGCGAGCAGCGCGGCGGTCATAAGTACAATGGGTAAGAGTTTTTTCATGTAAAAGGGCGTCAGCCCACGACGTCCCCGTTGTCGAACGGGTCGCCGCACTCGGGGCAGAACTTCGGCGGATGCGCCGGGTCGGCGGGCTCCCAGCCGCACTTGTCGCACTTATACTGCGGGATACCGGCGGGCTTCTTCGCGCCGCATTCGGAGCAGAATTTGCCCTTGTTCACCGCGCCGCAGGAGCACGTCCAGGTGTTCGCGGCGGCGGGTTCGGGCTTTTTCGTGCCGCAGGAGGAGCAGAACTTGCCGGTGGACACGGTGCCACACTGCGGGCACTTCCAGCCGCCCGCCGCAGGAGCGGCCGGCTGCTGCGCGCCCATCTGGTAGAGATTCTGCGCGTTGAAGCCGCCCGCATTCTGCGCCATGTTCATGCCCATGAAGCCAACGGCGGCGCCGCCCGAATTCTTCGCGGCGTCCTGCATGGCGTTCGCCTGCGCGCGGGCAAGATTTGCCGCGGCCATGCCGGGGTTCATGTACGCCTTGGCCTGCTGCATCTGCTTGATCATCTGCTCGTCTTCTTCGCTTGCCTTCACGCTGGAAACGCCGAAGGAGACGATCTCGATGCCGCGCAGATCGCGCCATTTGGCGGAGAGAACGTCGTTGAGCGCCTGCGCGATCTCCATCGTGTGGCCGGGCAGAGAGCTATAGCGGATGCCCATGTCGGAAATCTTCGCGAACGCAGGCTGAAGCGCCGTCAGCAGCTCTGCCTTGAGCTGACTGTCGATCTTGTCGCGGGTGAAGGCCGCTTCCACGTTGCCGCAGAGGTTCGTATAGAACAGCAGCGGGTTCGTGATGCGGTAGCTGTATTCGCCGAAGCAGCGGATGGCGATGTCGAGATCGATGCCGGCGGCCTCATCCACAACGCGGAACGGCACCGGGGAGGGCGTGCCGTACTTGTTGCCGACAAGCTCCTTGGTATTGAAGTAGTACACGCGCTGATCCTTGGGGGCGACGCCGCCGAAGGTGAAGCGCTTGCCGATCGTCTGGAACACCTGCTTGATATTCGATGCGAGATTGCCGCCCGCGAAGAGCGACGGCTCCGTGGAGATGTCATAGATGTACTCGCCCGGTTCGGCGCAAACGTCCACGACCTTGCCCTGTTCAACGATCATCATGCACTGCCCGTCTGCTACGGCGATGACGGAGCCGTTGGAGATGATGTTGTTCTGCCCGCCGTTGGATCCGCCGGAAACGCGCTTGCGGCCCTTGACGGCCAGCACATCCGCGCCGAGCGCGTCGCAGTAAAAGTATTCCTTCCACTGATCGGAAAGAACGCCGGTGACGGTGCCGATGCCTGTTCTGAGAAGACCCATGATAAAAGCTCCTTTCCAGATATAAAAAAATAACTGTACAACGGTTTATCTGCGCCGGCGCGCACTGTGCGCGCCACCGCGGACTTTCAAAGAGAGCACGCCGAGAACAAGTGCGAGCGCAACGAGTCCGGCAAACACGCCGAGCACCGCGCGGCGCGAAAGCGGCGCAGCCGCGGCAGGCGCGGGAGAGGCCGTCGGCGCGGGCGGCTCGGACGGCTCCGGCGAGGGAGTGGTTTCCGGCGTCGGAGACGGCGCCGGCGTGGGGGTCGGTTCCGGCGTCGGAGACGGCGCCGGGGTGGGGGTCAGGTCCGGCGTGGGGGTCGGCTCCGGCGCCGCGGTCGGCCCGACGGGGTAAACCGTGAGCGAGGCGCGCCCTGAGAGCGCCTTTTCCCCGGAATCGTCGGTGAACAGGCACTCGACCTGCCAGCCGTCGAGCGAGGAGGGAATGTCAAGCATTGTGAGCGTATCGGTGTCTGCGCCCTGCACACGAAGACCGGGGAAATACTCCGGCGCCGCGGCGGCGTCGTAGAGCGTCGTCCCGTCGGGGCTTACGATGCGCCACGCGAAGAGCGCCGCGCCATTCGCGCGGGCAACGAAAACGGCGCTTTCCCATTCGTTCACCGCTTCCGGCGAAGGGGCTTTCTCCACCGTCGGGCGGGAAAGCGCGCCGAGCGCGCGGGGAGAGAGAAAAGCGGAAATAACAAAAAGCACGAGCAGCGCACCGGCCGTGCGCCGGAGAAAATGTCTCATATGATTTCTCCCGGCGGTCTCCGCGGCGGAGACCGAACGTATAAACACAGTATACAATACTTTTTTGCAATAATCCAGCCCCATTCGTATCTTGCCAGCGGGATAAAAACAGAGTATTTTAAAAAGATAAAAGGAGGCGGCGATCATGGAAGAATCGAGAAAATACGAACCGCTGCGGCTCAAGCCGTGCCTTCGGAGCTATCTGTGGGGCGGCACGCGTCTGCGCGGGGAATATCATAAAACCGGCGAGGGCGTTATCGCCGAGAGCTGGGAGCTCTCCGTGCGCGCCGACGGGCAGACGTACATTGATTCCGGCGAGCATTGCGGGGAGAGTCTGGCGGATGTCCTGTGCGCCGATCCCGTCGGTATGGCGGGCACGCGCTGCGGCATTGCGCCGTTCCCGCTGCTCATCAAACTGATAGACGCGCAAAAGGACCTTTCCGTTCAGGTACATCCGTCGGATGCGTCCGCCTGCCGCGAAAAGGGCGAGCAGGGCAAGACGGAAATGTGGTATGTTGTCGATTGCGAGCCGGAGAGCACGCTCTTTCTCGGCTTTTCGCGCGCCGTGACGCCGGACGAGCTGCGGCAGCGGGCGCAGGACGGCACGATCTGCGAGGTGCTCAACCGCGTGAGCGTACACCCCGGTGACGTATTTTTTGTGCGCCCCGGCACGGTGCACGCCATCGGCGCGGGCATCCTCGTTGCGGAGATCCAGCAGAATTCGGATACAACGTTCCGCGTTTACGACTATAACCGTCTCGGCGCGGACGGAAAACCGCGGCAGCTCCATCTGGACCGCGCGATCGAAGTGATGAACTGCGCGCCCGCACAGGGCGCGGCGGACACGCTCCTCCCCTGCCCGCCGGACGGCGTGCAGGAGGTTTTGACGTGCGAGTATTTCCGCGTCCGCCGCGCCGAGGTGAAGCGGCGCATCGACCTCTCCACGGAGGGAGGGAGCTTTACGCACCTTATGTGCGTGCGCGGCGGGGGGGATATCCTCTGCGGCGGAAGGAACTACCCCTTCCGGCAGGGCGATTCCTATTTTCTGCCCGCTGCGCTCGGCGAATACGCCGTCGAGGGCGATTGCAGCCTTCTTCTCTCCGGCGTGTGAGAAGAGATATGAACGCGCAGACCGCCTCCCGCATTGGCGGGGGGCGGTCATTCCTGTCCTGTTAGTATATATGCGCCCTGGGAAAGCCCACCGTCTGCACAAGCGCACGGCGGGCATGACCGTTTATTCCGGCAGTTTGATACCGAGTTCCGCGGCTGCCTCCTGCAGGGTGTCGAGCGCCGTTACGATCTGCTCCGGCTTGTGCTCGGAGATGACGCAGAAGCGCAGCCGCGCCTTGCCGCGCGGCACGGCGGGATAGACCGCCGAGGGCGCGAACACGCCGCGCTGCAAAAGCGCCATCGAGAGCGCGAAGGCGTCCTCGTCGCGCCCGACGAGGATCGGAAGTATTGCCGTCTCACCCGCGAGGCAGGTGTTGAAGTGACGCTTTTTCGCCTCCTCGCGGAAGCAGCGGATGTTCCGGTGCAGGCTTTCCATGATGGAGGGATCGTCCTGCAAGAGACGGATGGCTTCAAGCGTCGCCGCGGCGAGCGGGGGCGAAATGCCCACGGAGAATACAAACCCCGGCAGGTTATACCGCAGATACTCGATGAGCGCGCGGCTGCCCGCAAGATATCCGCCGCAGGTGCCGAGACCCTTGGAAAGCGTGCCCATTTTCATGTCGATATCGTCCCCGGCAAGACCGAAGTATTCGTCCACGCCGCCGCCGGTCCTGCCGAGCACGCACGCCGAGTGCGCCTCGTCGATCATGAGGAAGCAGCCGTACTCCTTCTTGATGCGCACAAGCTCCGGCACGGGGGCAATATCGCCGTCCATGCTGTACACGCCCTCGGCGACGATGAGCACCTTGGCGTACTTATCGCGGCAGGAGCGGAGAATGGTCTCGAGCGCGGCGGTGTCGTTGTGCGGAAAGGGACGGCTTTCGGCGTCGGAGAGGCGCGTGCCCTCGTGGATGGAGTTGTGCGCGAGCGCGTCGTAGATGATGAGATCGGCCTTGCCGCAGAAGTTGCCGACGATCGTCACGTTCGTGGAATGCCCGCCGACGAGAACAACGGCGTCCTCGGTATGCTTCCACGCGGCGATGGCGGCCTCCAGCTTTTTGTGAATGGGCTTCTCGCCGCCGAGCAGACGGCTGGCCGAGGCGCTGCACCCGTAGTGCGCGGCGGCCTCCTGCGCGGCCCGGACCGTTTCCGGCCGGCCGGACATACCGGCATAGTTATAGGAGCTGAAGTTCAGAATTTCGCGCCCGTCGTGGAGCGAGGTGTCGCGCAGCGGCGAATCGTTGCAGAGAAAGTACGGGTTGCCGGTCTCGTCCGCCGTGCGCAGACGCTGCTGAAAGGCGGCGTACTCCGGCGTATCCTCAAAGCGCGTGATCGGCGTCACGGCTTTTTCCACCTCCGGCGCGGCTTCCGGCGCGCCGCCCTGCTCCAGCCGGAGCAGCAGGAGAGCCGCGTCCTCCACGCAGCGGCAGAGGGCGTATTCCTCCTCCGGCACGCGCTGCCCGCAGATCTCTTCGAGATGCACGGCGACATCGAGACTGTCGAGACTGTCGCCGCCGAGCTCGTCAAAAAAGTCGGCGGTGTCGGAGATGGTGTCCGCGCCGATCATCAGCGTCTGCGCGAATGTCTCGCGCACGAGCTCGCGCAGCGCGCCGAGGCGTTTGATTTCCTGTTCGTTCATGGGAAAACTCCTTTCGTGGTGGATTTATTCGGCGTACATTTTGCCGAGGATGGCGTTGGCCGCCGTCGAGGGCAGCAGCCGCATGAGGAAAATAACCAGTTGATAAACGAACCCGACGGTATAGAATACCTTGCGGCTCTTCGAGAGCGCCGCACGCCCCAGCGCCGCGCCGACGACCGAGGCGGCCGCGCCGCCGCGTTCGTCCTTTTCCATCTTCGCGACGCTGCGCGAGATGCGCCCGCCGTATTCCCCGTCCCCGGCGAAGCTGCGCGCGCGGGCGTCGGTGAAGCCGGTGCGGGTGTCGCCGGGCATCACGGCGCTGATGCGGATGCCGTAGGGCCGCACTTCGTTGCCGACGGACATCGTAAACGAGTTTATCGCGGCCTTGGAAACGGAATAATAGGTCTGGAAGGGTATGGGCGTCACGGCGGCGACGGAGCTTGTATTCACGATCCTTCCGCCGCGCTGCGCACGCATCACGGGCAGCACCGCGCGCGTCACACGCACCATGCCCCAGAAATTGACCTCGAGCTGGCGCCGGGCTTCCTCCACCGACGTGAACTCCGCCGCGCCGGAAATGCCGAACCCGGCGTTGTTGAGCAGTATGTCGATGCGCCCTTCGGCGGCGAGGACCGATTGGACTGCCGCGGCAACGGACGCCTCGTCCGTAACGTCCGCCGTCACATGACGGACGGACGCGCAGCCGCTCTTCTCATGCCGGGAAAACTCGTACACCGTGCAGCCGTGCGCGGCGAGATACGCCGCCGCCGCCGCGCCGATGCCGGAGCTGCCGCCGGTGACGATCGCGACCTGTCCCATGGGCAGGAGCCTCCTTTACGAATTAAATAGTTAAAAATATTTATATAAAAAACTTGATGAAATTATACCGCCGCGCGCCGCGCCTGTCAATAGGACAAAAGGGAGCGCGCACATACATTTTGACAAACGCGCGCCGCGGGCTTATGATGTTTCTATCTCGCGGAGTTCACAGAAAAGAGGGATTTTCCATGATCGAATTTGACCGCCGTCAATTTGAAGAATATGCCCGCGCCGTATTCACGACCGATTCGCCCTCCGGCTGCACGGCCGACGCGATCGCGCTCATCAAAAGCTATGTGGAAGAGCTCGGCTATACCGCGCGCATCCACAACAAGGGCACGCTCGAAGTGGACGTGCCGGGGCTTGACAACAGCAAAACCGTGGCGACCTCCGCGCACGTCGATACGCTGGGGCTGATGGTGCGAAGCGTGAAGAGCGGCGGAACGCTTGCGCTCACGCGCGTCGGCGGGCCGCTCTGCCCGACGCTCGACGGCGAATACTGCACCGTGCTCACGCGCGAGGGCAAGCGTCACAGCGGCACGATCCTCTCGCTCGCCCCGGCGGCGCACGTTCACCCGGACGCTGCGACGATGCCGCGGGACGTGGAGCATCTTGAGGTACGGCTCGACGAGGAAGTGAAAAGCGCCGAGGACGTCAAAGCGCTCGGCATCGATAACGGCGATTTTGTATTCATCGACCCGAAATTTACCGTGACGGAGACCGGCTTTTTAAAGTCCCGGTTCATCGACGACAAGGCGAGCGCCGTGCTGCTCCTTCTTCTGCTGCGCTGGTGCAGCGAGAAAAAGGCGGCGTTTTGCCATCCGACGCGCATATACTTTGTTGTGTTTGAGGAAGTCGGCCACGGCGCGAGCGCGCTCGGGCGGGACGTTGACGAGTTTGTCACCGTGGATATGGGCTGCGTGGGGCTCGATCTTGCGGGCAACGAATACGCCGTGTCCATCTGCGCGAAGGACTCCGGCGGACCGTACGACTATGAGCTTACCAACCGTCTCATCGCGCTTGCGAAGAAGCACGCCTTGCCGTACACCGTGGACATTTTCCCGTTTTACGGCTCGGACGTCGGCGCGGCGTGGCATGCCGGCGTGGACTGCAGGGGCGCGCTCATCGGCAGCGGCGTCTGCGCCAGCCACGGCATGGAGCGCACGCACATAAAGGGGCTCGAGGCGACGCTCAAGCTCATGTATCTCTATCTCTGCGGCGAGGAATAAAAGGGAGGGCTTCCGATGGAGGAACTGGAAAGAAAACGTCTGCACTGGCAGAAGGTGACGGCCGTCGCGTGCGTGCTGCTGCTCATTGCTGTCACGGCAAGCTCGGCGCTGGCCTTTGTCGGTGTGCAGCGGTACGCCCCGCGCATCGAGCAGATCGTTTCGCGGCTCGACAGCGTGACGGCGGAGCTGGACACGCTCGATACGGAGCGGCTCGTCGATACCGTGAACGGTCTCACGGAGCAGCTGGAGGCGGCGCAGCTTGCCGATACGCTCGATTCGCTGCGCGCGATCGCCGCGCAGCTCGAGAATGTGGACTGGGCGTCGCTCGAGCAGAGCGCCGGCGACATGATCGCGCAGGCGCAGAAAAGCCTGACCGCCGCGGAGGAAGCGCTCACCGCCGTGAACGACGCGGCGGAAAAGCTCGACGTGGAGGGGCTCAATACGGCGGTCACGGAGCTGCTCGCCGTCATGCAGCCGTTAGCGGAGTTTTTCGCGCGGTTCAAGTAAAGCGAACCGGTCAGCCTGCCGCGCCGTCTTTTTTAACGGTGGGAGAAGCTTGCTCTCGCCGAAAGGAGAAAAACCATGAAAAAAGTGCTTTTGCTGCTGCTCTGTGCGGCGATGCTGCTCACGCTGGCCGCTTGCGGCAGCGTGAAAAACGTGCAGACGGAGGAGGTCGCTTCCGAGCTTTATACCCAAAAGGACATTGACTCCGCCATCGGCGTGATCAAAAAGGAGTTTGTCCGGAACTGGGACGGCTGCACGCTCACGGAGATATCCTACGCCGGGGACGATGTATCGGAAAAACACCGGGAATGGGCGGAGCGATACGACGCCGACGAGGTGATCGTCCTCACGTCCTCGTTCGACGTAGCGGAGCAGGGGGCAAGCCCCTCGCTTAATCCGGGCAGCACCTACACGCGCTGGATGTGGATCCTCGTCCGGTCGGACGGCGGCGCGTGGGAGCACGTCGATCACGGATATTAAAAATGAAAAGGCAGCCGGTTTTCCGCGGAAAACCGGCTGTCGCTGCATATTATTCCATAACGGGTGAAAATCAGTCGAACAGATGCACGAACGCTTTCTGCTCGGGCGTGAGCGTAGCGGTGCGGTTCCAGATGAGGTGCGCCTTGGATACGATCTCCGGGCTGTCAATGCGCTTCATAACAAGCGTGGGATCGGAATTCTGGATCGCGGAGGTATACGGCGCGATCGCCACGCCGATGCCGGACGCCGCCCAGCTCAGCGACGAGGCGATGTTGTCGTTCTGGCAGATGATGTTGGGGATGAAGCCCTGACGGCGGCAGGCGTTGGTAAAGAGATCGTAGTACCGCCGGTGGATGATGATGGGGGTGTCCTGCAGGCTGGTGAGCGCGATGACCTGCGCATCGTCGGCGGGGAAGAAGGTCGGTTTGCCGATGGCGGTGAAGTAGTCCTGCCCGCCCTCGCCGAGCGCGGTGTCGCGCACGGGACGGGAGCTGTAGGCCCCGACGTTGAACGGCTCGCGCACAATGCCGAAATCGACCGTGCCGGCGGCAAGCATATCGAGAATGCTCGTCGTGCTGCCCTCATGGAGAACAAATTCCACATGCGGATAGCGCTCCTTGAGCATGAGGACCTTGTCCGGCAATACGCGGTTGCAGATCGAGGAGATCGTCCCGAGGTGGATGGTGTAACGCTCCTCCTCGCTCGCCGACTGCATGAGCAGCAGCGTTTCGTTTACCTTGTCCATGATCTCGTGGGCGCGCTCGCGCAGAAGGATGCCCTTGGGCGTGATGATCATGTTTTTCTTATCACGGATGAAAAGCTGGCAGCCGAGTTCCTCCTCCAGACCCTTGAGCTGCAGACTCAGCGGCGGCTGGGAAATGCGCAGGGAGTTGGCGGCCTTGGTGATGCTGCCGTTTTCGGCGATGGCAAGAAAGTATTCGAGCTGCTTGAGTGTCATACAGGGCACTTCCTCTTTGCATATCGATATTATATGCATATCATATGAAAAGTTCGATAAAAAGTCAAGAGCCAATGCTCTTGACAAGCCGGCATTCCATATTATACTGGATCCAGAACCATTTTAAGGGGAACATACCATGCTTGTAATGATAAAAGGCGCCGGAGACATTGCCTCCGGCATCGCGATGCGGCTCTGGCGCGCGGGGATCCGCGTTGTGATGACCGATCTTCCGCGCCCTTCGTCCATCCGCCGCACCGTCTGCTTTTCCGAGGCGGTATACCGCGGCGAAACGATGATCGAGGAGGTGCGCGCACGGCGCGCCGAAAACGCCGCGGACGCGCTGCGGCTGCTCGAAGAGAACATCCTGCCCGTGATCGTCGATCCGAAGGCGGAGAGCGCAAAGGAACTTCACCCGGAGGTGATCGTGGACGCGATCCTCGCCAAGGAAAATCTCGGCACCGCCATCACCGACGCGCCGGGCGTTGTGGGCGTCGGCCCGGGATTCACCGCCGGGGAGGACTGCCACGCCGTCGTGGAGACGATGCGCGGCCATACGCTCGGCCGCGTGATCTGGTCGGGCGGCGCCATCCCCAACACCGGCGTTCCCGGCGATATCGGCGGCTATACGGCCGAGCGCGTGATGCACTCGCCCTGCGGCGGCGTTTTCCACGCTCTGCGGCAGATCGGCGATACCGTGGAGGCGGGAGAGACCGTCGCCACCGTCGGCGGCGAGCCGCTGTACGCGAAGATCACCGGAACGCTCCGCGGCATATTGCCGGAGGGATTTGAAGTTCCGCGGGAACACTTCAAGAGCGCGGACGTCGATCCCCGCTGCCGGCTTTTCCACTGCTTCACGGTGTCCGACAAGGCGCTTTCCGTCGGCGGCGGCGTGCTCGAAGCGGTGCTGATGCTCACCTCCGCCGTTGGTACGGCGAGAAAACCGGAAAGACGAGGAGAAGACTATGGAAAATGAAATTCGCATGACAAAGCTCGCGAGCTGCGCCGGATGCGGCGCGAAGGTCGGCGCCGGCACGCTCGCAAAGCTCCTGAAGGGACTGCCCTCGGTGTATGACGAGCGCCTGCTCGTCGGCTACGATACGAGCGACGACGCCTGCGTTTATAAAATCTCGGACGATCTCGTGCTCGTGGAGACGCTGGACTTTTTCCCGCCGATCGTGGACGATCCCTTTATGTTCGGTCAGATCGCCGCGGCGAACGCCATCAGCGACATTTACGCCATGGGCGCGCAGCCGAAGCTCGCGCTGAACATCATGGCGGTCTCGCCGCAGATGCCGGACGAGGCCGTGCGCGAGGTGCTCCGCGGCGGCTATACGAAGGCGGCGGAGGCCGGGGTCATCATCTCCGGCGGCCATACCATCCGCGATACCGAGCCGAAATACGGCCTTTCCGTGACGGGCTTTGCCCATCCGGACAGGATCCGTCTGAACTGCACACCCCGCGCGGGGGATGTGCTCATTCTCACCAAGGCGCTCGGCACCGGCATCATCTCCACGGCGAACAAGGCCGATATGGTTTCAAAGGAGACCTACGCCAAAGCCGTTGCGCAGATGGCGGAGCTCAACCGCGCCGGAAGCGAGATCGCCGGAAAGTACGGCGTGCACAGCATCACCGACGTGACCGGTTTCGGTCTCATGGGCCACACGGGGGAAATGGCGAACGGCGGGAACGTGACCGCCGTGATCGAAAGCGCGAACGTGCCGCTCCTGCCGGAGGTCCTCTCGCTCGCCGAGATCGGCATTCTCCCGGAGGGCATGTACCGCAACCGCAATTTTGCCGAGCCGTTTTCCGAAAGCGCGCCGAACGTCACGCGCGCGATGATGGACGTGCTCTTCGATCCCCAGACGTCCGGCGGACTGCTGCTCGCCGTGGCGGAGAAGGACGCCCCCGCGCTGCTCGCGGAGCTCACCGACAAGGTGCCGCACGCCGCGCGCATCGGCTATGTGACCGAAAAGCAGAGCTGCGCCGTCCGGGTGGTGTAGGAGATGTATTCGCTTCCGGCGCACATCCGTCCGGCGCTCATCCGCCCCGGGCGGCCGGACCACGCCCCCGGCTTTTCCGTTATGCCTGTGCATCTTCTCCGCCCTGCGGTGCGGAGGATCACTATGACGGAATTTACGCTCCGCACGGCGGAGAAAGAAAGGAGCGCTGCCGCGCGATGAAAGAAAACCGCAAAGCCTACGCTTCCCTGTGCACCGCGATGCTGATCTTCGGCACGATCGGCATCTTCCGGCGGAACATCCCGTTATCGTCGGGGCTGCTCGCGTTTTCCCGCGGACTGCTCGGCAGCGTATTTCTGCTGATCTTCGTTGCGCTCCGGCGTCACCGGCTGGAAAAGATCGGGAAAAAGCAGCTCGCGCTGCTTATCCTTTCGGGCGCGGTCATCGGTGTGAACTGGATCCTCCTTTTTGAAGCATACAACTACACGACCGTGGCGGTGGCGACGATGTGCTTTTACATGCAGCCGACGATCGTGATATTGCTCTCGCCGGTCCTTTTCCGCGAAAAGCTCAGCGTGAAGAAAGGCCTCTGCGCGCTCGCGGCGATCATCGGCATGGTGTTTGTTTCCGGCGTGGCGGAGGGCGCTTTGCCCGGCGCGCAGGACGCGAAGGGCATTGCTTTCGGTCTGGCCGCCGCGGTGCTTTACGCCGCGGCCGTGATCCTGAACAAGCGGATCCGCGTGGAAGACGCCTATGAAAAGACGATCGTACAGCTTTTGTCCGCAGCGGCGGTGCTCATCCCGTATCTGCTGCTCACGGAGGACTTTTCCGCGGTCGTACTCGATACGCGCACGGTGCTCCTCGTGCTCATCGTCGGCATTCTGCACAGCGGCCTTGCTTACGCGCTGTACTTCGGAAACGTGAACAAGCTCCCGGCGCAGTCCGTCGCGGTATTGAGCTACATTGACCCGGTGTCCGCGCTCTTTTTCTCGGCGCTCGTGTTGCACGAGCGGCTGACGGCGTTCGGCATTCTCGGCGCGGCGCTGATCTTCGGCTCGGCGCTTGTGAGCGAGATCGACGGCAGAGAGCGCCGGAAAAACACGGCGGCATAGAAATTCGGGGGCGCGGTTCCTGTTGGCAGGAACCGCGCCCCCGGATCATACAATCAATCAAAATTCCGAGTCGGTAATGCGCGGCTTTTCGTCCTCGGCGACGCAGAAGCGCCGCGTGTGGCGCAGCGCCCCGGTCACGGCAATCATACCGCAGCCGAGAGCGAGCGCGCTTTCACCGTGGAGCGAGTAGAAGACGGCGGCGCTCACGCCGCAGAGCGCAAACACGAGCATGCTGCGCAGCCGGTGCGGACGGATCTTTACGGCGACGGAGAAGAAAACAAAAAGCCCCGCCAGAAGCAGCAGTCCGGCGAGAGAAACGCCCGTGAGCGCGAGCGCGAGCATCGCGCCGAACGCCGAGGAGATGCACTTGCCGCCGCGGAAGCCGTTGAACACGCCGACGGCGTGGCCGAGCACCGGCGCGGCAAGCGCGAGAGCGAACCAGACCGACTGCGTATCGAGATAGCGCGCCGCGAGCGACACGGGGAGATACGCCTTGAGCATGTCGAGCGCGAGACATAAAAGGCCCATCGGCACGCCGCATACGGCGAAAACGTTCGCCGCGCCCGGATTCTTATCGGCACGCAGCGCGCACACGTCGCGGCCCATCAGGAGCTTCGGCAGGGTGCGGCTGAACATCACGCCGCCGAGCAGGAAGCCCCCGGCGATCAGCGCAAAGGTGAGAAGAGCTTCGTTTCCGGTCATGGCAGCACAATCCTTTCCGCAATTTTATCGGCGGCGTCGGGCGCGACGGCGTTCCGCTGCGCCTGGCGCATCGCTTCGGCCTTTTCCTTATCCCGCGCGAGCGCGACGGCTTTTTCCGCGGCATCGGCGGCGTTCTCCGCGCGCTCGGACAGGCCGTGGGAGGCAAAGAACGCAATGTTCGGCGCTTCGCACGCGGCGTATACGAGAAGCTGCACGAGCGGGACCTGCGCCACCGCCGCTTCGGTGCTCGTGAGTCCTCCGGGTTTGGAGATCATCACGTCGGCGGCGTTCATGTATACGTTCACCTTTTTCGTGAATGTGACAATGCGGACGTGCTCGTTCCCGGCGTACTTTTCCTCGAGCGTATGCTTGAGCTCGCTGTTGCGCCCGACGAGGATGAAGACCGTGAACGCACCGCTGTGCCGCCGGAGGATCTCGCTGCAGATCGCGCCCGCGTCCCCGACGCCGATGCCGCCGCTCATAATAAGGAACACGTCCGGACCCTGCGGTATGGCGAGATAATTGCGTGCCGCGGCCTTGTCCATGCGATGCGAAAATTTTTCGTCCACCGGAATGCCGGTGACGATGATGCGCTCCGACCGTATGCCCTTTTCCACGAGCTCGGCGCGCAGATCCTCGTGCGCGATGAAATAGCCGTCCAGATCGGTCTCGGCGAGGAAGGGGATGCAGGTGTAGTCCGTCAGCACGCCGTAGCACGGCACGGGGAAATCCCCGGCTTTCCGGATGGCGGTCATCGTCTCCATCGGGTAGAGGTGCGTGCACACCACGCGGTCATAGCCGTTCGTCTCGATGAAGGCGCGGAGATTCGCCGCGTAGCGGGCGTTCGCATGATAGACCGGCGAGGCGACGCCGGTCGAGCTGTAAATATCCCCGGCGCGGTAAAGCGCGTTGAAGGCCGACGGCGCCTTTTTCATGATCGTCGTATAAGCGCCGGATACAAAGCGCTCGGCATATTTCCCGGCGAGCACAAGCGGGTCGAAGACCCGGTTTTCAATACCCTTTCGCGTCAGCGCCCCGGCGACGGCGGCCGCGGCGCTGTTGTGCCCTTCACCCGTATTGCAGCTTAAAATCAGAACTTTCAAGGTTTTCTCTCCCCTGCTTGCTTTATGCAACGTCCGTGTATTATAATGATAATAAAATATAAAGTTTTTCGCGGCGCGGCAATGGACACGCAGGCGCGAAACCGTGGCGGAAGTCCCAAAGAAAACACCCGATGAGGATTACTACACGCTTGACGAAAAAGATGTGGAATCCGATCCTATTCTCTGTAAGGAGGGCGCACGATGGAACCGGCAAACCGGAAGAGCGATCTTCGCGTCATTAAAACAAAGCGGGCGATCCATACGGCGTTCGCGGAGCTTTTGACCGAAAAGAACATGGACGAAATCACTGTAACGGACATTGCCTCGCGCGCGATGATCAACCGCAAGACGTTTTACAACAACTACCGCGGCATATATGAGCTCATGGACGAGCTGGAAAACGAGGTCATCCGCACGTTTGACACGGCGATGCAGGGGATCGATTTTGTCGAGAACCCATATGCGGTGTTCATGAAGCTCACGGAGATCATCAACAGCGATATGGATTTTTACGGTGCGCTGCTCCGCTCCGGCCGGAACGCCGGTCTGACGCACAAGATCCGGCTGACGCTCCAGCAAAAGGCGCAGGAGTGGTTTGAAAGCCGTGTCGAGCTGCCGCCGGAGCGCCTCGCGGTCATAATGGATTACGCCGTTTCCGGCATGGTGGCGGTGTATCAGAGCTGGTTCAATTCCGAGCGCCGGCAGCCGCTCGAGGAAGTGTCCGGCATTGTAAGCTGCATGTGTCTCACGGGGCTGCGCGGCGCGGCGGCGGATGCGCGGCTGAAGGAATGAGCGGAGGAAATACCATGGCAAATGAAAAAGACAAAAAGAAGATCATCCTCTGGCTGATCGTGCTCTCGGTGCTCGCGGCGGCGGCGTTCACGGTCACGGCCATTGTGCGCCATAACCAGCGCCCGGCGTGGGACGGCGGCTACAGCGTCCACATCAGCGAGGTCATGACCGATAATAAGACCTGCCCGAACGGCGAGGGTGTCCTCTGCGACTGGATCGAGATCGAAAACACGTCCTCGAAGGACTTCTCCATCGGCGGATACTATCTCTCCGACGAGACGGGCAAAGGCAAATACTGTTTCCCGGCGGGGACGGTCGTCCCGGCGCGGGGGTATCTCGTCGTGTGGTGCTCGCCGGACGAGGAGGGCGACTATGCGCCCTTTGCCCTGCGCAAGGCAGGCGGCGAGACGGTGTGCCTTATGAACGGAAACCGCACGGTGCTCGACAGCGCCGTGACCGCGGCGTGCCGGAGCGGGCAGTCTCTCGTCCGCGGCGGCGACGGGGCGCTCGTCCCCTCCGATACGCCGACGCCCGGCTTCCCCAACAGCGAAGCGGGCGCGAAGGCATGGCAGGAGGCGCTCGCACAGCGCAGCGGCGGCACGCTTGCTCTCAGCGAGATCATGTCCTCCAACACGCTCTACGCCGCGCCCGACGGGAATTTCCACGACTGGATCGAGGTGTATAACCCCACCGATCTGCCGGTATCCCTCTCCGGCTACAAGCTCTCCGACCGCACGAACAAAACGAAATATACCTTCCCGGACGAAATGCTCGGCGCGGGCGAATACCGGATCGTCTGGTGCGCCCCCGGCCTGGAGGGCGCGGAATACGCCCCCTTCGCGCTCGCGAGCGCGGGCGGGGAAACGGTCGTGCTCACGGCGCCCTCCGGCGCGGAGAGCGAGAGCGTGGAGCTGCCGATGCTGGAGAAAAACACGGTCTATGCCAGAGAAAACGGCGAATGGACGGTGTCCCAGCGCCCGACGCCGGGGTATTCCAACGACGACGCGGGGTATGAGGCATGGCTTCGCTCCGACGGATACGAAAATGACGAAGTTTACATCACCGAGGTCATGGCGCACAACTGCGGTACGCTCGCCGACAGCGACGGCGACCTCTCCGACTGGATCGAGATCGCGAACTTCGGCGAAACGAGCGTCGATCTCGCGGGCTGGTATCTCTCGGACGATCCGGACGCGCCGGACGAATGGAAGATCCCGCCGCTGACGCTCGCGCCGGGCGAATACGCGGTGATCTTCGCCTCCGGCAAAAACCGCGCCGAGGGCGAGCTGCACACGAGCTTCTCGCTCACCGACGGCGATACCGTCCTGCTCTCGAGAGGCAACGGCGCGGAGGTATGCCGCGCGTCGATCGAAAACGCGGAAGAAGGCGCGTCGCTCGCTATGCGGCCGGACGGCAGCTTTGCCATGACCGACTTCCCGACGCCGGGCTTTGAAAACACCGCCGAGGGCTATGCCGAATTCTGCGAGACCGACACGCGCACCTCGCCGCTCCTGCTGTGGGAGATCGTTGTGTACGAGGAAAACTCCTCCGACTGGGTGAAGCTCAAAAACGTGTCCGCGCAGCCGGTCGATCTTTCCGGGTACACGCTTTCGGACAAATTCAGGGAACCGGCGCGCGACGCGCTGCCCGCCGTGACGCTCGCCCCCGGCGAGAGCTATGTATTCGATTGTGAAAACGTAGGACTGAACGCGCAGCGCGACGCGCTCTATCTCTTCGACGGTTCCGGCGCGCTCTGCGACTGGGCGTTCCTGCGCGAGATCCCGGCCGGCGGCAGCTACGGCCGCGAGGATGGGGAAAGCGGATATTTCTATTTTGCGCAGAGCAGCCGCGGCGCGGACAACGGCGCGGGGTACCGCTTTGCAGCCGGACAGCCCACGGTCGATGTCGCCGCGGGCGTGTACGACGACGCCGAGAGCCTGACGCTGACGCTCGCCGGCGAAAATGTGCACTATACGCTCGACGGCAGCGACCCGACGGAGGACGCCGCGGCCTATACCGCGCCCATCACGATCACCGAAACGACGGTCGTCCGCGCCGCGAGCTTCCCGGCGGATGCGCTGCCGAGCAAAACGGCGACCTGGTCGTACTTCCTGCGCGAGAACAGCACTCTGCCCATCGTCAGCCTTGTGACCGACCCGGACAATCTCACCGGAGCGAGAGGCATCTATACGAACCACGAGCAGGCGTGGAGCGAGAAGTGGGAGCGCGAGGCGACCGTCGCCATGTACGAGGACGGCGGCGGATTTACCATCGACTGCGGCATCCGCATGCACGGCCGCACGAGCCGCCGTGTGAGCGAAAAGAAATCGTTCACGCTCAAATTCCGCGGCCGGTACGGCGGCGAGCTCAGCTACGATGTGTTCGGCGACGGCGCTGTGACGGATTTTTCGTCCCTGCTGCTGCGCGCGAGCGTGGAGGATACCTACACCTCCTATATGCGCGACGAGTTCTTTGCCCGCATAGCCATGGACTATACCGACGTGCCCGCGCAGAATTACCGGTATGTTTCGCTCTTCCTCAACGGCGAATACTGGGGCATTTACGCCATCCGCGAGCACCACAGCGCGGAGTATTTTGCCTCGCATTACGGCGTGGACGCCGAAACGGTGGACATGCAGACCGGCGAATTTGAGGGGCAGACCGCGTGGAGCGAGCTTTTGAACTATGCGCGCTACCACGATCTCACGAGCGCCGAGGGCTGGGCGTACATTCAGGAGCATCTCGATGTTCCGGAGATGATCGACTGGCTGATCCTCGAATGCTGGTCGGGCGATATCGACGTTTATGAAAACGTCCGCTTCTACGCAAGTCCGGACTATGAAAACGGCAGATACCTGTACGGTCTCGCGGACATGGATCTCACGATGATGGGCACGGACACGATGAGCGTCGGATTCAACAACTTCCAGCTCCACGGCATCATCCCGGCGGCGCTGCGCGGCAACGCGGAGTTCCGCGATATGTTCCTCACGCGGCTGGGCGAGATGCTGCGCGGGCCGC
The DNA here is from genome assembly GCA_004557735.1 of Clostridiales bacterium. GTDB lineage: Bacteria > Bacillota > Clostridia > Oscillospirales > Oscillospiraceae > Apopatocola. Next base: position 21,475 of record SFFV01000026.1, read on the forward strand.
TCTCGGACGAGAACGCGCAGAAAACGCTCGACGAGCTGCGCGCGGTCGTTGAGCCGGAAACGGCGCGCGATCTGGCGCGGTGGAATAAGCCGTCCACGCTTTTTGCCACGCAGATGGCAAATCTCCGCGATTTCGTTTCCGGCCGCGCCGAGGTCGTGAAAAACGGCGCGATCGCCTTCTTCGGCGTCTCCGCCGAGGACGCCGCAAAATACTTTGCATAAAAGCGAAAAACGTCCCGCCGGAGAGAAAACCGGCGGGACGTCCGGGAAAAGCATCTTGTAAGGGAGAAGCATATGGCAGAGAAAAGGAGGGAGCTGTGGGCGGATCACGCCAAGGGGATATGCATCCTGCTGGTGTTCATCGGCCATTCGGACGCGATACCGCAGGCGGTGCGCATTTTCATTTATCTGTTCCACATGCCGATGTTCTTCTTCTGCATGGGCTATTACAGCCGCACCGGCGGAACGTTCGGCGGCTTTGTGAAAAAGCGGTTCCGGCAGCTTATGGTGCCGTTTTTCGCTTACGGCATCCTCTATCATGTGCTGTTTCTCGGCATCCTTGTCCCGCTGCTGCGCGGCGGCGCTGACGGCGATCCTTGCAGGGTCGGAGGAAAGGTTCCCTGTGGATTACCACATGATGCATCTCACGCCGGTCATCGTGATGCTTGTGAAGTATTTTGCATGGTTTCTGTTCGGTCTCAAAAAGGAGAGCTGGAGTCTCGACTATAAAAAGCTCTTCGGGTGCAGAAAGAAAACGACCGTATAAACGAAAAGGCTCCCCCGGACGTAGACTGCCCCGGTTTGTGTGGACAGTACAAAAAGAGGCTCTTGTGCAGGATCATTAAGTTTTAAGCGGAGTGGCGCAGCGTTAGCGGCGCCACTCCGGTTTTTGTCTGGATGCGCTCGCAGTTGTAGAAATGAACATATCTGTCAATCAGGTATTCCGCCTCCTTGAGCGTCATGGGTTTGTGCCGATAGATACATTCTGATTTTAGATCTGTAAGCTGCCGATCCCTTTGCCCTCCGCATCTTTTCTCTCCTTTCTTGCGCGGAAAATACTCAGGGCAAGCAGCATAGCGCAATAGAACAAAATGCCAATGGCAAGAATCAACTGAAAGTCACGCATTTCAGAATAGGAAACAGTGGAAAAACGCAACACACA
>SFFV01000002.1 GCA_004557735.1 Clostridiales bacterium
GATTTGGAAGAAGGTATCATTGATGTGAACCACACGCTGGTTTACTATGACCACCGTACCGAGGGAAGTAAGCGTGGTTGCTATTTTAACATCAATACTACGAAAACTCCGGCTGGCAAACGCCAAGTTCCGATGTTGGATTTCGTCAAAGAAGCATTCCTTATGGAAAAGGAAAGACAGGAGTTGCTTGATATTCATTGCGAAGCTGTTGTGGACGGATATACTGATTTTATCTTTCTTAACCGTTTTGGACAGCCGCAACATCAAGCAACCCTTAACAAAGCAATACGTCGTATTATCCGTGACTGCAATGATGAACAGCTCCTGAAAGATGAAAATGCAAAGATTTTGCTACCGCATTTTAGCTGCCATTCATTAAGGCATACATTCACGACAAGAATGTGTGAGGCAGGGGTTAATGTCAAGGTCATTCAGGATACGCTTGGTCACAAAGATATTTCTACTACCCTTAACATTTATACCGATGTAACGAAGGAGTTAAGGAGGTCTGAATTTGAAGGTCTTGACTCGTACTTCAAAAATGAGTATAATAAAGCGGCAAACATTTGACGTAGTTTTATTGTTGGCGACGAAAAGATACTTACACCATTTACACCAAATACAACATCAAATAGCACGTATAGGGCAGTAAAGAAAGGGTGTATCAAACAAAATAGGGCAGCAAATCATTTGGGGTAGTACAATGAATACCACTTTAGTAACCCAATAACCGAGATGTCTTTTCCGTCCCGACGATGAAGAGTCTCGACGGCGCGAAGAAGCAGGAAAAGTCCGCCGCCGAGGTTCCCGCGGAGCCGGTCGCCGGAGCGCCGGAGAAGGAGGTCATTGACTTCTCCAACGTAAAGATTGAGCCGCTCTTCACCGAGTATGTGGATTTTGAAACATTCAGCAAGTCCGATTTCAGAGCCGTTAAGGTGCTTGCCTGCGAAGCCGTGCCCAAGTCCAAAAAGCTTTTGAAATTCACGCTCGACGACGGCACAGGCACAGACAGAGTGATTTTAAGCGGTATTCATGAGTATTACGAGCCGGAAGAACTGGTCGGAAAGACTTGTATCGCAATCACAAATCTTCCGCCGAGAGCGATGATGGGCATAGATTCCTGCGGTATGTTGATCTCGGCAGTACACAGTGAGGAAGGCAAAGAAAAGCTCCACCTTCTGATGGTGGACGATCATATTCCGGCAGGCGCAAAGCTCTATTAAAAAATGCTGTTCTGGATGGCAAAACGGGATGTATTCCATAGCCTGAAAAACGCATAACGAACGGAATGAATGGGCAGTCCCAATCGGGATTGCCCATTTTCAAAACAAGAAGAATAAACTTCCCGACCGCCCTTTGAAAAAGGCAAATACTTTTTCAAAGGGTTTTCTTCATTCTACGGACATTCGCAAACTACAAAAAAGGGCTTTTCCCTGATCGTTCTGAAAATGACGAGCGTATGCCGGCAGCGGCGCTTACCGTGAGCGGGAAGAAGCTGCAGGAGTCCGCGGCGTATTCTCAGGAACTTCTTGTAAAACTTTGGATATTCGTATACAATATTTTATGTATTATTGTGCCGATCGGAAACGAGGGCGTATGAAAGGGAATCTCTCCATACGGGAAACTTCCTGCAAATGGGGTATATCGGAGCGCCGTGTCAATCAGTATGTGGCACAGGGACGCAACACATACATGAAAAAATGAATCATTTTGAAAGGCGGTTGACATAATGTCATATCCGATGGCAGATCTCATAGCGGGCAAGCGCAGGACATCTGCGCTTATTTGTCAACCGATTATTGATATAACCGTCGATGGCAGGATAATTATCTGCCTTTTTGACGGTTTTTCGTTTTCCTGCGGGGAGGTATTTCCGCGTGATTAAACAGAATCGAAAAGCAAGCATTCTTGTAGCCCTGACGGTTTTCTGCGCTGTACTTTTCCGCGTTTTGGGAAAAACAACCCCTTATCACATGCTGTTTGGGATCATGCGCACCATGGCCTATATCGGTTTGTACATCGGGTGGGGGATTTCCGTCAGCAAACGGGTTATTCAGGAACAGGTACGCCACTATCTGGTTTCCGTTTCCGGCTTAATGGTTTTCTGGTTTGTTATTCGTTCAATAAAATACTTTTTTATAGCCGATACCGGAACAGCACGGCAGCTATGGTATTGGTACTACTTGCCGATGCTGTTCATTCCGCTGTTTTCTGCGTTTTTAGCCATCTCGCTCGGCGAGCCGGGGAACTTCAGGCTGTCGAAAAAGACGCTGCTCTTATATATTCCTACGGTGCTTTGCCTGCTGCTGGTGCTTACGAACGATCTGCATCAGCTTGTCTTTACCTTCCCCGCCGGAGAGGAATGGTCGGACAAAAACTATGGATATACATTCGGATATTATATCGTGATCGGGTGGGAGATCGTTTGCGCTTTAGCGGCATTTGTTATCATGTTATTTAAGTGCCGGCTCTCGCAAAGGAAAAAAAATCTGCCGTTTCTGCTGTTAACATGCTCTATCGTATATGCCTTTATTTACGCCAGCGGCGCGGAATGGATACATCTTATCGGCGGAGACATCACCGCGGCGCAGTGCCTGATGTTCACCGGAATACTGGAAAGCTGTATTCAGTGCGGGCTGATACAGACCAATACCGGTTACAAATCACTGTTTGAAGCCGGATCCATAGGCGCGCAGATCGTAGATACGGACTATCGCACCCGTTATGCCTCTTCAAACGCGCCGGAGCTGACGGCGGATATGATGCGGGCGGCGGAGAGGAACGCGATAATGCTGGATAACAACACCCTGCTCAGGAGCAGCAAGATCAATGGCGGACATGTTTTGTGGCAGGAAGATGTGGCAGATATTACCGCCCTGCTGGAACGGTTGGAGGAAAACAGGAAAACTATTGCGGAAAGCAATTATCTGGAGCAGGAAAACTATAAAACCAAGGTAAAGATCAACACAGTTCGGGAAAAGAACCGACTGTATGACCGGCTGCAGGCACAAACGGCACATCAAATCGAGCTGCTCGATCGGTTGCTGGCGCAATATGAAGCGGAAGCCGATCCGGAAATTCGCCGCAGTCTGCTTGCAAAAGCGGCGGTGATCGGCGCATACATAAAACGTCGGGGCAATTTAATGTTTATCGGTGAAAGATCCGATGTGACGGATACAGCCGAGCTGTCAGCCTGTCTTGACGAATCCTTTGCCAATTTGGAGCTTATGGGTGCGGAGTGCGCCGTTGATATCCCGGAGAAAAACAGCATTTATATCCGGGATGCGATCCGTGTATATGACTTTTTTGAAGCAGTGACGGAAGCCGCGATGGATGACATTCGTTTTGTTTGGCTGAAAGCCCGCAGTCTTGCGGATGCTGTAATCTTTTATCTGCAAGCAGAAAGCAAAACCGAATTATCGGCGCTTTCCGGTCTTGCCGACACCTGTACTTGCGAGGAAGGCGTATGGCGCTTTTCTCTCCGTATCGGAAAGGCGGGTGAAAAGGCATGAGGAATTTTTATCTTTCTTCTACAGCGGCACAATCGAGCCTGTTGGTTGCGCTGTTCCTCACCCTGATTTTATCCCTTTTCCTGCTGCTTGCAGCTTTCGGCATGCATTTTGACAGATGGAAAAGATGTATGCATCTGCCCGTATTTCTGTTCCTGCTTACCTTATTGTCCGTGTTGGCGGATGCTTTTTCAAGGATAAACAAAGGACTGGAGTACAAGACATGGCTGCTTCTTCCTTTATGGTTGCTTTGGTGCATCGTGGCCGCCGCAGATTTACTGTTTATATGGGAAATTGTGCAGCTGTGCAGACGCAAGAGACAGACGCTCACCCGCGATTCGGTCAAACAGGCTCTGGATATGCTGCCAAGCGGCATATGCTATTTCACACCTTCCGGGAGCGTTAAGCTGTGCAATATGCAGATGCACATTCTATACCGCACACTTTCGCAGAGAGATCTCCAAACTCTTGCCGAACTACAGGATGCACTGGCGCACTGCGACGTGGGCAGCGGAGTTATCCGGCTCTCCCACGAGAGACAGACCTATCTTTTCCCCGACGGCAAAGCATGGCGTTACCGGCAGACCGGGGTGACCGATGAGGACGGCGTTGTGTATACGGAAGCTGTTTTTTCGGATGTAACTGAGCTGTACCATAAAAATCTTGAGCTGAAAGCGCAGATCAAGCAGCTGAATGCCATTTCCCGCGAATTAAAACGGCTTTCCGACAATGCTTTGATCCTTACAAGAGAAAAGGAAGTGCTGTCCGCCAAAACGAAGCTGCATGACTGTATGGGAGCGGGACTTATCGCCATACGGAAGATCCTCCACCACAACCGGACGGAGGAAGCGGCAAATGCCATAGATTTGTTCCGGCAAGCCGTCAGCACCATAAAAAACGATAACGCCTATCCGCAGGGGCGCAGCGAACTGGATAGATTCCTGCAGGATGCCGAGGCGATCGGCATAAAAGTGAATTTGTCCGGAGAATTGCCTGAGCAGGAGGACCTTCGCTGCGTTATGATCCTCGCCATGCGGGAGTGTCTGACAAACAGCGTGCGTCATGCCGGAGCAACAACGCTGCATATCGCGGCTGAGAAGAACGGAGAGAGCGTTTCCGTGAAGATCACAAACGACGGAAAGGCTCCCGAAACCGAGGTCGTTCCCAAGGGCGGACTTCATAACCTGTACCGCCATATCACGGACTGCGGCGGTACGATGGAAATACAGTCGAAGCCGGTCTTTGCGTTGACCGTGGTTCTCCCGGCGATAAAGGAGGGTACAGAATGAAACAGGTGCTTATTGTAGAGGATCAGCGGATGCCCCGTGAAAACATGGAGCGGACGCTTTCCGACAGCGGCAGATATGAGCTGGTCGCCAGTATCAACGGAGCGGATATTGCTTTTCTAAAATGCTGTCAGCAGCACCTTGATCTGATATTAATGGACGTCTGCACTTCGGGTAATAAAGACGGAATTGAAGCTGCCGCAGAGATCAAGGCAAAGTTTCCGAAAATCAAGATCATCATTGTCACATCTATGGTCGAGGTGAGTTACATTGAACGCGCCAGAGCAGCCAAGGTCGACAGCTTTTGGTATAAGGACATCAGCCCGGAAGCGCTGATCGACGTGATCGACCGGACAATGGCGGGCGAGCATCTTTTTCCGAACGAAACGCCGAAGGTAAAACTGGGGCTTGCCGAAAGCACGGAACTCACGTCAAAGGAGATCGAGGTGCTGCGGCTTGTCTGCGACGGATTGGAATACGATGAAATCGCCGACAGGCTGGATATTGCGGAAAGAACCGTCAAATACCATGTTTCCAACATCTTATCAAAAACCGGATATGCCAACAGGACCCGGCTTGCGATCGCCGTAACCAACAAGAAATTCATTGTTCCGAGCCTCCCTGAAGAACAGGGGGTTTACACAAGCGAATAACCGAAACCGTAACAGCTTATCCCGGCTTCCTTTGAAGCCGGGATTTTTGCATATATAAAAAGTGCTCAAACCTGTACTTAGGGACAGGGTGCAGCGGCGATGAATTGATTACAATAATAAACATGACTCCGAAACGGTAAATCCCACCGGAGAAAGGAGATGAATGAAGGCAAAAGCACAACGGCTGAAATGGAAAAGCAGTATCAGCTTTCTATTATAATGTTCAGGGACAGAAAGGAGACATCATTTTGGGCCTTATGAAAGCGGGAAGCAGGGCGCCGGGAAACACCTTGGCAGAACAGTGGAAGGAATCCTTCTGCTGCGATGCACTTCCAAACCATGTGCTGATGCGTAAGGGTGAAAAGCGCGTCAGCGGCAGATCCTCAAACACGAAAGGGACCGATACTATCCTTTCAAATGATAACGGCAGCTTTGCCGGAGGAAAGAATATGAAGAAGAAATGGAAGAATACGGCGGCGCTGCTGTTTGCGCTGCTTCTCGGAACGGCGTTCCTCCCGGCGGACGCTTATGCTCTTTGCGAAAACGGACAACACGATCTATATCAGGCGGATGTGTACAAGCAAACCTGCACCACGGACGGGTATTATATTCTGCGATGCCGCAACTGCGAATACTATGAACGTGTTGTCACCGAAAAGGCGGGGCATTCGTGGGAGATCGTATATACGGAACCGGCGACCTGCACAACGGCCGGCAAGTCGGTCAAAGAATGCAGCGCGTGCGGCGCGAACGTCGAAGAGACGATCTCTCCGAGCCACAAGTTCGGCGCGTGGATGGTATTGACCCCGGCCACCTGTACGCAGGACGGCATCAAGGCGCGCGAGTGTGACTGCGGCTACACGGAGCGCGCATCCATCCCGGCAACGGGCAAGCACACGTTCGGCGCATGGATGGTTTTGACCCCGGCCAACTGCATGGAGGAGGGCATCAAGGCGCGCGAGTGTGACTGCGGCTACACGGAGCGCGCACCGATACCGATAACGGATCATGCGTGGGAAGAAGGCATCGTAGAGGCGCAACCGTCAACCACATCCGAGGGTGTCATGCTGTATGTGTGCTCCTTCTGCGGTATGCAGCGTACACGTCCCATCCCGAAACTCACGGCGGAAGAAACCGCAACCCCCACGCCGAGCGCTTCTCCGACGCCGGAAGCGGCAGAGGAAACGACGCCGGAGCAGACCGGCGATACGGCGCGCGGCACGGAAAAAGGAAAGGGCGGCAAGCTGTCCGGCGATCCATCCGGCGAATCGGAACCTGCCGGCGCGGAAACCGGGCAAGCCGGGCTTCCGATATGGGCGGTCTGCCTGATCGCGCTGGCCGCCGTGCTCCTCGTTGTGGCCGTGGTCATTATCGTTATGAAGAAAAAAAGAGAATAAGAGAATATTGAACAAGCTGGATAAGTATAAGCAAACGATCACCGTCAGGAATCGTTTTCGGGATTGAGCGGCATCTTCCGAAGGTTTTTAATGCTCAAACCTGTACTTAGGAGCAGGTCGCGATCGATATCAGTTCATTATAGTCATTACGATGCCGAAACGGTTGTTTCATTATTTCATTCCAAATCGGAGGTGATTTCATGCGGAGAGTCGTTGTAGATATGCAAAATGCCTTATTTGCTGACGCCATAGCAGCGGCACTGCGGAATTTTGATTCGGACTTTGAGGTATATCAAAGCGAAAGTCCGGTCAAAACCTCGGATTTGTGCGCTTTTACCGAAGCAAATATTCTTGTCATGGAGGTCACGGCTTATAAGCCGTGGAAGCTCGAGGAACGCATGAAAATTCGCAATGAAATAAAAGCACAGAATCCGGGCTGCAAAATTGTACTGGTAGTGGATGAAAACACCGAAAAGAAGCTGGCGGACAAGGTGCGCCAGGCGAAGAAGGACGGGCTGATCGACAATTTTATCTACGGCTCTGTTTCTTCCACTTATCTTTCAGCGGTCATAGACACGCTGTAGGAAGAACGGCGCTGACGAGAGGACGAGAGGATAGGAATGTACCGGGCGGTGACGGGCATAGGCCCGCCGCCGCCCTTTCCCCTTGAAATAAAGAAACCGCGGCGAGCAACGAACAAGACCGACAGGCATCCCGGCAGACACCGGGCGCCGCTTCCGGCAAAGAGAGATTACGGGAGATATACTGCCGGGAAAGGGCAGCGGCGCGCGCCGGTCGATTGACAAATCATTATACATCTGTTATGGTAAAATAAAACAATAAAAGTAAATAATCCCCGCGAACCAATCTTTGGAAAGGCGGAAGTACCCGATTGGAAGATAAACGTATCACCAGGACGAAATGCAATATCAAAGCAACGCTGACAGACATTTTGCAGGAAATGCCGTTTGAGAAGATCTCCGTTGCAGAGATCTGCCGCCGTGGAGATATCAGCCGGATTACGTTTTACGCGCATTATGAGGATAAATATGCTCTCGCCGAGGAGATCTTTTCGGACCATGTGCAGGAAGCCTACGACAAATACCACGCGCTGCAAGCCGAAAATAACCCCGAGGACAACGGCTTTGTCGGCTATCAGAATCTTCTCGAGGCCATTTTGAGCCTCTATTATGACAACTACGCTTTCTTTTCGCATACCACGTCAAACGAAAACCCTTATCTTTTTTCCGCGTACTTTAACCGAATGTACATCAGTGTTGACGATTATCTGCGCCGCCATACCTTTCTCAAACCGCGTTTTTCGTTCCACCAGACGGCGGCGTTCATTTGCAACGGACTGTTCGGCGTTGTCAACAGCTGCCTGGCGGATCACCTGTCGGAGGCGGAAACGCGTGACGTTGTACGCGGTATATACGCCGTGCTGCTCAACTCCGACATGTTTGAGAAATAAACGGAGAAAGGGATGCTTTCATGGCGCTGTTAACGCAAAAGGCGATCCTCTTGACCTTTGAAGAGATGCTGGAGGAAATGCCGTTTGATAAGATCACCGTGTCGGCGCTTGTCCGGCGGTGCGGCGTGAGCTCCAACACGTTTTACTACCATTATCAAGATATCTACGATCTTTTGGGCGTATGGTTGAATACGCGCTTCAGCATGTTGACGAAATCCGTCTGTGAAAGCATGGGCTGGAAGGAAGAAGTGCGTGTGTTTCTCAAGTACTGCCAGAGCCATCCAAAGCTCGTCACGAATCTTCTCTCATCCGCCTCCCGCAGCCATCTGGAACATTATATCTTCACGGAAACGGACGGCTTTTTTTTCGATTATGTTCTGGAACGGACGGCCGGCATGCCGCTTTCAGAGGAGACGATCCGGTACATCGCGCAGTTCTGCCGGTATTCCTTTATCGGCTTCTTCCTGAAATTCACCTGGGAGAAAATGCTGGCCGATGTGGACGAAAGTGTGGACCGGCTCGAGAAAGTTTTCAACGCCTTTATTGACAGCGCCGCGGCGCAAATGGAAAGAGACCAGCTGTAAAAAACAGCCGGTCTCTTTTACGCGCTTATGCGAAAAAGTTTTTGCGCATAAAGGCGAAAATGTCACAAATGGGGCACTTTTCCCATTCTGTTAAAAATTACGACAACGGCGTCGGTTTGTCCATGGAAAAGCCGGTACAGTTCGATATAATGAAAACGCTAAGAAAAATCCTATAAAGGAGCGTGTTTTTAATGAGCGTATCGACGACCGTGAAGAAATACGGCATCGAACAGGCGATCAAATTCATGTACAAGGACCCGGAGAACAACCTGCCCAAGCTGATGGACTGGGCGGACACGTTCTGCAAGGGACGCTTCCCGGCACAGCGCGCCGCGATCCGCCGCGCCATCGAGGATCCGACGTATCCGTACTATGATTTTGTCCGCCACATGATGAACGAGGTCGATCACGACGTTCTCACGACGATCGTGGTGAATTTCTTCATCAATGCCAACATGGTCGGCTGCGAAAAGCAGGAAAAGCTCCGTAAGGAGCATAACTGCAACATCCCCTGGGCGATCCTTCTTGATCCCACCAGCGCCTGCAATCTCCACTGCACCGGCTGCTGGGCTGCGGAGTACGGCAACAAGCTCAATCTCACCTTTGAAGAGATTGACGACATCATCCGTCAGGGCAAGGATATGGGCGTTTACATGTATATCTACACCGGCGGTGAACCCCTTGTGCGCAAAGCGGATCTCATCAAGCTCTGCGAAAAGCACGATGACTGCATCTTCCTTGCCTTTACGAACGGCACGCTCATCGACGAAAAGTTTGCCGACGATATGCTGCGCGTGAAGAACTTCGTCCCGGCTATCTCTCTTGAAGGCTTTGAGGAAGCGACCGACTCCCGCCGCGGCGACGGCGTTTACGGCAAGGCGACGCACGCGATGAACCTTCTGCGCGAGCGCAAGCTGCTCTACGGTATTTCCTCGTGCTATACGAGAGCGAACTTTGAGTCGATCACCTCGGAAGAGTACTACGACAGCCTCATCCAGATGGGCGCGTACTTCATCTGGTACTTCCACTACATGCCCGTCGGCAACGACGCCTCGCCCGAGCTTCTTCCGACGCCGGAGCAGCGCACCGAGATGTACCGCCGTATCCGCCGCTACCGCCAGACGAAGCCACTCTTCGCCATGGACTTCCAGAACGACGCCGAGTTTGTCGGCGGCTGCATCGCGGGCGGACGTACATATCTGCACATCAACGCCAACGGCGATGTGGATCCCTGCGTGTTCATCCACTATTCCGACTCGAACATCCGCGAAAAGACGCTGCTGGAGACGATGAAGTCCCCGCTCTTCATGGCGTACCACGACGGTCAGCCCTTCAACGACAACATGCTCCGGCCCTGCCCGATGCTTGAAAATCCAGAGAAGCTGCGCGCAATGGTCAACTCCTCCGGTGCACATTCCACGGATATGCAGTCCCCGGAGACCGTCGATCACCTCTGCGCCAAGTGCGACCGGTATGCCGCTGAGTGGAAGCCGGCGGCGGATAAGCTCTGGGCGGAAAACCGCGCGGAGCATGATGCAAAGTAAATCGGAAACCCTGTATACGGATGCGGTAAACTGCTGCATCCGTGTACGTATATTTTAAAGAAAGGTGAATGGTCATGGAAAAGAAATCTCTGAAAACCTATAAAACATGGGCGATCGTTCTCGCTGTTGTTACCATGGTCCTCGGACTTGTTATGATCTTCTGGCCGGGCATTTCCGCGGTTGCAATCTGCTATCTGATGGGCGCGGTCTGCATCGCCGCCGGTATTTATGAGATTATCCGGTATTTTGATCTCGGACTCATCGGCGTGCTGTTCCGGTACGATCTGTTTCTCGGCATTATGAGCGTGCTTGCCGGCGTGCTGCTGCTTCTGCACCCGAACGGAGCACTCGTCATCCTGCCGGTCATTCTCGGCTTTTATATCATTCTTGCGAGCGTGTTCTCCATCCAGATCTCGACGGAAGCGCGTCATTTCTGCTTCTCCGGCTGGTGGGGCGCGCTGCTGCTCGGCATCGCGGGCGCGGTGCTCGGCGTGCTGATGATCTTTGATCCCTTCAAAGGAGCAAAGGCGCTGATGGTGTTCACCGGCATTTCGCTGCTTGTGACGGGCATTGAGAGTATCTACGCCATCGTCTGCATCTCCAAGGTGTTCCGCTCCTCCGGACACCAGCAGATCATCGACGCCACGTGGCACGATGTCTGATCCAGGTTTATAATACGGCAAAAGGCGCCGGCTGATTTTCAGCCGGCGTCTTTTCATGCGGGAATGTCTTATTCAAGCGTGAGGAACAGTGCCATTTTAAAGCGCTTGTCCGCGCGGACATAGTGTTTGCCGCCGCGGGCAAAGCGGAAATTCTCACCGGCGTGGATGACGTGTTCTTTACCTTCGTAGCCGATGACGCCCTCGCCGTCAAGAGCGAAGATCAGCGCGTCGCCGGGAGCGGCGTGCTCGCTGAGACCCGTACCGGCGTCAAACGCCATGAGCGCGAATTTCATTGTTTTGCTGCTGGTAACGTCCATGTTGACGATCTTTCCGTCCTGATAGGGGACAAGCTCGCCGAGACGGAAAACCTCCCCAATTTTGACTGCCTGATTCATTGACTGATTCCTCCCAATATTGATTTCAAGATAAACGGCGGATGTGTCTGTGCGCATCCCGACCGGGACCTCTGCGGGCGTTACAAGAGCGTCCAGCGCGTGAAGCGTCCGCGTCTGACTGCCGGGCAGACCGACTTCGAGCGTCCCTTCGGCGACAATGAGCAGCTTGGGGGAAAAGTAGATCTCCGCGCTGATATCGGTACCCGCGGCGAGCGAATAGCATACGACGTCCGTTTCGCCGCTGCATATCGCTTCCGATACAGTGCAGCCGGGAATCGGCGCGTTTTTCTCCGCAAGGGAGAACACACAGCCGGGGGAATACTCCATGGCGGTCTCCTTTCGCTTATTTTATATAGTATATCACAATGCTCGGCGTCTTTCCATCTTTTTCAACGGCTGCGCCGAAATCCGGGAAAAAGGTTGAAAAGTGACCTTTTCGGGGGTAAGATAAAGCCATTACAGGAATCTATGGGAGGAATAGCTTGAAATTCTTTCATTTGTCCGATCTGCATCTTGGAAGGCGTATATATGAGTTTTCTCTGATCGACGACCAGAAATTCATTCTTGAAGAGATCCTGTCTCTGGCGGAAAAGGAGCGTCCCGACGCCGTTGTGATCGCAGGCGACATATACGACCGTGCCGTGCCGAGCGCTGAGGCAGTCGAGCTTTTCGACCGATTTCTCTGTGCGCTCGCGGAGCGTCATATCCCCGTGCTTGCCATATCCGGCAACCACGATTCACCCGAACGCATTGCGTTCGGCGCCGATCTTATGACGCCCAGCGGCGTATTTCTCTCGCCGGTTTATAGCGGACATGTCGAACCGGTGACGCTCCCGGATGCTTTCGGCGAGGTGCATTTTTTCCTTCTTCCGTTCATCAAACCGGTGAACGTTCGCCGCTTTTATCCGGATGCAGCGATCGAAAGCTATACCGACGCGCTGCGCTGCGCGGTGGAGCATATGAACGTGGAGCCTGCGGCGCGCAATGTGCTCATAACGCATCAGTTCGTCACCGGCGGCGTGCGTTCGGACTCGGAGGACGTTGCGGTCGGCGGGACGGATAATGTGGACGCCGCCGTGTTTGACCGCTTTGACTATGTCGCGCTCGGCCATCTCCACGGCGCGCAGAAGATCGCCCGCGAAACGCTTCGCTATTCGGGGACCCCGCTCAAATACTCTTTTTCGGAAAAGGATCAGACCAAGGCCGTTACGGTCGTGGAGCTGGGGGAAAAGGGGAGTGTTTCCGTTTCCTCGCTGCCGCTCGCGCCGCGGCGCGATATGCGCGAGATTCGCGGCACATACGCGGAGCTGACGCTTCGCGATAACTACGCCGGAACAAATACCGAAGATTACATCCACGCCGTTCTCACGGACGAAAACGATCTTCCGAACGCTCTCGCGCGGCTGCGCAGCATTTATCCGAACCTGATGAAGCTCGATTACGACAACCGGCGCACACGCACTTCCGCCGTTATTGCCGCGCAGGAACGCTGCCGGACGATGACCGAAGCGGAGCTTTTTGCCGAGCTTTATGAGAAGCAGAACGGGCAGAGGATGAGCGCCGAACAGGGCGCTTATGCCGACGCGGTTTTTGCCGAACTTCGGGAGGGGGGAACGCCGTGAGACCGCTGCATTTGTCGCTTAGCGCGTTTGGCGCGTATGCCGGTAAAACGGAGCTTGATCTCCGGCAGCTCGGGGAGCGGGGGTTATACCTCATCACGGGCGATACCGGCGCGGGTAAGACAACGATTTTTGACGCCATTGCCTTTGCGCTGTTCGGCACGCCGAGCGGCGAGGGACGGGAAAGCTCCATGCTGCGCTCCAAATTCGCCGCTCCGGAGATGCCGACGGAGGTACAGCTCATTTTCTCCAGCGCCGGAAAAACCTATATCATCCGGCGCAACCCGGAGTATGAGCGCCGCAAGTCCCGCGGCGCCGGAACAACGAAAGAGACGGCGCGCGCTGAACTTGTGCTGCCGGACGGCCGCGTTATGACGCGCCGCAGCGATGTAGACGCGGCGATCCGCGCAATACTCGGCGTAGACCGCACGCAGTTCTGCCAGATAGCCATGATCGCGCAGGGCGAATTCCGTAAGCTGCTGCTGGCGGATACGAAAGACCGCCGGGAAATCTTCCGCGATATATTCAAAACCAATCTCTATACCCGCTTTCAGGAGCGTGTAAAGGCCGATTTCCTTGCGCTCAACCGGGAGCGCGAGGAAGCGCGACAGTCGTTTAATCAGTACGCCGCGGGCATCCGGCTTCCGGACGAGCGGGAGCTTCCGCCCGAGGATGAACTGTCTTCCTTCCTCGCGGAGCTTCTTGCAAAGGATCGCGCGGCGGACGACGAGCTGAAGGTTGCTCTGAAAAAAACCGAGGGGGAGATCGACGCTCTGACCGCCGCCGCGGCGAAGGCCGAAGAGGACGGGAAAAACCGCCGTGCGCTCAAAGAGGCGGAAGAATCGCGCGCTGCGGCTGCAGAAGAGACGGAGAAGCTGCGCCGCGCGCTGGAAACGGAGAAGGAACGGCAGCCGGAGCTTGACGCGCTGGATAAAACGCTCGCGGAGCTTGAAACGGAGCTAAAAAAACACGCCGAGCTTAGTATGAAAAGGACGGAGACCGCGGCGGCAAAAAAATCGGCGGACGACGCGGCGGAGCGTCTTTCCGCGATGGAAGCGTTGCGCAGGGAATTGCGGGAGCGGATCTCCCGGGAACGCGGGGAATACCATGCGCTTGTTTCCGCGGCAGAGAGACTTGCAATTCTCCGGCAGGAGAAAACCGCGCTGGTTCAATATCTCAAGGATATCGAAAGCTATGAAAACGCTCTGCAATCCCTTTCAGAGAGGAAAGCGGCGGCGGATGACGCGCTTGCGGTCTATTTGAACGCGCGGCGCGATGTGGAGGAGCTTTCCGCCGCGGCGCGGGAGCTGCGCCGCAGATTCAACGACGAGCAGGCGGGCGTGCTGGCGTCCTCGCTTCGTGACGGCGAGCCTTGTCCCGTCTGCGGCGCGCTGGACCACCCGCGTCCCGCGCAGCGCGCGCCCGACGCGCCGGACGAGAAGGCTGTGAAGGAAGCGGAGAAAAGAGCCAGAGCCGCGCAGGAGCGAGTAAACATGGCAAGCGAGGCCTCCGGCAGCGCGAGAACCGCCTATGAGACGGCCGAGAGGGAAATAGCGAAGCAGAAGGAGAAGCTGTTTGGCGCGGGAGATCCTGTAGATCTTGCGGCCGAAAAGGCGGCCGCTGCGCGCCGGTGCTCCGATAAAGACCGTGAGATCGCGCGGGAAGAACAGAATGCTGCGCGCTGCGAAGCCCTTGCCGTACAGATCCCGTCGGAGGAAAAACAGCTCTCCGCCATGGAGGAACCCCTCGCCGCAGCGCAGAAGGAAAACGCGGCGGCGCAGAGCGCTCTCTCGGCGCTTCGGGCAGCGGTGGATGAGCTCCGCGCCGGCATAAAGTATGAAAGCGCGGCGGACGCCGAAAAGGAGAAAACACGCGCGCTCGCGCGGCAGACGGAGATCCTCGCAGCGCGGGAAAACGCAGAGAAGGCGCTCCGTACTGCCGAACAGCAGCTGTCTGCGGAAAAGGGACGGGTGGAGCAGCTGGAAAAGCTCCTGGCCAATGCACCCTCAGCCGATCCGGCCGGCCTTGCCGAAGCAAAGGAGCGCCTCACATCGAAGAAAAACGAAATACTGCAAAAACGGCTTGTGCTGAACAGCCGCATTACGGCAAACGAAAGCGCCAAAAACGGTATAGACGAAAAGACGGCTGAGCTTGATGAGCGCAACGCGCGCTGGACATGGATGAAGCCGCTGACCGACACCGCGAACGGCACGCTTTCCGGGAAAGAGCGCATTTCGCTGGAAACGTATGTACAGATGACGTACTTTGACCGCATCCTTGCACGCGCCAACGCGCACTTGATGCGGATGTCCGGCGGAAAATATGATCTCAAGCGCTGTGAGAGCGCGGCGAAGCTCAATACGCAGAGCGGATTGGAGCTTAACGTTATCGACCACTATAACGGCAGCGAGCGCAGCGTGAAAACACTCTCCGGCGGCGAAACGTTCCTCGCTTCGCTCTCGCTTGCACTCGGGCTTTCGGAGGAGATCCAGTCGAGCGCCGGCGGTGTGCAGATGGACACGCTCTTCGTGGATGAAGGCTTTGGCTCGCTCGACGAGGAAACGCTTCGGCAGGCCATGCGCGCGCTGCGTGAGCTTTCGGAAGGCGACCGGCTCATCGGTATCATATCCCATGTATCCGAGCTGCGCCGCGAGATCGACCGGCAGATCGTCGTTACGCGCTCGCCGGACGGCGCGAGCCGCGCGAAAATAGAAACAGACCTAAGAGAATAAAAGGAGAGAGATCCATGAAGGTTCTTATAATCAACGGCAGCCCCCGGGCAAACGGAAATACGGACATTGCGCTGCGCGAAATGGAAAAAGTATTCACGGAAGAGGGCGTGGAGACAAAGCGGCTGAACATCGGCACGCAGACAATCCACGGCTGTGTCGCGTGCAACGCCTGCGCCCGCACGGGCAAATGCGGCTTTGACGACGCGGTAAATCGCGCCGCCGATATCCTCCGCGATTGCGACGGGCTTGTTGTGGGCACGCCCGTGTATTTCGCCTCTGCCAACGGCACGGTCGTAGCGTTCCTCGACCGGCTCTTTTACTCCGTGCCGTATGACCTCACGATGAAGGTCGGCGCGTCGGTCGCCGTCGCCCGCCGCGGCGGAGCGAGCGCGACGTTCGACGGGCTCAACAAGTATTTCACCATCAGCGGCATGCCGGTCGTATCGAGCCAGTACTGGAACAGCGTCCACGGCTGCCAGCCGGGCGAGGCGGCGCAAGACGCCGAAGGACTCCAGACGATGCGCACGCTCGCGCGGAATATGACGTTCCTGATGAAGAGTATCGCTCTCGGCAGACAGAAATACGGACTCCCCGAAAGGGAAGCGCGCGTCGGAACGAATTTTATTCGTTGACACTTTGAAATATATAAAATAATGTATTGATTTTTTCCATGCATGACGATATGATAAAACGAAAACCGGAAGAGCCGGTCAGCGACAAGGAAAGGACAGGCGTCCCGCCTTTTTCTATGGAAACGATCACATCCCGGAAAAACTCCCGCGTGCAGGCGCTGCGCTTGCTCGGCAGAGACAAGGCATACCGCCGCGGGCAGGGTCTGTTCCTCTGCGACGGGGAGAAGCTGCTCTCCGAGGCGCTCGCCAACGGCGCGGAGATCGCGGAGATTTATCTGCGCGGCGCGCACGGCGGCAGCGCGCTGCCCAAAGTTCCCGTCTATGCGCTCTCCGAGGATGTGTTCGACTATGCCTCTCCGCTCGAGCACAGCCCCGGCCCGCTTTTTACCGTTCGGACAAGGCCTCTTCCGGAGAGCGCCCGTCCCGATCGGGTCATTGTATTGGAAAACGTGCAGGATCCCGGCAACGTCGGCACGGTGCTGCGCACCGCGGCGGCTTTCGGTACGGAGCTTGTGGTGCTCCTCGGCGAGTGCGCCGACCCCTACAACCCGAAAACCGTCCGCGCCGCCATGGGCGCGCTCTTCCGCCAGAGGATCTGGGAAACCGATCCTGCCGCGCTCAGCGCAAAGCTCCGCGAATGGGAGCTGCCTCTCTTCGGTGCGGCGCTTCGGGCCGATAGCGTGGATGTGAAAAGCGTTTCGCTCCGCCGCGCGGCCATTGCCGTGGGCAATGAAGGAAGAGGGCTTACCGACGCGCTTCTTGCCATGTGCGGTCAAAAGATCATTCTCCCCATGACGCCCGGCAGCGAGTCGCTCAATGCGGCGGTCGCGGCGTCCGTTTTGATGTGGGAGATGTGGACGCAGCGAGGATAAAAGGAGAGAGAAAGGAAATGTCGCAGCTTCGGTACTGGGTATGGCTTGCTTCCATCGATGGAGTTCGCCCAATCACGCTCTGCCGTGTTCTGGAGCATTTCGGCGGAGCGATGGAAGCCTTTTTTGCGCCCGAAGAGCGGCTTTCGGAGCTCGCCGACCTTCCCGCTCAGGAACGGCGGATGCTGTCCTCGCGCAATCTGGAGCGCACCGAGCAGATCCTTGCCCTTTGCCAGGAGAAGAACATCCGTATCCTCACGCTGCATGACGCTGCCTACCCCGACCGGCTGCGGCAGATCGCCGATCCGCCGCTCGTTTTGTATGTCCGCGGGAATCTGCCGTTTCTGGACGAGCTTCCGACGGTCGCGATCGTCGGTACGCGAAAGGCGAGCGCATACGGGATCAAGGTTGCCACACGTCTGGGGCAGGAAATCACCGCCTATGGCGGGTGCGTTGTTACCGGTATGGCGCTTGGCGTGGACGGCGCCGCCGCCCGCGGCGCGCTGCTCGCGGGTAAACCGTGCGTCGGCGTGCTGGGTACGGCGATCGACGTCAACTACCCCGCAGCCAATGCGCTGCTCATTGACGATGTAGCCTCGGCCGGGGCCGTCATCAGCGAGTTTCCGCCGCTATATCCGACAAAGCCGGAGAACTTTCCCCGCCGCAACCGCGTTATCAGCGGCCTTTCCTGCGGCGTATGCATCGTGGAAGCCCCGGCGCGCAGCGGAGCGCTTATCACCGCGAATCTCGCGCTGGAGCAGGGACGCGATGTGTTCGCCGTTCCGGGCAATGTAGACAGTCCGAACAGCGCCGGAACCAACGCGCTCCTCCGCGACGGCGCCAAGGCGATCACCGGCTCGCGGGATATCCTTTCGGAGTACGAGGGGCTTTATCCCGGCCGTATCCAATACGATACGGAGCTGTTTTCTCCACCGGAAAAAGCGGAAAACCTACCGATTTCGGCAAAAACAGAGATTGACAAGCCGGAGATGATACCGTATAGTGACCTCGAAAGCCGTCTGACGGAGTATACGGAGGATCACAGGGCGCTTCTGCGCTGCATTTCACGCGGCGAGACCCATGTGGACGAGATGGCGGCTTCGACCGGCTTTTCCGCGGCAAAGGTGCTCGCGTGCATGACGGTTCTCACCATCCGCGGCGCAGTGAAGCCCCTGCCGGGAAAGCGATATTCTTTGAACCTGAAGTAAGGACGATATACGATTATGGCGCAAGCAAAAAAGGACCTTGTCATTGTGGAGTCTCCTGCCAAGGCACGGACGATTGAAAAGTACCTCGGCGGCGACTATAAAGTCATCGCATCCATGGGCCACCTGCGCGATCTGCCGAAGAGCAAGCTCGGCGTGGACATTGAACACGGCTTTACGCCGGAGTATATCCCGGTCGCCGCGAGGGCGGACGTTATCAACGAACTGAAAAAACGTTCCAAAGAGGCCGGGACGGTGTATCTTGCAACCGACCCGGACCGCGAGGGCGAGGCGATCAGCTGGCATCTCAAGGAACTTTTGCATATCCCCGGCGAAAAGGCACGCCGGGTCACTTTCAACGAGATCACCAAAAGGGTCGTGCAGGAGAGCATTGCCAATCCGCGCGACATCGATCAGGATCTGGTGGACGCGCAGCAGGCGCGCCGCATTCTCGACCGCATCGTTGGCTATAAGCTCAGCCCGTTTCTCTGGCGCAAGGTACGCCGCGGCCTTTCCGCGGGCCGCGTGCAGTCCGTGGCCATTCGCATGGTTGTGGATCGCGAAAACGAGATCCGCGCTTTCCGGCCGGAGGAATACTGGTATCTGGACGCCCATTTGGACCGCGCCGGGAAGAAGGGCGGGTTTGTCGCCCGGTATTACGGCACTGCGGACAAGAAAAAAGAGCTTCACAGCGAAAGGGAAGTCGAGGACGTCATTGCCGCCGTGGAAAAGGCGGCGTGGGAGATCGGCTCCGTCAAGCGCGGCGAGCGTCAGCGCAGCCCGTCGCCTCCGTTCATCACCTCCACGCTTCAGCAGGAAGCAAGCCGCCGTCTGGGTCTTACGCCGCGGCGCACGATGAGCATTGCGCAGCAGCTCTACGAAGGCGTGGACATCACCGGCGAGGGAACGGTCGGACTCATCACATATATGCGCACCGACTCCCTTCGTCTTTCCGAGGAAGCTATGGCCGCCGCCGGGAGCTTTATCCGCAGCTTTTACGGCGACGAGTATTATTACGGCAAGCCCCGCCGCTATAAGACCAAGGCCGGCGCGCAGGATGCGCACGAAGCCATCCGCCCGAGCAATGTGTACCTCACGCCGGAACGCGTGAAAAAGGATCTTACGGCCGAGCAGTACCGCCTGTACCGGCTGATCTGGGGACGATTTACGGCGAGCCAGATGGCAAACGCCGTCTATGATAACGTGGTGATCGACGCTCTCAGCGCCGGGCACTGCTTTAAGGCAAACCATTCCTCGCTTCGGTTTCCGGGGTATACCGCCGTGTACGAGGACCCGAACGACGACGAGGAGACCGGCGGAAAAAAGCCGCTGCCCGATCTTACCGCGGGCGAGAGCGTAACGCTCCGGAAGCTCGACAAGGAGCAGCGCTTCACCGAGCCTCCGGCGCGGTATACGGAAGCGACGCTTATCCGAGCCATGGAGGAAAAGGGCATCGGCCGCCCAAGCACGTATGCCCCGACCATCAGCACCATCACCGGGCGCGAGTACGTTGCCAAGGAAGGAAAGTACCTCAAGCCGACCTCCCTCGGCGAAGTCGTCACCAAGCTCATGGAGGACCGCTTCCCCGATATTGTCGATCTCAAGTTCACCGCGCATATGGAAGACCGGCTCGATGAGATCGAAAACGGCAAGATTGCCTGGAAAGACGTTCTGGAAGATTTCTACGGCGATTTTGACAAAGAACTGACCGACGCGGAAAAGGCTCTCGAGGGAGTGCATATCAAAGTCCCGGACGAGGTTTCCGACGAGGTATGCGACAAGTGCGGCCGGCATCTTGTCGTGAAGAGCGGGCGGTTTGGCCGATTCCTTGCCTGCCCGGGCTTCCCGGAATGCAACTTTACGAAGCCCATCGTCATTGAAATGCCCGGCCGGTGCCCGAAGTGCGGCGGACGCATTTTCAAGAGGACCTCAAAGAAGGGCTACACGTATTATGCCTGCGAGCACGGCGCGGACTGCGGCTTTATGACGTGGGACGTTCCGGTCAAGGATGTTTGTCCGTCCTGCGGCAAAACGCTCTTCAAGCTCTCCGGCAAAGGCGCGAGAAAACCGTTTTGCATAAACTCGGAGTGCGATATGTTCGTTCCGGAGGAAAAACGCGGCTACCGCCGCAAGGCCGCCGCGGACAAAACGGCCGAAAAGCCGAAGGAAGAGCCTTCGAAAAATACAGACACGCCGAAAGAGGATAAATGAACGCTGTAACGGTTGTCGGCGCCGGTCTTGCCGGTTCCGAAGCGGCTTATCAGCTCGCCACCCGGGGCATCCCGGTGCGGCTGATCGAAATGAAGCCGAAAAAAATGACCCCGGCGCATGTCTCCCCATATTTTGCGGAGCTCGTGTGCTCCAATTCGCTGCGCAGCGATGAGCTTACAAACGCCGTGGGACTTCTCAAAGAAGAGCTGCGCCGGCTCGGCAGCATCGTAATGCGCTGCGCGGACGAGCACCGCGTGGCCGCCGGCGGCGCGCTGGCGGTGGACCGTGAGGGATTTGCCCGCGCCGTGACGGAGGCTGTCCGCGCCCTCGACAATGTGGAGATCGTTGCGGAAGAGGCGGAGGACATTCCCGATGGTGAAGTCATCGTTGCCAGCGGGCCGCTCACCTCGGACGCGCTCGCGGAGAACATCCTTCGCCGCACCGGCAGCGAGGGGCTGCACTTCTATGACGCCGTTGCTCCGATCGTATCTCTCGATTCCGTTGATATGGAAAGCGCGTTTCGCGCCTCCCGGTACGACAAGGGAACGGCAGATTATGTAAACTGCCCGATGACCGAGGAAGAATATACCGCCTTCTGGAAGGAGCTTACGACCGCCCGCGAGGCGGCGGTTCACGGCTTTGACGACGGCGGCGTGTTTGAAGGCTGTATGCCGGTCGAGGTCATGGCGCGCCGCGGCTTTGATACGCTGCGCTACGGGCCGATGAAGCCGGTAGGACTGCGCGATCCGCACACGGGGCACGAGCCCTATGCCGTGGTGCAGCTCCGGCAGGACAATGCCGACGGTACGCTCTATAACCTCGTCGGTTTCCAGACGCATCTGGCGTTTCCGGAGCAGCGGCGGGTTTTCTCGATGATCCCGGCGCTGCGCGATGCGGAGTTTGTCCGCTACGGCGTGATGCACCGGAATACCTATTTGCAGTCGCCCGGAAAGCTCGACCGGTATTACCGGCTGATCGCTGAGCCGCGTATTGCCTTCGCCGGACAGATCACCGGTGTTGAGGGGTATGTGGAATCCTGCGCCTCCGGCATGCTCGCTTCGCTTGAAATGGCGGCGCGGCTTTTGGGGCTGCCGCCGGTCGATTTCTCGCAGGAGACGGCCATCGGCGCGCTGGGACTTTATATCTCCCGCGGCAGCATCGGCGATTTCCAGCCGATGAACATCAATTTCGGAATAATCTCCCCGCTGACCTACCGTGTCAAAGGGAAAAGAAATAAAAATGCGGAGATCTCGGCCCGTTCGCTGGCGCAGATCGACGAGCTGGTGAAAGGAGACCTTTGGAATGCGTATTCTCATTGACGCGATGGGCGGCGATAACGCACCCGGCGAGATCGTCCGCGGTGCGGTGGAAGCCTCACACGAGTTTCAGGTGGATGTGGCGCTTGTTGGCCGTGAAGCGGAGATCCTTTCCTGCCTGGAGGAGATCGGCGTCACGCCCGGCGAGCATATTCAGATCGTGAATGCGCCGGACGTCATTTCGATGGAGGATGATCCGAGCACCGCCACGCGAAAAAAGCCGGATTCCTCGATGGCCGTTGCGCTCCAAATGCTCCACCGCGGAGAGGGCGACGCCGTCATTTCCGCCGGGAGCACCGGCGCTCTTCTGAGCGGCGCTACGCTCACGGTTCGCCGTATCCGCGGTATCCGCCGCGCCTGCTTTGGCCCGGTGATCCCGAACGGCGGAAAAGGGACGCTCCTGATCGACTGCGGCGCGAATGTGGAATGCACGGCGGAATACCTGCTGCAGTTTGCTTATATGGGCAAGTTCTACACGCAAGATCTTCTTGGATGCGAAAATCCCCGCATCGGCCTTTTGAATATCGGCGCGGAGGAGACGAAAGGTACGGAGCTTCAGAAGCAGACGTATGCTCTTCTGAAGGAGGCGCACGAAGCCGGGCGGCTCAACTTTGTCGGCAATGTGGAAGCGCGCGATGTGTTCTCCGGGAATGTTGACGTGCTCGTGTGCGACGGTTTTTCCGGAAATGTGCTGCTCAAGTGCATCGAAGGCACGGCCATGATGCTTATGAAGCGTATCAAAGGCATTTTCTATAAAAACACGGCAAACAAGCTCGCGGCGGCTGTCCTCAAGAAGGACGTATACGCGCTCAAATCGCTCTTTGATCCGAGCGAGATCGGCGGAACGGCGCTGCTCGGGATTTCCAGGCCCGTCATCAAGGCGCACGGTTCGTCGGATGCGCGTGCTATCCGCAGCGCCGTCCGGCAGGCAATTACATTCATCGATTCTGACGTGATCGGCAGCATCGAGAAGAATGTTGCACATATGCGTATTTCACCGAACGAAGGAGAATAAAAAGACATGGTACTCGAACAAATCATCAAAATGGTCGCCGAGCAGTTTATGATCGACGAAAACGAAATCACCGCGGACACGTCCTTTGTGGACGATCTGGGTGCGGACTCTCTTGACGTTGTGGAGCTTACGATGGCGATGGAGGAGACGTTCTCTCTGCCTGATACGCCGGAAGACGAGCTGACAAACATCCAGACCGTCGGCGATCTCGCCGACTATGTGTCCCGCGTGACGCAGGACTAAGCGCATGACCGCTCTGGAAGAGAGACTTGGCTATTCGTTCCGGAACCGGGCGCTGCTTGAAACGGCGCTGACGCACAGCTCCTATGCCAACGAGAACCGCGCTTCCGGTATCGTCTGCAACGAACGGCTGGAATTTCTGGGCGATTCCGTTCTCGGCGTTACGGTTGCCGACTTCCTTTACCGGCATTTTCCCGATATGCCGGAAGGACGAATGACGCGGCTTCGTGCGGAGCTCGTCTGCGAGCAGTCGCTTCATCGTGTAGCGCTGGAGCTGCATCTGGGCGACTATCTCCGTCTCGGCAAGGGCGAGGAACACAACGGCGGCCGGGGGCGTGCATCCATCCTTTCCGATGCTGTGGAGGCGGTCATTGCCGCCATGTATCTTGACGCCGGCATGGAAACGGCGGCGGAATTCATCCACCGCTGTCTGCTGGACGATGTCCGCGCCATCGAGACGCCGTCTTTCACCGACTATAAAACCTCCCTGCAGGAGCTGGTGCAGCGCCATAGCGGGCAGGTGCTCTCCTATGAGCTTGTCGGCGAGGAGGGGCCGGATCACGCAAAGACGTTTCGTGTGCAGGTTTGCCTGAACGGCGAACCGCTCGGCCGCGGAACCGGCCGCACCAAAAAGGAAGCGGAGCAAACCGCTGCCGCCAACGCGCTGGAGGCGCTGCGGGAATGACGCCGCGCCGACGCATTCTCCCCATATTTGTCCCTCATGCAGGCTGCCCGAATGACTGCGTTTTCTGCAACCAGAAGCGCATCTCCGGCAGCCTGCTTCCGGCTTCTGCGGAAACGGTGCGCGTCGCCGTATCGGCGATAGCGCCGGGCAGCGGATATGAGCTGGCGTTTTACGGCGGCAGCTTTACCGCTATGCCCGAAGCCGAGCAGGAGGAGCTCCTTGCCGCGACGGTTCCGGCGCGGCGATCCGGCGCCGTAGCGACGCTTCGCGTATCGACAAGGCCGGATGCCGTAACGGAGGAAAAACTGGCGCGACTGCGCCGTTACGGTGTGGAAACCGTAGAGCTCGGCGCGCAGTCCATGTGCGATGAAGTCCTCCGGCGCAGCGGGCGGGGCCATACAAGCGCTGATACCGTGAAGGCGGCAAAGCTTGTGAAGGATGCCGGTTTTACGCTCATTTTGCAGATGATGACCGGACTTCCCGGCAGCGACGATACGCGCGATATTGCGTCCGCCCGCGCCATAGCCGCTCTTTTACCGGACGGCGTGCGCGTTTACCCGACCGTCATTCTCCGCAGCACGCCGCTTTATGATCTGTGGCGGGCCGGGGAGTATCGGGAGCATACCGTGGAAGACGCCGTGCGCGTTTGCGCACGTATCCTGTCCATATTTGAAGATGCAGAGATCCCGGTCATCCGTATGGGGCTGAATCCCTCGGACGAACTCTCCGGCGGCGCCGCCGCCGGCGGAGCATATCACCCCGCGCTCGGCGAGCTTGTACGCGCAAGACTGTGGCGCGACAGGGCGGAGGCGCTTCTCTCCGGCATTGAACCGGGAGCGGATGCTGTTCTCGCCGTTTCACCGAACCGCGTTTCCGTTATGACAGGGCAGCACCGCTGCAATCTGTTGTATCTTCAGGAGCGATTTTCCCTTCGGTCGGTTCGCGTTTGCGCATCCGATGTGCCGGACGGGGCGATCGTCCGGATATAAGTTGCAAAAAGAGACGATCAGGTATATAATAAATTGTTTTAATGCAATCGCACACTTCAAACGTTGAGGAGAACAAACCGTGTATTTAAAAGCGCTGGAACTCCAGGGCTTCAAGTCGTTTCCCGAAAAGACGCGGCTGAGCTTTGAAAAAGATATAACCGTGATCGTCGGGCCCAACGGGAGCGGGAAATCCAATTTGTCGGATGCACTGCTCTGGGTCATGGGCGAACAAAAAACGCGGATGCTGCGCGGCGGGAAGATGGAAGACGTCATTTTCGGCGGCACAGAAAAGCGCGGGGCCATGGGTTTTGCACAGGTGACGCTTGTGCTGGATAATACGACGCGGATCCTGCCGCTCGATAACGACGAGGTCAGCATCGCCCGGCGCTACTACCGCAGCGGCGAGAGCGAATACTACATCAACCGCGAGCAGGTGCGTCTTCGTGACGTAACAGAGCTGCTGATGGATACCGGCCTCGGCTGCGACGGTTATTCGATCATCGGGCAGGGGCGCATCAGCGAGATCGTCTCCGCCAAGTCCACCGACCGGCGCGAGATATTCGAAGAAGCTGCTGGCATTGCCCGCTTCCGCTACCGGAAAGACGAGTCCGAGCGTAAGCTTGCCCGCACGGAGGACAACCTCCTGCGCATCGGCGACAAGATCTCCGAGCTGGAAATGCAGGTTGAACCGCTGCGCAAGCAGTCGGAAACGGCGCAGAAATACCTCATTCTGCGTGACCAGCTCCGCGAGCAGGAGGTCTCGCTCTGGATGGCAAACCTTGACCGGCTGCACGAGCAATCGGAGCAGCTTCGGGCGGACTATGAGCGCTCGGTCGTGGAATGCACGGCGGCGCGCTCGGAGCAGGACCGGCTTTACGCCGAAAGCGAACGCCTTGCTTCGCGGATGCGCGATATGGACGTTCGCTCCGAAGAGCTGCGCGAAACGCTCCGCACGACGGAAAACACCGCTGCGGAAACGGAAAGCGCCGCCGCTGTCGTAAAAACACAGCTTGCCAACAACGAGGAAACGCTGCAGCGCCTGCAGCGTGAGATCGGCGAGCAGAGCGAACGTGCCGGAAGCCTCTCCCGTCAGATCGACGAGCATCGCGCCCGCATAGAGAGCATCGCCGCGGAGCGCCGCGCTCTGTCCGAGCGGCTCGAAAAGCTGCGGAAGAGCGAATCGGAAAACGCTGCAGGAATGGACGAGCGTAACCGCCGCATTTCCGCCATGCTCTCACGCGAAAACGAACTTACCGGCACGCTGACGGAGAGCCGTACCGCCATATCGCTTCTGGCGGAAAACCTCGACGCGATGGAAAAACGCGCGGCGCAGGCAAAGGAAGATCTCGCCGCCGCCGAACGGAAGGATGAGGAAGCCTCGGCGCGTCTGACCGAAGAGAAGAAGCGCCTGAACGAAATAAAGGAAAAAGAACAAAGTCTCGCCAACGTGATCTCCGGCCATTCCATGCTCATGGCAGGGCGCGAGCAGAAAGCGGCGGAAGCTGCCGAACGGCAGACAAAGCTCACGGTAGAGCTGCGCTCCTGCGATTCGCGCATTCATCTTCTTTCCGAGCTGGAAAAGGAACTGGAAGGCTTCAGTAAGGCGGCGAAGATCGTCATGCAGGAGTCTGAGCGAGGCACGCTGCGCGGCGTTCACGGGCCGGTCGGAAAAATGATCCGCGCCGCGGACCGGTACGCGCTTGCGGTGGAAACGGCGCTCGGCGCGCATGTCGGCGATATTATTGTTGATACACAGGATAACGGCAAAGACATATTTGCGCTTTTAAAACGGCGCGACGGCGGACGTGTAACGCTTCAGCCGATGGATGTGATCCGTCCGGCGCGGCTGAGCAGTGAGCCGAAAGGCGAGGCGGGCTACGTCGGCGTATGCTCCGATCTTGTTGACTGCGATAAGCGCTACAGCGCTGTCATCGCGAGCCTTCTCGGGCGGACGGCCGTTGCGGAAACGCTCGCCGATGCCATCGCCATTGCGCGGCGACACGGCAACAGCTTCCGCATTGTGACGCTGGACGGACAGATCCTGAACGCCGGCGGATCGATGACCGGCGGCAGCGCCGGAAAAAACACCGGCATTCTCTCGCGCGCCAACGAACTCAACCGTCTCCGCCAAAAACGCGGCGATCTGGAAGCGCAGCTCTCGCAGACGGAATCGCAGCGGCGGGAAGCGGAACGTGATCTGCAAAGCGCCCGCTACGATCTCGAAACGGCGCGCGAAGAACACGCCGCGGCGCGGCAGGAAACGGTGCGGCAGGAGGGCCTTGTCGCACAGGCGGAGCTTCTGCGCACAGCGGCGGCGGAAGCACTCGACGCGCTGGATGACGAGATCCGCGGCGCTTTGGCGCGCCGCAGGGAAAATGAGAGCCGCACGGCAGCGCTGCAGGAAGCGTGTGCAGCAACGGAAAAAGAGCTGGCGGCTCTTCGCGCGGATATGGAAAAGGAATCCGCCGGTATGAACAGCTTCGAGGCACGGCGGCGTGAGCTGGAGGAGAGCTTCAGCGCCGTTCGCGCGCAGCAGGCGTCGCTCGATGCGGAAAAAACCACCGTTCTTCTTGCCGTGGAGCAGCTTGAGCGTCTGCGCGCCGAGCTGGAAAACGATTCCGGCGAACGGCGCAATGCCATAAATGCCGTGGTACAGCAGAAATCGACGCTTGAGGCGCAGCTTGCAACGCTTTCTGCGCGAACAGAAACGCTCCGCAAGCAGGCGCAGCAGGAGAAAGAGGCTCTTTCCAGTCTTACCGCAAGCAAAATGGAGCTGGAGGGCCGCCGCAGCGCCGCGGACAAAGCGGCGCAGGAGAAAAACCGCGCTCTGCTCGATCTTGAGCGCAGCAGCGCCCAGCTCGAGCAAAAAAAATTGGCGGCCGATATGGAAGAGCATCAGATCGTGGAAAAGCTCTGGGACAGCTATGAGCTTAGCCGCACGGAGGCGGAAAAGATCCGCCAGCCGGTGGAAAGCCTCGCCAAAACGGGGCGGCAGGTCAGCGAGCTGCGCCGCAGCATTTCCGCGCTTGGCACGCCGAATCTCGGCGCGATCGAAGAATACAAGCGTGTGAGCGAGCGGTATGCCTTCCTTTCCGAGCAGCGCGACGATGTGCAGAGATCCAAGGATGAGATTTTAAAGATCATCGCCGACATCACAGCGCAGATGGAAGAGATCTTTATCCGCGAGATCCGGGAGATCGACGAAGCGTTCCGCCAGATATTTGTGGAGCTTTTCGGCGGCGGCAAAGCGTCGCTCTCACTCGAGGATATGAACGATGTTCTCAACTGCGGCATCGACATCCGCATCCAGCCGCCCGGAAAGGCCGTCTCCAACATCAGCCTTCTCTCCGGCGGCGAAAAGGCGTTCGTTGCCATTGCGCTGTATTTTGCCATTATGCGCGTTCGACCGACGCCGTTTTGCGTCATGGACGAGATTGAATCGGCGCTTGACGAGGAAAACGTCGCCCGGTATGCGGCGTACATGCGCCGCATGTGCGGAAAAACGCAGTTTATTGCGATCACGCACCGGCGCGGCACGATGGAAGAGGCCGACCAGCTCTACGGCGTCACCATGCAGGAAAAAGGCGTCAGCACCGTGCTGGCGATGGATATGCAGGAAGCGCTCCAAACCATTCGCTGAAGGGAGAAAACAGCCATGGGATTCTTTGATAAAATGAAGGCCGCATTCAACAACGCGATGGCAGACTTCACCGGAGAAAACGAGGAAGCCTACGAAGCGCTGGAGGAAATGCTCATTCTGTCCGACGCCGGCATGGATACGACGGAGGACATTATGGAAAAACTTCGCTGCCGCGTCCGCGAAGAGGGCTGCCGCGGCGAGGAGCAGCTCCGAAAGATGCTCGCATCCATTCTGACCGAAACGATGGATGCCGGGGATAATACGCTGCATCTTGCTACAAAGCCGTCCGTCATTCTTGTCGTCGGCGTCAACGGCGTCGGCAAAACGACGACCATCGGCAAGCTCGCCTCCCGTCTTTCGGCCGAAGGAAGATCCGTTCTTCTCTGCGCGGGCGACACGTTCCGCGCCGCCGCTGCCGAGCAGCTCGCCGTGTGGGCAAAGCGCGCCGGATGCGATATTGTGCGTCACGAGGAAGGGAGCGATCCCGCCGCCGTTGTGTTTGACGCGATCGCTGCGGCAAAGGCGCGCGGCCGCGACTTGATCATCGTCGATACCGCCGGCCGGCTGCACAATAAAACCAATCTTATGAATGAGCTTTCCAAGATCCGCCGCGTTATTGACCGCGAGCTGCCGGAGGCGAGCGTGGAATGCCTGATGGTGCTTGACGCCACAACCGGTCAGAACGGTCTCATTCAGGCGAAGGCATTCGGCGAGTCGGCGGGCCTTACCGGCATCGTCCTTACAAAGCTCGACGGGACCGCCAAGGGCGGCATCGTGTTTGCCATCAAGCGCGAGCTTGGCCTGCCGGTAAAGCTCATCGGCGTGGGCGAGGGGATAAACGATCTCAAGCCCTTTGTGCCGGGAGAATTTGCGGAGGCGCTGCTCGAATGAAACTGGTTTTGGCGTCCGATAATAAGAATAAGCTGCGGGAGTTCCGCACACTTTTTGAAAACTTCGGCGTGGAGTTTTTGAGCAAAGCGGACACCGGCTTTACGGAAGAGGTTGAGGAGACCGGCGAAACGTTCGCGGAAAACGCCCGCATCAAGGCCGAAGCCGTCATGCGCGCCACGGGGCTTGCCGCCGTCGCGGACGATTCCGGCCTCTGTGTGGACGCGCTCGGCGGCGCGCCGGGCGTGCATTCCGCGCGATATACCGGAAGCCACGCCGATTCCGACGCCGATCGCTATGAGCTCCTGCTTCGCAATCTCGGCGAAACGGAAGAGCGCGGCGCCCGCTTTGTCTGCTCGCTCTGCTGCGCTTTCCCGAACGGAGATATTCTCACCGCCGAGGCGACGTGCGAAGGCTCGATCCTCTTCGCGCCACGCGGCGCGAACGGTTTCGGCTACGATCCGGTTTTCCGTCCCGACGGATTTGACCGTTCCATGGCGGAGCTGACGATGGAGGAAAAGAACGCGATTTCTCACCGGGGAAAGGCGCTGGCGCAATTCAAACAGAAATGGGAGACATACTATGATCACCAGTAAACAGAGAGCGCAGCTGCGCGCCATGGCAGCGGCGCTGCATACCGAGCTGCAGATCGGCA
Source organism: Clostridiales bacterium (assembly GCA_004557735.1). Lineage (GTDB taxonomy): Bacteria > Bacillota > Clostridia > Oscillospirales > Oscillospiraceae > Apopatocola. The sequence continues at coordinate 30,198 of SFFV01000002.1, forward strand.
AGGGCGGCATTACCGAAAACGTTGTCCGCCAGACGGAGGAAGCGCTTGCTGCCCGCGAGCTTATCAAGGGCCGCGTTCTGGATAACTCCCTGCTGTCGGCACGGGAGGCGTGCAATGCGCTGTGCGAAGCGTGCGGCGCCGACGGGGTGCAGGTCATCGGCAGCAAATTTGTCCTTTTTAAACAGAACGAAAAGGCCCCCAGGATCGTCCTTATAAAAGACCGCAAAGGAAAGAAGTAAAGCCCATGCGTCTTTTGATCTACGGCGGGACATTTAATCCGCCGCACCTCGGGCACGCCGACGCGCTCTCCTGCGCTGCGGCAGCGCTTGGCGCGGACCGCATGCTTGTTGTTCCGGCGGGCATTCCGCCGCACAAAGCGCTTGCGGAGGGAAGCCCGAGCGCGGAGGAACGCTTTCGGCTGTGCGAACTGGCTTTCGCGGAAGCGGATGTTACACCCATGGAGCTGCAGCGCGAGGGGAAAAGCTATACCGTCGACACGCTGCGGGAGATATCCCGGGAGAATCCGCGAGCGGAGCTATATTTTCTTGTCGGAACGGACATGCTTCTCTATATGGAACAATGGCATGAATTCCGGGATTTTTTTTCGCTCTGCACACTCGCGGCGCTTCCCCGTGCCGACGGCGACATGACGGAGATCGAACGGTATGCGGCGCATCTGCGTGAAACATACGGCGCGCGGATCGAGATCATTCCCAAAACGCCCCTGCCGATGGATTCCACGTCGCTCCGCGCGGCGCTGCCGCAGCGCGGCGGCGCGGACAAGCTGTGCGACGCCGTATACTCCGAGATTATCCGCCGGCGCCTTTACGGCGCGAAGCCCGATCTCGCGTGGCTGCGGGGAAAGACCGACGCGTGTCTCAAGCCGACGCGCATACCGCATGTGCGCGGCTGCGAGGAGACGGCGGTTCGGCTGGCGGTACGCTGGGGTGAAGACCCCGAGGCCGCCGCAGAGGCAGGGATCCTGCATGACATAACCAAAAGGCTTTCCGACGACGAGCAGTTGCGTATGGCCCAAAAATATGGTATCGTGTTGAACGATGCGGATATTGCTGCACCGAAGACGCTCCATGCGCTCACCGGCGCGTGGTATTCGCGGGAGCGTTTCGGAGTGCCCGACAATATTTTTTCCGCCATTGAGTGGCATACCACGGGCCGCGCCGGAATGACGACGCTTGAAAAAATCGTCTATCTTGCCGACTTTATCGAGCCGACGCGAGATTTTCCCGGTGTGGAGCATGTACGTACTTCTGCCTTTGAGGATCTGAACCGCGCTATGATCAAAGCGCTGCAAATGAGTATGGATGCGGTCACGCGCCGCGGCGCTGTACCGCACCCAAGAACGGCGGAGGCTCTCCGCTGGCTGAAAACACAGAATTGAGAAGAGGCCTATGAGTATTTTTTCCCGTAAGGGCGGCGCTCACAAGAATGCCGCAAGAAAGAAAGACACCAAAGCGGAGAGCTTTGCTCAGCGACTGGAAACACTCTCCGGAGAAACGGACGGAAGAAAAAAGAAACCGTCCTCAAAGGGGAAAACCCGCGCTCTCACGGTCGCACTGATCGTGATCGCAAGCATCCTTGCGCTTCTTCTTCTGGTGCTTCTTGCCTACAGCATCTGGTCAACAGCACCGGAAACCGATGATTCCGGTCTGAAAACGCAGGAAACGGCGACACCGGAAGCGACGGTGACGCCCTCCATGCCGGCCGGAGCGACAGCGCAGCCGAGCGCAACGCCGACAGCGTCTCCGTCGCCGACGCCGAAGGAAGAGACGGCCGAGCGAAAAGATAACGTTTATACCCTGCTCGTTGTCGGACGCGACCGCGTCGGACTTAATACGGACACCATCATGGTCGCGCGCTTTGACTGCGATAACCATACGGCGAACATTGTGAGCATCCCCCGCGACACGCTGGTCAATGTCCCGTGGGCGGTTAAAAAGATCAACTCCGTATACGGCAGCGCCGGTATTGACGGCCTTGTCGCAGAGATTGAGGATCTTGTCGGATTTGGCATCGACAGCTATGCTGTTGTGAATACGTATGTGTTCCAGCAGATCATCGACTGCATTGGCGGCGTATATTTCGATGTCCCGATCTATATGTACTACGACGACCCCGATCAGGATCTTCATATCTCGCTCGCGCCCGGCTACCAGCTTCTGAACGGGTATCAGTGCGAGCAGGTCGTGCGCTTCCGCCAGAACAATGACGGCACCGGATATCCAAACGGCGATATCGGACGTATCGAAACGCAGCACGCCTTCTTTGCGGCACTGGCCAGACAGGTGCTCCAGCTCGGAAACATCTCCAACCTGCCGCAGATCATCAGTCTCGTTATCGACAACACCGACACGAACCTTTCGAGCGGCAACATCGCGTTCTATGCGCAGGAGTTCCTGAAAATGGGCATGGACGATATCAGCTTCTACACGCTTCCGTACGATACCGTCTATATTCGCGGCGGCTCGTATGTCAGCATCCAGCTCGAGGCGTGGCTCGATATGATAAACACCTATCTCAACCCGTTCAACATGGATGTCACCGCAGCGAATCTGGATGTGCTCTGCTTTGACGGGACGAACTTCACCTCCACAACCGGCATGATTCCGGACTTTTATTCCTTCTACGACTACTTCGCCGGCTGACGCGCGGCGCATACAAAAGAGAAAGGATGCGGCATATGCTTACTTCCAAGGAAATCGCTCATCTCGCGGTAAAAGCGCTGGACGACAAGCTCGCCCGCGACATTCAAATCTTAAAGACCGATAAGGTAACGGTACTGGCCGATTACTTCATTCTCTGCACCGCCGGCAACTCCACGCACGGAAAAACGCTGGCCGACGAGGTGGACAAGATCCTCTCGCAGGAGGGGGAACCGCCGCTGCGCCGCGAGGGATACCGTTCCGGCGGCTGGACGCTGCTGGACTTCGGCTGCGTCGTCGTTCACATTTTTTCCGACGAAATGCGCTCGTTCTACTCACTCGACCGCCTGTGGTCGGACGCCGAAAAGATCGACTATAAAGACTTCCTTTAAATAAAAAAGAGGGCAGGGGACATACCGTCATGGAGTACAATTACGCAGAAATCGAAAAGAAATGGCAGAAATACTGGGTCGAGCACAAGAGCGGCCGCGCCGTCACCGGCTCGGACAAGCCGAAGTTTTACGGCCTGATCGAGTTTCCGTATCCGTCCGGACAGGGACTGCATGTCGGTCATACGCGCCCGTTCACGGCAATGGACGTCATCTGTCGCCGCAAGCGGATGCAGGGCTACAACGTTCTTTTCCCCATCGGCTATGATGCCTTCGGACTGCCGACGGAAAACTATGCCATCAAGAACCATGTACATCCTTCCATCGTAACGAAGCAGAACATTGCTAACTTTGAAAAGCAGCTCCATATGCTCGGCTACTCGTTCGACTGGGACCGTGTTGTGGATACGACCGATCCGGAGTATTACAAGTGGACGCAGTGGATCTTCCTGCGGATGTACAAAAAGGGCCTCGCGTATAAGGCCTCCATGCCGGTCAACTGGTGTACGAGCTGCAAGTGCGTTCTTGCGAACGAGGAGGTCGTGGACGGCGTGTGCGAGCGCTGCGGCAGCCCGGTCGTCCGCCGCGAAAAGAGCCAGTGGATGCTCGCCATCACAAAGTACGCCGACCGACTGATCGACGATCTCGATGATGTGGACTTTATCCCCCGTGTGAAAATCCAGCAGAAAAACTGGATCGGCCGCAGTGAGGGCGCGGAGCTTACGTTCGGTACGACGCTCGGCGACTCTCTCACCGTTTATACCACCCGCTGCGATACGCTCTTCGGCGTGACCTATATGGTCCTCTCACCGGAGCACCCGATCCTCAATACTTGGAAAGACAAGCTCGTGAACTGGGACGCCGTGTCGGCCTACCGTGAGGAAGCCGCGCACAAGTCCGACTTTGAGCGCAGCGAGCTTAATAAGGATAAGACCGGCGTCCGTCTGGAAGGCGTCTGCGCCATTAACCCGGCGACAAAGGAGCAGATACCCATCTTTGTCTCGGACTATGTCCTAATGAGCTACGGTACGGGCGCTGTTATGGGCGTTCCCGGCCACGACCAGCGCGACTGGGAGTTTGCCACTAAATTCGGTCTGCCGATCATTGAGGTCGTGCAGGGCGGCGATATCACCAAGGAAGCGTTTACGCTCAAGGACGATACCGGCATTATGGTAAACTCCGGCTTCCTCAACGGCATGACCGTGAAGGACGCTATCCCCGCCATGAAGAAGTGGGTGACGGACGAGGGCATCGGCCATCCCAAGACAAACTTCAAGCTGCGTGACTGGGTATTCTCCCGCCAGCGCTACTGGGGCGAGCCCATCCCGATGGTGAAATGCCCGACGTGCGGTTGGGTACCGCTGCCGGAGGATCAGCTTCCGCTCCTGCTCCCGCAGGTCGAGAGCTACGAGCCGACGGACGACGGTGAATCGCCCATCTCCAAGATCACCGACTGGGTCAACACGACCTGCCCGAAGTGCGGCGGAGCGGCCCAGCGCGAGACCGACACCATGCCGCAGTGGGCGGGCTCCTCGTGGTATTTCCTGCGCTATATGGATCCCCACAATAAAGAGGCTTTCGCAAGTCCGGAAGCTCTCAAGTACTGGTCTCCCGTGGACTGGTACAACGGCGGCATGGAGCACACGACGCTCCATCTCCTGTACTCCCGCTTCTGGCACAAGTTTCTCTACGACGAGGGCCTTGTCCCGACCAAGGAACCGTACGCCAAGCGCACGAGCCACGGCATGATCCTCGGCGAAGGCGGCGAAAAGATGTCCAAGTCCCGCGGCAACATCGTAAATCCGAACGACATCGTTGAGCAGTACGGCGCGGATACGCTGCGCGTATACATCATGTTCATCGGCGACTTTACCAAGGCCGCCGCCTGGTCGAGCAACGCTGTGGCCGGCTGCCGCCGCTTCCTTGACCGCGTGTGGAACCTTGCAAGCGAGCCGCTCACCGGCGACGGCATCTCCAGGGAAAACGAAAAAGAGATCCACCGCGCTATCCAGAAGGTCAGCTCCGACATTGACGAGATGAAGTTCAACACCGCCATCGCGCAGCTCATGTCGCTCGTCAATCAGTTCTACGCCAAGAAACCGACCCGCGGTGACATCCGCGTGCTGCTTCAGCTTCTTTCTCCGTTTGCGCCGCATATCTGCGAGGAGCTTTGGCAGATCCAGGGCTTTGGAGGCCTGGCAAGCGAAGCTGAGTGGCCCGAGCATGACGAGGCCAAAATGGCCGATACCGAAAAAACCATCGCCGTGCAGATCAACGGCAAGCTCCGCAGCACCGTTGTTGTCCCGGCGGACAGCAGCGCGGAGGTCGTTTCCGCCGCGGCACTGGCGGATAAGAAGATCGCCGGTTATGTGGAGGGCATGGAGATCGTAAAAACCATCAACGTCCCCAATAAGCTCATCAACTTCATTTTAAAGCCGAAGAAATAAATGCATGGAAGCCGCTTTCGGAAAATTTTTCCGGAAGCGGCTGTTCTCTCATAATTACGGCATCCGTGAACATACTAACGGCGGAATTCCTGATTTGGGAGGTAAATCATGAAAAAGGGAATCGTATATATTCTTCTGCTCGCCGTGCTTCTTTTGTCGCTTGCCGCGTGCGGCGCATCGGATAAGCCGGCAACAGCCGAGTCCCCCAAGCCGACAAGCTCGCCTTATATGCCGACGCCGGATATGAACGACGGGATCGTAAACGACAATGACGGTATCATTGACGATGACGATACCGGCGTTGTCCCCACGCAGACGCCGATGGCAAGCGCCTCGGCAAAGCCGTCCGCTTCTGCCGGTGCGACGGACAAAACGGGGAAGCAATGAAAAAAACACCTCACCGACTTTGTATGTCGATGGGGTGTTTTTTTAAACGAGTAAGTCTGTAAGCCGGGTTCTGTCTGCGCAGCCATCTATCTAGACGCACCGTTGCCGATGCGTTCCAGCCGCCTCCATGGGACGACCGGGCCGGTCGTATGTCCCTCCACGGCGTTGCTCCGGATAGAGTTTACAGCACCGTTCCGTCTCCGGACGGTGGGTGAGCTCTTACCTCGCCTTTCCACCCTTACCTGCAAAGCAGGCGGTATATCTCTGTTGCACTTGTCCTGGGGTCACCCCCGGCGGGCGTTACCCGTTATCCTTGCCCTGTGGAGCCCGGACTTTCCTCACGCACAGGCTTTCGCCTTGTGCCCGCGGCTGCTTGACTTACTCGCGCAAGTATTTTACCCGCTTCCGATACGCTTGTCAACGCGGTAGGTGTTGAATTTCTGCCGAAAACCGAATATAATACACAGGTTAACGAAGAAAATCGGGAGGCAGTCATGACACTGGATTCTTATATACGCTCTCTTCAGGGGAAAACCGTTTCAATCGTCGGCCTTGGCGTGAGCAACCGGCCGCTGCTGCGGCTGCTGCTGGACGCCGGATATGCCGTCACGGTTCGGGATAAACGTACACGCGACCTCTTCGGTGAAGAGGAAGCCGCGGCGCTGGAAAAAGCCGGATGCCGTCTGGTGCTGGGCGAGGAGTACCTCGCCGGTTTGACCGAGGATGTGATCTTCCGCACGCCGGGGCTTCATCCGTTCACACCGGAGCTTGCCGGGGCAAAGAAAAGGGGAGCGGTGCTTACCTCGGAAATGGAGGCGTTCTTTGCCGTCTGCCCGTGCAGGATCGTTGCCGTCACCGGCTCGGACGGGAAAACCACCACAACTACCATGATCTCCGAGCTTCTGAAAGCACAGGGATACCGTGTATTTCTCGGCGGCAACATCGGCACGCCGCTGCTCGACAAAGCGCCGGATATGACCCCGGACGACTGGGCGGTGCTGGAGCTCAGCTCTTTCCAGCTCCACAGCATGACCTGCCGCCCGTACATTTCCGTTATCACAAACGTTTCGCCGAACCATCTGGACGTCCATCCGAGCTACGAGGACTATCAGACGGCGAAAAAACAGATCTTTCTTTCGCAGGGACGGGGCGGCATCACGGTGCTGAACGCCGACAATGCGATCACGCGTGCATTTTCGAGCGACTGTCCGGGTGAGATCCGCTTTTTCAGCCGCGAAACGGCGCCGGAAAACGGCGTGTTCCTGCGGGACGGCGTTATTTATCGTTCTCACTGCGGGAAAAAGACAAAGCTCATGGACGCCGAACACATCCTCCTGCCGGGTTTACATAATGTAGAAAACTATATGGCGGCGTTTGCGGCGACGGACGGCATTGTGTCGGACGATAACTGCCGCGCCGTGGCGGAGAGTTTTCGCGGCGTCGCGCACCGGCTGGAGATGATCCGGACGCTCCGGGGCGTTACCTATTGCAATGACTCCATTGCGTCGAGTCCGACGCGCACGATCGCCGGGCTGCACGCGCTGCGGCAAAAGCCGATCCTCATTGCCGGGGGATACGATAAGCATATTCCGTTTGACACGCTCGGCGATGAGATTTGTTCTCACGTCAAGGCGCTGTTCCTCACCGGCTTTACCGCCGACAAGATCTATGATGCGGTGGTCAAATCGCCGCTGTATGATCCGGAAATCCTGCCTATCCGGAAAATCGAGAGCTTTCGCGAGGCGGTGCTGGCGGCGGCCGCGAGCGCGGCGGAGGGGGACATCGTCCTGCTTTCACCGGCGTGCGCTTCGTTCGACCACTTCAGAAATTTTGTAGAACGCGGCGAAACGTTCCGCAGCATCGTAAACGAACTGAAATAAAGGAAGCACAGCCATGAATTACGAAGAGCTATATACGCTGGCGGAACGGGTGGAAGAACGCCTGCAGCCTGTTTTCCGCGGCTTTGAACGCACGGCGGAGAAGAATACGAAAAAGGTGCTGGACGCGTTCCGCGCGCATCGTGTGTCCGAGCCGTGCTTTGCCGGTACGACCGGGTACGGCTATGACGATCTGGGACGCGAAACGCTCGAAAGAGTTTTTGCCGACGTGTTCGGCGCGGAAGCCGCGCTCGTGCGCACAACCTTTGTCAACGGAACGCACGCCATTGCCTGCGCGCTTTTCGGCGCGCTTCAGCCGGGCGACACGCTCCTTGCCGTGACCGGCGCGCCTTATGATACGCTGCATACCGCCATCACGGGCAGCGGCCGCGGCTCGCTTGCCTCGCTCGGGATCCGGTATGAGCAGATGGAGCTTTCCTCCGGCGGCGGGCCGGATTATACCGGCATCGAGCGCCGCGTATCGGAGCTGCGTCCGGCTGCGGCGTTCGTGCAGCGCAGCCGAGGCTATGCGCCCCGGCGCGCGATATCCGCCGGGGAGATCGGCGAGATCGTCAGGGCCGTAAAGAGCGGATGCGCCGATACGGCGGTCATCGTGGATAACTGCTACGGCGAGTTTACCGAGGAGGTCGAGCCGACGGCGCTTGGAGCCGATCTTATGGCAGGCTCGCTTATCAAAAACCCCGGCGGAGGACTTGCTCCGATGGGCGGCTATGTTGCCGGACGCGCCGATCTCGTGGAGCTTGCCGCCGAGCGGCTGACCGTACCGGGCATCGGCAGCGAGTGCGGCGCTTCCCTCGGCGTGAACCGGACGCTCTTTCAGGGCTTCTTCTTTGCGCCGCACACCGTATCGCAGGCGCTCAAAACGATGGCATTTGCTGCCGGAATGCTGGAGGAGCTGGGGTTTGAGAGCTTCCCGGCGTCCGATGAAAAACGTTCGGACATCATTCAGACCATCCGCCTGAAAACGGCGGATAACCTTGTGAAATTCTGTCAGGGCATACAGAAAGGCTCGCCGGTGGACAGCTTCGCCCTGCCCGTTCCGGCGCCGATGCCGGGGTATGAGAGCGAGGTCGTTATGGCCGCCGGAACGTTCATTCAGGGCGCTTCGCTGGAGCTTTCGTGCGACGGACCGGTACGCGAGCCGTATCTCGGTTTTTTGCAGGGAGGCCTTACCTACGAATCCGGCAAACTCGGCGTGCTGAGCGCATTGTCTGAAATGCTCGCCTGAAGCATATACTTTTTGGCATAGGGGGGACCCGTATGCCATTTCCGCGAAAGATCACACCGCAGCAGACAACCGCGCTGCTGCTCCTGGCGCTCATCGGCGCGCTGATCGCGTTTTTGATCCCCGCCGTGCGCTATTTCCGGACGCTTACCGGCACCATGGCGGTGTCCAATGCGTCCGATCTCATCACGCAGACCGTAAGCAACATTGTGGAGAACGAAATGCGCCTGCTTGGGCCGGACGGCGGGAAATTTGTATCGTTCGAAAAGGACGGCGACGGGCAGATCAGCGCTATCGTAACGGATACGGCGCGCGTGAATATTCTGTCCGCCGAGCTTCTCAACGCGATCGTAGAGGCTTCGGACCGGGGCGATCTCGATCTTTCGATTCCCTTCGGGAATCTTTTGGGCGTCAGTTTTTTTCTTGGCCGCGGTCCGGCGGTGCCGATCAAGATCACAATGCTCACATCCTCGCGGGTGGATTTCCGCAATGTGCTGACAGACGCGGGAATCAACCAGACAAAACACCAGCTTCTTTTGGAGGTATGCGTCGACGCGGACGTTCTGCTGCCATGGGAGATACGCTCTACGCAGATCGTTACGGAAGTACTGATCGCCGAAACGATCATCGTTGGGCGTGTTCCGCAGACTTATTTCTATACGGGAGAGACATGATGGACTATTTACAGGAGATTGCCGAACTGCGCGCGGAACTGCGCCGCCACAGCATAGCCTATTACGACAAGGATGCCCCCACCATTTCCGATTTTGAATACGACGCGATGATGCGCCGTTTGGAGGAACTGGAGGCGGAGCATCCGGAAACCGTTACGCCGGACTCACCGACGCAGCATGTCGGCGGCCACCGTTCGGAGAAATTCTCCCCGGTACACCACGAGGTACCGCTCGAATCGCTCAGCGACGTTTTCTCGTATGACGAACTGACGGACTTCATACGCAAAACCAACGAAGCTCTCGGCGGTGAGCCGGTCTATACGGTCGAACCAAAGATCGACGGGCTCTCGATGGCGCTGGAATACCGGAACGGCGTGTTCTATCAAGGCGCGACGCGCGGCGACGGCACCACCGGAGAAGACGTCACGGAAAATCTCCGGGTCCTGCGCAATATTCCGCTGAAACTGGAAAATGCTCCCGAACGGCTGATCGTCCGCGGCGAGGTATATATGGCGCGCGACGTGTTTCTTGAGCACAATCGCCGCCGCGAGATCGAGGGGGAAACGCTCCTCGCCAATCCGCGCAACGCCGCCGCCGGATCCATGCGTCAGCTTGACCCGAAGGTGACGAAGGAGCGCCGGCTCGATATCATTGTTTTTAATGTCCAGCTCACCTCCGGCGAGCAGCCGAAAACGCATGCGGAATCGCTGGATATGCTGGAACGGCTTGGGTTTTATACTGTGCCGCACAAAGTGTTCCGAACCGTGGAGGAGTGCTGCGAGGAGATCCGGCGTATCGGCGATACGCGCGAGAGCTATCCATTCGATATCGACGGCGCGGTCGTCAAGATCAACGATCTTGCGCAGCGCGCCATTCTCGGCAGCACCGCCAAAGCGCCGCGCTGGGCGGTGGCGTATAAGTACCCGCCGGAGGAAAAGCCGAGCGTGGTGCGCGATATTGTTGTGCAGGTCGGCCGGACCGGCGTTCTGACGCCGAAGGCGATCGTTGAGCCGGTGCGGCTCGCCGGTACGACCGTCACGGCGGCAACCCTCCACAATCAGGATTTTATCGATAAGCTCGATGTGCGCATCGGCGATACGGTCATCGTACGCAAGGCGGGGGAAATTATCCCGGAAGTCCTCCGCGTCGATCTCACCAGGCGCCCGGAGGGCACGGTGCCGTTTCGTCTGCCGGATACATGCCCGGAGTGCGGCTCGCCCGTGGAACGCGATCCGGACGGCGCGGCGGTACGCTGCACGGGCGTGGAATGTCCGGCGCAGCGGCTGCGCAATCTCGTTCATTTTGCTTCCCGCGAGGCGATGGACATTGAAGGTCTCGGCTTTTCGCTCGCCGAGGCGCTAGTAAACAGCGGCATGGTAAAAACGCCGGCAGATCTCTACCGGCTCGACGCGCAGAGCGTTGCGGCGCTTGACCGAATGGGTAAGAAATCCGCAGAAAACCTCATGGACGAGATTGAGAAGAGCAAGCAGCAGGATCTTTCCCGGCTGCTCTGCGCGTTCGGCATCCGGCAGGTGGGGCAGAAGGCGGCTAAAGTGCTTGCCCGCACATTCGGCTCCATGGACGCTATTGAGAACGCCACGCCGCTCGAACTGACCGCGGTGGACGATATCGGCCCGATCACCGCCGAGAGCCTTGTCTCCTGGGCGCAGAACCCGCAGACACAGCACCAGCTCCGTCTGCTCCGCGAGGCGGGCGTCAATATGCTCAGCCGCGAGGAGCGCCGTGATAACCGCTTTCTCGGCAAAACCTTTGTTCTCACCGGAGCGCTTGCCAAGTATACGCGCGATGAGGCGAGCGCCGTCATTGAGTCCTTTGGCGGCAAGACCTCGTCCTCCGTTTCAAAAAAGACGTCGTTTGTCCTTGCAGGCGAGGCGGCCGGAAGCAAGCTCGACAAGGCGCGCGCGCTTGGTATCCCCGTCATTACGGAGGATGAGTTTGAAGAGATGATCCGGTGAGACGGGAGGAATATCCAATCAAAGGTATCATCAGAAAATATTGCTTTTTTTCGCAATGTCAGATAATCTGAAAAAGAACACTACCGTGCCTGGGGGATCTTTCTTGGAGAACAGCATTCTGAAAAAAATATCGCAGCAGATCGTGGATAAACGCGCTGTTATCATGGTTGCGTTTCTGGCCGCGTGCGTTTACTGTGCGCTTTCCGTCGGCCGCGTGCGCGTGAATAACGATATAACCTCGTTCCTTCCGCTCGACACGGACACCCGCCGCGGGCTTACGATCATGGAGAACGAATTTACGACGTATGCAAGCGCCAATGTTATGCTGGCTAACACGACCTACGAGCGGGCGAGCGCCGCTGCGGAAAAGATCGCGCAGCTCGATCATGTGACCGGCGTGACGTTCGATGATTCTCCGGCGCATTTTGTGGATTCGGCGGCGCTGCTTACGATCTCCTTTGACGGCGCGAGCGACGATCCCAACGTCGTCGCAGCGATGAACGATATCCGCACGCTCACGGCGGGCTTTGATACATACACCTCCTCGAACATCGGCGCCGATCTTCTCGGCGAGATCGCGCAGCAGATGGTCGGCGTTGTGGCACTGGCGGCCGTTGTTATCATAGCCGTACTGCTCTTTACGTCGCGCAGCTATTTTGAGGTCGTGATCTTTCTCATCGTTTTTTCGGTTGCGGCGCTGCTCAATATGGGCACAAACTTCTGGCTGGGCGAGATATCCTCGATCACCAATTCCATTGCCGTCATTTTGCAGCTGGCGCTAGCCATTGACTATGCGATCATATTCTCCCATCGCTATCAGGACGAGATCGACTTCTTTCCGACGGAACGTGAGGCTCTGATTGAAGCGCTTTCCAAGTCCATCATCGAGATTTCTTCCTCAAGCCTTACGACGATCTCCGGCCTCGTTGCGCTCATGCTCATGCAGTTCCGGCTCGGCTACGATCTCGGTCTTGTGCTCTCCAAGGGCATCATTTGCAGTATGCTTACGGTGTTCCTCCTGATGCCGGGACTGATCGCGTCGTTCTTCCGTCCGCTGCGGAAAACGGCGCATAGGAGCCACGTGCCGGACATCACCGGCTGGGGACGCTTTCTTATGAAAACGCGTGTGGTCTTTGTCGCGCTGTTTGTGATCATCGTGCCGATCGCGATCTGGTGTTCCGGCCGGACGGAATATGCGTTTAACGACGCGGGCATCGACGAACTCAAATACTCCGAAAGCCGCGCCGCCGCGCGAAAGATCACCGGCACGTTTGCGAACGATACGACGATCGCCGTGCTTGTTCCAAGCGGGAACTACGAAGCCGAAAAGCAGTTTCTGCGAGAAGCGTCCGCACTTGATAAGGTGAAAACCGTCACCGGTCTTGCCAATATCGAGATTGAAGACGGGAAAGTGTTGACGGACTCTTACACACCGCGGATGTTCTCTATGCTTCTCAACATCGATTTTGAGGAAGCGGAGATGCTCTATGCTGCCTATGGCGTGGAAAACGGACAGTACCAGCCGATTTTCGGCAATTCCGAGACCTATTCCGTGCCGCTCATCGATATGTTCCTGTTCCTCTTTGAAAAAATCGATCAGGGCATCGTGACGCTTGACGCCGATGCGCAGCAAACGCTTGACAGTCTCCGCGGCGAGCTGGAACGCGGCGAGGCGCAGCTTCGCGGTGAGAACTGGGACCGGATGGTCATTACGGCGGATGTCCCCATTGAGGGCGAGAAGAGCGTCGCACTCGTAAACGAGCTGCGCGCCCTCGCCGACGGGCGCTACGGCGAAGGAGAATGCCTTGTCATCGGCGACGTGACGAGCGCCAAGGAACTGGCGGACACCTTCAACGGTGATTCGCTGCTCATCAGCCTGCTAACCATTGCTTTTGTTTTTCTCATTCTGATATTCACATTCAAGTCTGTTGCTGGCGCAGCGATCCTTGTATTTGTCATTCAGGGCAGCATCTGGATCAACTTCACGTTCCCGTACCTCACGCACACCCGCGCGTCGTTCGTCACAAACATGATCGTCTCCGCCATCCAGATGGGAGCAACGATCGACTACGCCATCGTGATCATGAGCCGGTATCTCGATCAGAAAAAGCTCCATCCGCCGCGGGAAGCGATGGCGATGGCGGTCAGCGAGAGTTTTCCGACCGTTATGACGTCCGGTACCATTATGACCGTTGCGGGGATCCTGATCGCTTATCGCGTGACGGATGTGTATATCGGTCACATCGGGCTTGCCGTCGGCCGCGGCGCGCTCATATCGGTCATCCTCGTTTTAAGCGTTTTACCGCAGCTCATCGTGCTGCTTGACAAGGTCATTGAAAAAACCACATTTCGGAAGAAAACGACGACGGGAGGTGCCGTGGAATGAAACGATGGATCGCCGCGCTGCTGTCCGCGCTGCTTTTGTTCTCCGTCTCGGGCGCGGCGCTGGCCGCCGGTCCGGTGGCGTCACCGGAGGCATCCGACACGATCCGGATATCCTCCGCCGAGGATCTGGCGGAGCTTTCCGCATTATGTACGTCAGACGCCTGGTCAAAGGACAAAACGATCGTTCTCACGCGCGATATCAGTCTCACCGGCTGCGATTTTTCGCCCATCCCGCTGCTTGCCGGAACGTTTGACGGCCGCGGCTACAGTATACTCGGCATATCTCTTGACGGCGACGCTTCGACACAGGGGCTTTTCCGCATGGTGCTGGAAACCGGCGTGGTGAAGAACCTTACGGTCTCCGGCACGCTGCACGCCTCCGGGAACGGCGAAAACATCGGCGGCATCGCCGGTGTGAACTACGGAGCGATCGAAAACTGCCGCTTTGACGGAGAGATCCGCGCGCAGGCAGCCGCAGGCGGCATCGTCGGATTGAATGCCGAGGGCGCTCTTGTGAGCGAATGCAAAACCTCCGGCTCCGTCGCGGCCTATCACCGCACCGGCGGTATCGCGGGGGAGAACCGCGGCGTTTTGAGCGACTGCGAAAGCCGCATGAGCGTCAACACGGAATACATCGCCGCCGAGCAGCCGGACCAGAAAAGCTCCTTTGACTTTTCCTCTCTCACACTGCAGGAGGAAACCCTCGTTGATATCACGGACCTCGGCGGTATCGCCGGGCTCAATACCTCCGTTATAAAGAATTGTAATAACTACGGTGACGTAGGATACCCCCACACGGGATACAATGTCGGCGGAGTTGCCGGGCGGCAGAGCGGCCGTATCATCGGCTGCACGAACGCCGGGGAAATCACCGCCCGGAAAGACGTCGGCGGCATTGCCGGTCAGATCGAACCGCACACGGTCTGGAATGTTACCGGCACCGGGATCGGCGAGGTGCAGTCGCAGCTCTACCGTCTCGAAAGCCTGATGCGCACAACGCTTGGCGATCTTGGCGACTCGCAGGCCGGCGCACAGGCGCTGCTGCAGGAGATCCTCCGGCGGCTTGGCAATTGCAGCGACATTATCGGCGATATGTATCCGGATGTTCCGTGGCCGACTCCCGGCGAAGGCGCCGGAGACGGCAGCGGCGAAGGCGCCGGAGACGGCAGCGACGAAGGCGCCGGAGACGGCAGCGACGAAGGCACCGGAGACGGCAGCGGCACGCCCGGCGGCTGGATCGATCCCGGGAGCGGCTCGATGAAAGATCTTTCGGACAATCTGCAGCAGCTTGTGACGCTCTTCGGACAGATAACGGACGTTGTTGTGAGCGATACGGTGATCGGGGACATGCAGAATGTAATTTCCCAGCTTATGAACGTATCGACGGCATTTATGAATATGGTGTACAGCCTGGGCAGCTCCTCCGTGGAGCTGGAGGACGTCTCCGATGCCGAGAATGACACCGAAGCGCTCTGTCTGGTTGCGCAAAGTGTGAATACGGCGCCGGTCAGCGCGGATACGAATGCCGGCGGCATCGCCGGGGTCGTTTCGCTGGACATCTCCTTTGACCGGGAAGATCAGCTCAACATTTCCTCTGCCATGATCGGCAGCGGAAAGTATGAGATTTTTGCACGAATCTCCGGCTGTGAAAACCGCTCTGCTGTCAGTGCCTCCAAATCCTGCGCCGGCGGCATCGCGGGACGCATGGAATACGGTCTTGTAATTTCATGCGACGCGGTCGGCGAGGTAAGCGCGGCGGAGGGATATGCCGGCGGCATTGTCGGATACAGCTCTTCCTCCATCCGGAGCTGCCGCGCGCGTGTCAATCTTTCGGGCAGCCGGCATCTCGGCGGTATCGCCGGACTCGGCAGAGACATCGACTCGTGCCTTGCCATGCCGCATTTTGAAGATATAACGGAGTTTTGCGGCTCTGTGGCAGGATATGCCGACGGTAATATCACGGGCAACATCTATTCCGACTCCAATATCGGCGGCGTGGACGGCTTCAGCTTCGCCGGGCAGACGGATTACATGGACTATGACGACTTTGCGTCCCTTTCGGATACGCCGGACTTCTTCCGCAGCATCGGCGTAACGTTTGTGAAGGACGGCGAGACGGTAGAGACGATCGAAGTTCCGTTTGGCGGGACGATCGATTCGGCGCCTTCCGTTCCGGACGAGGACGGGATGTATTGGCAATGGAATGATTTTGACCCGAATGACGCCGTATACTACAGCCGGACGATCGGGGGGGAGTTTATCCGCCCGGTTACGACGATTTCCACAGGGGAAGATGAGCCGCTGTTTCTTGCCGAGGGCGTTTTCCGCGACGGGCAGACGCTCCTTGCCGCGCCATTTACACCGGATGACGAAACGCTCGGGATCGATCCGGAAGCTGTTCTCGCGGCGTACACCGTGCGCGTTTCGGACTATTCCGAGCCGGTCATCGTGCGTATGCTCACCGCGAATACGGGAAGCCTCTATACGCTCTCAGACAATGTTCTTTCGCCGCTTTCCTACGACCGTGACGGAAGCTACATTGTTTTCCGGGTCGATAACGGCGCATCGATCGTGTATCTTTCGGATGGATCGCCGCGTTCCGGCTGGCTCATCGGCGGCATTGCCGGCGGCGCCGCGGCTCTTGCAGCAGTCATTTTCCTGATTATCCGAAAAAAACGAAAATAATCCTTAACAGCTTCTTGACGAAATCTTTATTTCCCTGTATGCTTTATAGAGAGAATCTCCGGCGGTGCGTCCGCACAAACCGCCGGAGAGTAATATTATAAAGCAGAAAGGTGAAAGAAGAGTGGAATTACTTCATTGGGCGGAAACTGTGCTGAAATATCTTGTACAATTCGGGATCATTCTGTTGGAGGGGACCGGAGCGGTGATCCTCCTTTTCTCCGCCGTAAAGAGCGTCGTCCGACTTTGCAAAAAGCAGCCGCATGCGCGGCTCTCCATTGCGCAGGGCATCGCGCTCGCGCTGTGCTTCAAGCTCGGCGGCGAGGTTCTGCGCACGGTGATCGTGCGCGAGTGGAGCGAGCTTCTTGTACTCGGCGCGATCATTTTCCTCCACGCGGCCATGAGCGTTCTGATCCATTGGGAGATCAAAATGGAGGAGAAGCGCCTGTCCGTCATAACCGATCTTGTTGACTGATACATATAACACGAAAAGACTCCGTGGCTATAAAAACCGCGGAGCTTTTTTGTGCATTTTTTTAATTTATATAAGATAATCAACAAACATCTGTTGCTTTTTTGAATAGCATAGTATATACTATTTCATGTGGCTATACCACAAGAATCTTGAGAGAGGGGTAACATATGGCGAACGCAAAATATGACATCGTAGTCGTCGGTGCGGGCAATGCTGGCTTATCTGCGGCGCTGCAGTCTGTGCTGGCGGGAAAAAAGACGCTGCTGATCGAGCAGCACAACCTCCCCGGCGGCTGTGCAACGTCCTTCCGCCGCGGCCGGTTTGAGATTGAGCCGTCACTGCACGAACTCTGCGATCTGGGACCCGTGGACGATCCCGGCGATGTGCGGACGATCATGGATCAGTACGGCGTGAAGGTAGAATGGCGCCGGATAGACGATTGCTTCCGCGTTATCGGCAAGTATTCCGACGGATCGCCCATGGACGTGACGATGCCCTCCGGGGTCAAACCGTTCATCGAAAAGATGGAGGAATACGTTCCCGGCTGCCGTCCGCAGGTGACGAAGCTGTTCGATCTGTTCCAGGAGGTGCTCGACGGCATCGCGTATATCACGGCGTCCTCCGGTCATGCGGATTCCAACGTTCTGAAGGAAAAGTATCCCAACATGCTCCGTACCGGCGCGTATCCCACAAAAAAGGTGTTTGACGCGCTGAAGCTCCCGCAGCGTGCGCAGGACATTCTCGCAACGTACTGGTCGTACCTTGGCGTGGATATGGAGCATCTGGCATTCATCCACTATGCGGCGATGGTACATAAGTACATCTCCCGCAGCGCGTACATCCCCACCTATACGAGCCACGAGATCAGCAACGCGATGGTCGAGCGCTTCCGCGAGCTGGGCGGCGACGTATGGTATAACTGCCGCGCGGAGAAGTTCCTTTTCGACGGCGACCGCTGCTGCGGCGTGCAGACGAATCTCGGCACCATTGAATGTGATTACGCGCTGGCCAACATCAACGCCGACATCCTCTACGGCAGGATGATCCCGAAAGAGCTCATTCCCGAGCGCCAAAAAAAGCTCTCGACCGCCCGCAAACAGAAATACGGCGCGCGCATGATTACGGCGTACTTCTGCCTCGACAAGACGGCCGAAGAGCTTGGCATCAAGGACTATTCCATCTTCCTGCCCGGCACGGCGGACTCTGCCACAGAGTATAAGAACATCATGAACGGCATGGCGACGAACGATTACTCCATCTTTCTCTGCTACAACGTTGCGAATCCCAAGGCGTCGCCCGAGGGAACATGCATCTGCTCATTCACAACATTCGGCTCGCCGGCCGACTGGAACGATCTCAAACCGGAGGAGTATGTGAAATTCAAAACAGGCGTCGCAAAGAAGTTCCTTGCCAGTATCAAGGAAAAGGCGGGCATTGATCTCTCGGGCCACATCGAGGAAGTCTCCGTGGCGTCTCCGTGGACATTCTCGCGTTATCTCGGTACGCCGGAAGGTTCGGTCTACGGTCATGAAACGACCGACTGGGACAGCATGATGGCGCGCATGATGATGCTCTCTGCGGACTATCCGGTCAAGGGCCTTCGTCCCATCGGCGCGGATGGCCCGCGCGGCGACGGTTACAGCGCATCGTACATCTGCGGCCAGCTTATCGCCAAGCTCGCGCTCAAGGATCTTGCGGAAGGAGGAACGAAATAATGGCTCTTAACGTGAAAGTCGGTCTGTTCGGCCCGTTTGACATGCTCAAATTCAAAAACATGGCAAAGACCAGGGAAAAAACGATTCAGGCGGCTCCCGCCAACGAAATTGTCGCGGAATATGCCATCAACCGCAATGC
The DNA here is from genome assembly GCA_004557735.1 of Clostridiales bacterium. Taxonomy (GTDB): domain Bacteria; phylum Bacillota; class Clostridia; order Oscillospirales; family Oscillospiraceae; genus Apopatocola. The sequence continues at coordinate 49,250 of SFFV01000002.1, forward strand.
CAAGGCGCTGCATCCGGATTTTCTTCCTCTCGTCGTTGAAAACATCATCGATCATGGGAATGCGTGCGCAAAAACGTTCGTATTCAAAAAGGCGGACGGCGGCGCGCTTCCGTATTTCCGTGCCGGACAGTATCTTTCGCTCAAGCTCGATCTGGACGGCAGCAAGGTTTCCCGCCCTTATTCCATCAGCTCCGGTCCGAAAGACGCGCTGGAAGGGCGCATTGCCGTTTCGGTTCGCGCCAATCCCGGCGGCTTTGCTGCCGACCGCATCCTGTCCGGACTGAAGGTCGGCGATGCCGTTACCGCTTCCGCGCCCGAGGGAAATTTCTATTACGACGAGCTCCGCGACGCGAAGAGCGTTCTCGCGCTGGCCGGCGGCAGCGGCATCACGCCCTTCCTCTCCATGGCGCGCGCCATCCGCGATGGGATTGAGGATTTTTCGCTTACGATACTTTTCGGCAGCCGGATGAGAGAGACCGTCCTCTTTGCCGATGAGTTCGAAAAAATCACCGCGTCCTGCCCGAAGGTGAAGGTCGTTCACATTCTCTCGGACGAAGAGGCCGAAGGGTATGAGCACGGCTTTATTACCGCGGAGCTGATTCGCAAATACGCGCCGGAAGGGGAGTATTCCATATTCCTCTGCGGCCCGGAGGCCATGTACCGCTTTGTTATGCCGGAAATAGAGAAGCTCGGCCTGCCTCGCCGCCTTGTACGCCGTGAAATGCTCGGCGTTACGAAGAATGTTGCCGCGCAGCCCGGCTATCCCGCTGACTGCGCCGGTAAGGTTTTCCACGGGACCGTTCGTCAGGGGGCCGCGGAGTACGCGGTTGATGTGAGAGCCGATGAGCCGATCCTTGTTGCGATCGAGCGTGCCGGCATCAAAGCGCCTTCCCGCTGCCGGAGCGGTGAGTGCGGCTGGTGCCGCAGCAAGCTCGTCTCCGGTGAGGTATACTGCCCGGCGGAGAACGAGGGACGCCGCCACAGCGACAAAGTGAACGGGTATATCCATCCCTGCTCCACGTTTGCGCTCTCCGATATTGTTCTGGAAGTCCCCGGCGAGTTCTACTGATTGAATACAGTGAAAAAGAGACAAGACGGTCTTACTGTCTTGTCTCTTTTTTGTGGTCATTATTTTATGACCAGACTTGATTTTATCAAAGAAGGTGTATATAATCTTTTTTACATCCGATCGATAAAGGGGAACATCCATGCCCTCCACGAATGAAAAAAACCGCAAGGCATATTTTATCAATACTATAAAGCGCCGCATTCTGTCCGGTGAACTCAAGCCCGGCGACCGTATTCCGCCGGAACGGGAGCTTGCCTCCGAGCTTGGGCTCAGCCGCGGCTCGGTGAATCAGGGAATGCTCGATCTCGCCCGCATGGGCTTTCTGCGGATCGTTCCGCGCAAGGGCGCATTCGTTGCGGAATATGTGAAATCGGCAACGCCGGAAACGCTTGCTTCGATCATGAGCTACGATTCCGCGCTGCTTGACCGGTCGCTTTTTAAAGATCTGATGGATCTGCGTATCCTGATCGAACGCGAATGCACCAGGCTGGCCTGCGCCAATCTAACGCCGGGATCCTTGGCGCTTTTGCAGTCGCATACCGATGCCATTTACGCCGCTGACGACGAGAAGGCGCCGGAAGCCGTATACCTTTATCACAAGTGTCTGACGGAGATTTCGCAGAATGCGGCATACTCCATGGTGTTTCAGAGTTTTGAAAAGATGATTCGCAATCTGATTCAGGAGCATTACAGAAACAGGGAAGAGCTTGCCACCAGCCTGCCGAAATTCCAGATCCTCACCGCTGCGATCTCCCGCCGGGACGCCTACGCCGCCGACATGGTGCTGCTCTCTCTTCTCGGTCAGGCGTCCGACTATCTTGAAAAACACCTGGAGCAATATTCGGTTGATTTTTAAAATGCAAAAAGCTGCCCATACGGGCAGCTTTTTGCATTTATAGAGTCGTTTACAGCATGGAAGAGCCGCCGGTAACGATCCAGCAGGCGAGGGATGCAACGGTCAGCGCGCCGGTGTATACGCTGCCGGTACGGCGATAGGTATAGGTACAGATAATGCTGAACACCAGAACCTGCGGGACAAACAGAATGAGCAGCGACATAAACGGCCCGCCGAATGTGGAGCCGAAGAGCAGGTCGGCGCCGGGCGCGATATTAAGAAAGAACGGGATATACTCGATCAGCGCAATGACCAGCACGCCGCCGACCATCATCAGCGCGTTTCGCCACCAGCAGCCCATAAATCCGGCAAAGCCGGGCTTATATGTTGCCTCGCAGCGCGAGGACGCCATGATTTTGCTGTTGTTGAGGATAAAGAACAGTGCAAAGACCGGGATGTACACACAGAACTGGCCAAGGCGCGCCGCGTCAAACGTTTTGAAAAACGGCCAAATGAAGCGGAAGTCCAGCAGGAACACCTTTTCGCAGATAAAGAGCAGAAGGTACATATATGCAAGCATGCAAAGAACCAGCAGCGCGCTGCGGCCAAGGAGGCCCCAGCCCATTTTTCCGGGGGCATCCGCTCCGGCAAGCCCCATGCTCTGCCAGACGTCGGTAGCTCCGTGCTTTTTGGCTTTTTTATAGCTGACAATGCTCGTGATGAGCATGATGAGGATGAGCAGGAGATACCAGCTCAGGAAACCGTTTCCGACCGTCATGCGGAAGATCCCCTCCGGCAGCGGGAGAAGGCCGTGGCCGAGCTGCGTCATGAACGGATACGTTGCCGCGGCCAGCAGCATCGTAATGATCGCGCCGCGCCACCATTTGCCTGTGGACTTGATACCGTTCGGAGAGGGGAGCGGCTGAGCGATTTTTGCGAAGAACGGAACGGTGAGCAGCAGCTCCATCATCGCAAGGAGGGACGCAACAGCAAAGAGCATCGCGGCAAGAACAAGAACTTCCTTCGTCATTGCGACCTGATCGGTCGGCGCAAGCGCCGTATCCAGACCGATGGTATCGGCAAACCACGTCATGGCGGCAGCAATGCCGTGGGCGTTGTGCGTCGTCAGGCGGTGATTGGTGTTCAGCAGCTCCATCCGGCGCGCCGTGCCGTCGGCAAAGCTGCCATAGGTCGTGTTCCATGCCGCCTCGTCCGCTGTGCAGCCGAGGAACTCGGTGCGAAGATCGCTGCGAAGCAGATCGTCATCCACAATTTTTTTATAGTCGCGGAAATAGCTGAATTCATCGTATTTCGCCTGAAGCAGAAGCACGTTATTGAAGTGGATTTTTTCGGAATCGTAGGCGCTGTCGCGGAAGAGCTCGCCGCACTGGAGCACGACGGCCTTCGGCTCGATGTCTGTGCCGGAGAAATTTGCTGCGACAGACCACGAGGACCATGTGCCCATCGAGTGACCGCTGATGGCAAGGCGGGAAGAATCCACGTTATCCATCGCCGCGAGCACGGCATAGGCATAGTTGCCGCCGGCGGAGCTGTCGGTCAGCGTGTTGCCGTCGGAGTCCGTCGTGTAGTGCTTATCAAAGAAGCTCAGATTCGAGAAGTTCATCATGACCTTATAGCGGGTTTGTCCGCCGATGGCTTTGAACGTCCCGTCAGCCTCACTGTCCTCGCCGTAATTCACGGTGACTTTGTGGTTTACATAACCTCTGTTGACCAGCCCGGCCGTCGTAGCGCCGTGGCCGTATTCGTCAAGGCACAACACGACGGCGCCGCGCCGGGCAAGCTCAACGGCGTAAGCTGCGCAGGTCTCGTGATCGTTCTGATAGCCGTGCAGGAGCAGTACGCCGGGGGCTTTTGACTCCGCCGTAGCGCTCTCCGGTGTGTAGAGCTTGTAGAACAGATTCCCGACGTCGGTTTCGATCCAGCCTTCGGTGACTTCGATGCTGCCATTGTCGGTCTGGATGCGGTCAGCCGCAAACATACAGCCGAAAATGGCAACGAGGAACACCGCAAGCGCGATAATGGCCTTTGTGCGGTTCTTTTTCATGATCCTCTTCCTCTCTCATTTTTTGTGGCTATACCACAGATGAATGAATCATATCACGGTTTGCGGCGGTTTGCAAGCATCTGAAGAGGAAAATCGTCCGGATCGGTCAAAAATGCAGAATAAAACCGGGGATAGGGTTCACGGCGCGGAGAGGGCGGATCTTGTGCGGTCGGCCGTTTGCGCCGGCGGTCAGCTCCGCTGTTTCCTTACAGGGTGTCCATCAGCGCAACCAGATACGCCGGGCTGATGGAGCCGTAGATGAATTGGTCGATCAGCCCGTCCTTTTTTGCCTGCCGGACCCGGTCCGCCGCTTCTTTTTCCGAGTTTTCGTCCACCACAAGGACCACCTTGCAGTCCGGACGGATTGTTTTCACTGCGTTGCGGATCTTCAGCCGTTCTTCGATCCCATAGGGCGGATACCGGGTCACTTCCATCAGTACAGCGTAAGGCGAATACAGCGCGCTGTACTGTACCAGCTCCTCCGGCGCGGTCACACGCTGCACGGTGAACCCGCCGCGGGGATCCGCCTGCAGCGACTGCGCCAGAGCGTCGGCGAAAAAAAGGTCTTTCATGTTCACAAGGATTCTGCGCAACTGTTTCCCGCTCCCTTCCGTTTCGTGGGGTACCCGCGAAGCCGCGGCGGTCAGAATACCGTAAAGGTATCGCCGGCGTAGATCACATACTGCTCGATAGCATTTTCTTCGTTTATATACCAGCAAATCTGTGTATCCGTATCGATATAGACCACCGTATAGCCCGTTTGGTCCCAGGAGCCGTCCTCCAGGCGCATCCAGTTTTCTGTTTCTTCGCTGATGCCGTAGCTGGTACTATAGATCCTGCCATCGGAAATCAGAAAAGACGAGTGCATAACCGCATCCGAAACCTCCGTCTCCAGAGTATCCAGATTGACGCGGGTCAAATTGCCCGTATAGTTTTCATAGTCATGGACGTCCACATAGTAAAGGTACGCTCCCTCCATGACACAGCCATAGACTTTATCCTCGCTGAGCCGCTGGTCGCAGCCGTATTGGATATTCGTAATATGCAGGCTTTCCCCGTCGGCGTCGTCCTGGTACAGGAACCAGCCGTCCCCCAGACAGTAAGTGTAGTACACCTCTTTGTCGATCAGGGTAGTGATGTTCTGCCCGTCCAGATCGGCGCTGACCAGATGGTGGTTTTCATCCGTGAAGTACATGGTGTCTCCGCAAATCTGTAAGTAGTCGCAATTCTTATCATAGAGCACCGTTTTATCGCTGCCGTCCATACCGATCCGGCACAGCGTTCTTATATTGTCGCTCCAGAGGATATAATACAGGTAACCGTTTGCCGTCTGGAGATAGCATGGTGTGCCGCCTTCATCCAGCTTCCGGTAGCCCGTCAGCCGGCTTTCTTTTGGCTGCGCAGGATCATAATCGTAGCAAATGAGCCTGCGGTCATTCTTCCTGCTCGAATAGTAGGCGTACAGCTTTCCGTCAAGGATGGCGTATCTTCCCAACCCCATAAAATTGGACATATCCCTTGCCTGTTCCGGGGTAAAGCGTACATCCAACAGGGCCAGTGGCGCGGCATTAAAGGCCTGGGGTGCCGTCTCCGCCTTGGAGAGAGTAAATTCAAAGGCCGCGTTCTCATCCTCTACGCTCAGATCCGCCGTCCCGTCTCCCCAGTCGTAGAAGGACAGAGTTTTCCCGTCCTCGCCGCCGATATGGACATCAAAGCCGGTGCCGGTTTCCTCCCAGGTTCCGGCGGTGCACGCCCCGAAATAGATCACATAGGCTCTGCCGTCCTCCCGGAGCCGCAGGGACATTACGGAATCCGCGTCGGTTTGGAAGAAAGCGCGGATCGCCTCCGCGTCCATCACCTCGCCGTCGCCCATATCCAGACCCGTGCAGACCCAGAAGCCGGGCAGGGGCACCGCCTGCGCCTGTTCCTGTGCCGGCAGGTCAAGAACCGCGGGTCTCGTTTCCGCTCTGGACAGGAGGAAAACCATCCCCGTGTCTTCGGTGTCAACTACGCATTTCATTTTCCCGTCGGGCTCCGCGGTAAACTCCGCCACAACGCCATCGTATTCCGGGGATGTCAGCTTTCCACCGGTCTCGGTTTTCGTCCATTCGCAGGAGAGAAGATCTCCCATGAGGTACAAGTCCCCTTTACCGCCGTCAATGCACAGAGTCATCACCTCGGCTCCCTCGACCCCCAGCAGGGATCGTATGGCCTCCGTGTCCATCATTTCGCCGTCGCCCATATCCAGCCCGGTGCAGACCCAGTATTCCGCCGCCGATACGGTGTTTTCCGCCGGAGCTTTCCCCGAAGCTCCGCCGCAGGCCGCGCATGTCAAAGCAAGAGCCAGGGCCAGGCATACCGCCAAAATGGATTTCCCGTATTGTTTTGCTCGCATATCTGTTTCCTCCTTGTGTCGTACTTTCAGCCGGGTTTTCACTCCATATTTATCATTATAGGAAAAACGGAGGAAAAGCGCCCTACCCAATCGGGTAGTTTTTTCGCGGCAAATGAAAAAACCGCACCCGGAAAGCTTCGGATGCGGATGGAAACCTTCTGTAATTTTGGCCCGGCACGAAAGACTTCTTACTGGCGACATCCGCTGCGGCACCGTTCCGGTCGGAAAAAAGCGGAGAATTGTCATAGGCGAAATCCACTTCCGCTATTAGAGGATCAAATGGTGCTGAGACCCGCTCCGCCGGGCCGGAGCCCAAACAAAACGCCGCGACGTATGTCGTGGCGTTTTGTTTGGTGCGGGTAACAGGGGTCGAACCTGCACGTCTTGCGACACGAGAACCTAAATCTCGCATGTCTGCCAATTCCATCATACCCGCTTAAAGCATTTTGATAATAGCATACAGCGCCGGGGAAGTCAAACCGGTTTAAAAAACCTGCCGTTCGTTTTTGGCGAAACGGCAGGTTTTCGTCTGTCCTGTCAGTCCAGCGTGCTCTGGCCGGTATATAGATCGTAATACCGCCCCTTGAGCGCGAGAAGCTCCTCGTGCGTGCCTTTTTCCATGATCTCGCCGTGCTCTATGACAACGATGCAGTCGGCGTTGCGTACCGTGGACAGGCGGTGCGCGATGACAAAAACCGTGCGCCCCTGCATAAGGCTGTCGAGCCCCTTTTCAATATGGCGCTCGGTACGCGTGTCGATGGAGCTTGTGGCTTCGTCCAGAATGAGCACCGGCGGATCGGCAACAGCGGCCCGGGCAATGGACAGGAGCTGGCGCTGTCCCTGACTGAGATTCGCGCCGTCTGCGGTGACCATGGTGTTGTATCCGTCCGGCAGGCGGCGGATAAAGCTGTGCGCGTTCGCGCGCTTTGCGGCAGCGACGCACTCCTCGTCCGTAGCATCCAGACGCCCGTAGCGGATGTTCTCCATCACCGTGCCCGTGAAGAGGTGCGTATCCTGCAAAACAACCGCGGTAGCGCGGCGGAGATCGTCCTTGGCGATGCTGCGTACATCGATCCCGTCATAGGTTATGCTGCCGGAATCGATCTCGTAAAAACGGTTGAAGAGATTGGTGATCGTCGTTTTTCCGGCGCCGGTCGAGCCGACAAACGCGATCTTCTGTCCGGGCTTGGCGTAGAACGTGATGTCCTTCAGTACGGGCTTATCCGGAACATAGGAGAAATTCACATTATGCAGCCGCACGTCGCCGCGCAGCGGAACAAGCGCGGTATCGCTGCCGGCCGAGACTTTCCATGCCCACTGGCCGGTGCGCTCGTTCGTCTCGTAAAGAACGCCGTTTTCTTCATGCACTCGTACAATGGTCGTCGTGCCCTCGTCGATCTCCGGCGGTGTATCCATGATCTCAAAGATACGCTCTGCGCCGGCGAGCGCAGAGAGAATGGCGTTGATCTGCTGTGATACCTGGTTTATCGGCTGGGTAACGTTCCGGCAGTACTGGAGATACGCTGCGAGACCGCCGATATCAAAGCCGAACACGAACGTCAGCACGCCGCCGGCCATGGCCGTGGCGGCATAGCCAATGTTGGAGATGTTGCTCGCGATCGGCATAATAGAGGTGGCGAGATAGTTTGCATCGCGCGCAACGGTGTAGAAGTTGCTGTTGAGTTCTTCAAACTCCGTCTCTGCCTCCGATTCGTGCGTGAATGCCTTGACGACCTTGAGTCCTTCAATCATCTCCTGAATGTTGCCGTTGAGTTCGCCAAGCGCGGCCTGCTGCTGCTGAAACAGAACACGGCTCTTTTTTCCGCGGAGGACAAATACTGACATAGCGGCGGCCAGCATCAGCACGGTGATAATAAACAGCGGAGCGCTTGTATAGATCATCATCACAACTATGCCGATAAAAGTCAAAGCGCTGGAAATGAGGGAAACAAGGCTTTGCTCAAGACACTGCTGCACGCTGTCCGCATCGTTGGAGAAGCGGCTCATGAGCTCGCCGTGTGTATGGGCATCAAAGAACTTCAGCGGCAGGGATTGGAGCTTGGCGAACAGATCGCTGCGCAAGCGTGCCGTGCCGCGCTCGGCCAGCTGCACCATGATAGCGGACTGCGCATAGGAGCATGCCGCTCCCAAAAGGTATATACCGAGCATGGTGAGAAGCGTTTTGGCAAGTTTTACGATCTTTTCCGCGGCAGGAATATCGCTGACAAGCTCGTTGAGGACCGGACGGAGGAGATAGGTTCCGGCAACGCTTGACGCGGCCGAGACAATCACACAGAGGAACACGATACCAAGCAGCCATTTACGTTTTGTGATATATCCGAGCAGCCGCCCAAGCGTTTTGCCCATGTTCTTCGGCCGCTGGAAGCCGCCGGGGGGACCGTGGCCGCCGCGCCCGGTTTGGGAGGGAATGGTTTGGTATTTCGGTTTACGCGCTTCAGCCATTGGAAAGCCCCCCTTCTTGCTGCGAGGCATAGATTTCCCGATAGATCGGGCTGGCAGCCATCAGTTCTTCGTGTGTTCCTTCGGCGGCGATATGGTCATCCTCGAGAACGACAATCTTGTCCGCGTAGCGGACGGAGCTGATACGCTGTGCAATGATGATAACGGTGGTATCTTTAAGATTTTCATGGAACGAGCGGCGGATCTCCGCTTCCGTCGTGGAGTCTACTGCGCTCGTCGAGTCGTCCAAGATAAGGATAGACGGATGGCGAAGCATCGCGCGGGCGATGCAGAGACGCTGCTTCTGTCCGCCGGATACGTTCACGCCGCCCTGCTCGAGCATCGTGTCATATCCGTTTGGGAGAGACATAATGAAGTCGTGCGCCTGCGCGTCCTTTGCGGCGCAGATCATCTGCTCTTCCGTTGCGTTCTTGTCGCCCCAGAGCAGGTTCTCGCGGATCGTTCCGGTGAAGAGCACATTCTTCTGCAGAACCATGCCGATCCGCTCGCGAAGCGCGTGAATGGGGTACTCGCGAACGTCCAGCCCGTCCACCTCCACGCTGCCTTCGCTCACGTCGTAAAAACGGGGGATGAGATTGACGAGCGTAGATTTTCCCGTGCCGGTCGCGCCGATGACGGCGACAAACTGTCCCGGCTCAGCCGTGAGATTGATATCCTTGAGAACATCATCGCCCGTACCGGCTTTATAGCGGAAGGAGACGTTTTTGAACTCGACCCTGCCGAGCGCCGGAGGAAGCTCATTCTCCGGCACGCGCCCGTCGCGGATGTCCGGCGGGGTTTCCAGCACTTCGTCGATGCGCTGCGCGCATGCCGTAGCGCGTGTGAGCTGCAAAAGACACATCGCTACCATGAGCACGCTCATAAGCACCTGCGCAATGTACATATAGAAGGAATAGAGCTCGCCGGTGAGCATCGTGCCGCGCACGACCATGTTCCCGCCAAACCAGAACACGCCGAGCGACGCACTGTTGAGAATAACGAGCATCAGCGGCATCATCAGAATAATGCGCATGACAGCGTTCAGTCCGGCCGTCAGGAGCTCGCCGTTTGCTTTGGCAAATTTTTCTTCTTCGTACCCGGAGCGTACAAAGGCTTTTACCACCCGAACGGACACAAGGTTTTCCTGCACGGCGGCGTTCAGTCCGTCGATTTTCTCCTGAAAGACCTTGAAGAGGCGGAGGCAAACCTTCATCAGCAGGCCGGCAGACAGAACAAGCACCGGGATCGCGATAACAAGAACAAGCGTGAGCCGGGCGTTGAGCGTAAGACACACGATGAGCGCGGAGAGGAGCTGCACCGGCGCGCGCACCAGAATGCGCAGACTCATGGCAACCGTCTGCTGCAGGGCGCTCACATCGTTTGTAATGCGCGTGATGAGCGAGGCTGTGGAGAAGCGATCAATGCCCGAGAACGAAAAGCGCTGCACTTGGCGAAATAGCGCGCTGCGCAGATTCCGTCCAAAGCCCTGACTGGCGTAAGCCGCGTGCTTCGCGGCCAGCATGCCGCAGAGCATGGAGACAACAGAGAGCACAAGCATCAAAACGCCGTTTCGCACGATGCTGTCCATGCCGCCCGTGCCGTTGATGCCGTCATCGATGATGTTTGCCATCAAAAGCGGCAGAAAAAGCTCGCACACCGCTTCCAGAACGATGAGCAGCGGCGAGAGAATCGCGTCTTTTTTGAATTCGCGAAGGTAGGGAAAGAGTTTTTTAATCATGGGCGTCCGCCTCCCTGGATTTTATATAACGGGAGAGGTTATCCCGCATTTTGGAAAGACACCGGCAAAGTATCTCCTGCTCCTCGTTCGTAAGCCCCTCCTGCATTATTTCATCGAGCGCATCCATACGCTGCATGGCGTCGCGCATGACGTCTCTGCCGCTTTCCGTGAGCGCAACGCGGTTAATGCGCTGGTCCTTGTCGTCGGCAATGCGCCGGACATATCCGCTGCGCTCAAGCAGCTTCAGCGTTGCCGTGACCGTGGCGGGGGAAAGATGCATCGACGCCGCCAGCTCCCGCTGGGAGGGGAGCGAGCCGTGCGTGGAAATGCGGTCAATGTTCACAAGCATCATGTGCTGCGCCGGGTCCTGCAGCGGAATATCCGCGATGGCATAGCTTCCTGCGCGCCGCCGCATATGATCGAACGACCGAATCCCCCATGCAGGGCTGGTGCACGCTTTATTTTCACAGAAGTCCATAGTCCACCTCAATATTTCGTGAACGAATCGTTCGCATACGAACGAACGTGAGATATCATACTCCCGGGATTTATGGAAGTCATGAACAAATTGAAAATAATTCTCTCAATAGCTGCATAGTCATGCAGGGAAGGGAGGCGATATCATGTCCGCCTTGGAAAAAGCTCTGTGGCTTCTCCCGGGAGAGATCCGGAATGCGCTGTATCACCTGTCGGAGAAATCGGCTTTGGAAGTATGCGAGATCCGGCTCCGGCGCGGGAGGCCTCCGGCGCTGACGCTTTCCTCCGGGGAAAGTCCGCTGCCGGGCGCAGCCGCTGTAACGGGCGACGATCTTGCCCGGGTTTTGGAGCTTGCGAGCGGCGCTTCACCATATGCGGCTTCAGACTGTCTCCGCCGCGGTTTTATTACGGCGGAGGGCGGCATCCGTGTGGGATTCTGCGGACGATTTCCGAGCGGCGAGCGCGGCTTGTGGAGCAAGAACGACCTTTTTTCCGTGTGCGTGCGTATTCCGCGCGAGGTAAAGGGGATCGGGGAGAGATTCTGCGCCCGCCCATTCCCCTCGACGTTGATTCTGTCCCCACCGGGCGGCGGAAAAACGACGCTGCTGCGCGACATGGCGCGCACGCTCTCAAACGGCGGGATGCGCGTAGGACTTTGTGACGAGCGCGGAGAGATTGCCGCGCTATTCGGAAGCGGATGCGGATTCGATATCGGCGAACGGACGGACGTGCTGTCCGACTGCCCAAAGGCTCATGCGGCCATGATCCTTCTGCGCTGCATGTCGCCGGAGCTGCTCGCCATGGACGAAATATCCGAGCCGGAGGACGCCGACGCCTGCCGCAGCGCAGCGTACTGCGGCGTCTCGCTTCTTGCCACGGCGCACGCCGCCGACGCCGACGAGCTGTCCTGCCGGGAGGTTTACCGAACGCTGCTGCGCGAGAGAATCTTTGCGCGTGCGGTCGTTATCCGTGCAACCGCCGCCGGACGCAGCTATGAGGAGGTCGCACTATGACGGCGGCGCTCGGAGCGGTTCTGCTCATTGCCGGCGGCGCGTATGCCGGGTTTTACGCTCTGGAACGCACGCGGACGGCGTTTCGCTGCGCCGAGATGATCCTTGAGGCATCGCGCGACATGCGAACGGAAATACTCTGTCACCGGACGCCTCTTCCCATGCTGCTGGAGCGGCTGGGGGCGCGCTACCGGCGCATTTTTCCGCAGGCCGAAAATGCATCCGTACTCGTTCGGGAGTTCTCTTTTCTCTCCGTCTGGACGGCGAGCATACGGTGCGCCGCGCTTCCCAAACCGCTGGAAGGGCCGCTTCTTCGCCTTGGCGAGCAGCTCTCGTCCGGCGCGGACCCGGAACAGGCTCTCGATGCACTGGACGATTCCGTCCGGCTCACGCGGGATTCTCTGCGCGAGAAATGCCGCGCCGCCGTGCGGCTTTATCCCTCGCTGGGACTTGCTGCGGGCTGCCTTCTCGCCGTTTTGCTTCTTTAGTCTTTACATTTTGGCGGCTTTATGGCAAACTATCCGCCGGGTGATGATAGAAAATGGATAGAAAGATCCTCTTTTTTGACGTAGATGGGACAATCGTGACATCAGACCACATAGTCCCGGAAAGCGCCCGTGCCGCGCTGAAAAAAGCGCAGAGCGCCGGGCATATCCTCATAATCAATACCGGGCGCCCGTTCCGCCACATTGAACCGCAGATCCGCGCTCTCGGCTTTGACGGGTACATCTGCTCCATCGGCGGACACATCCTCCTGAACGGAAAAGATCTGGTGTACCGAACGATCCCGTATGCGGAGGCAGCGGCGATCCGTGACATGGGCTATGCATGCGGGATGGATATGCTGTTTGAATCCGAGCAGGCGATATGGATGGACGAGCGGTGTACGTCCGTCATTGCACGGCGTGAATTTGCGTGGCTTGAGAGCATAGGCGTCCCCGCCTTCACCGACACCGCCGTTCCGGACTTTGCTTTTGACAAATTTGTCTGCTGGCCGCAGGAAAATGCCGATCCCGAGCGGTTTGAATGCATGTTTTCCGACCGGCTTGATTTTATCCGACGCGAGCATTCCATGCGCGAGGTCGTTTTGAAGGGCCTTTCCAAGGCGGGCGGTATGAAAACCGTAATGCAGCACCTCGGCTTCGACTGCGAAGATTCCTTTGCCTTCGGCGACGGAGCAAACGATCTCCCCATGCTGCGGGAGGCACGGACGGGCGTTCTCATGGGCAACGCGCCGGAGTACCTCCGGAAGGAAGCGGACTTTGTCACCGCGCCGATCACCGAGGACGGACTTGCTCTGGCGCTGGAGCATTTCGGATTGATCTGATATGGCAAATAGAAAAATTATGTAAACCTCTGGGGCAGAGTCCCGGAGGTTTTTTGCATATGCCGCGCCGCACGCTCATACCTTGGCAATGGACAACCCCGCAAAGGAGAGCGCCCTATGGATGTGGATCTGATATTCAAAATTGCTGCCGTCGGCATCCTTGTCGCCGTGCTGAATATTCTGCTCACGCGGTCGGGCAGAGAAGACCAGGCGCTTATGACAAGCATCACCGGTCTCGTGGTTGTGCTGGTGATCGTGGTGAAGGAGATCAGCGAGCTCTTTGATCTGATCCGCGATCTGTTCGGGTTTTAGGGAATGAATGGAAATTGTGATTCGCGCCGCGGCTGCGGCGGTAATCGGCAGTATTCTTGCGCTGCTGCTTCGCAAATATACGCCGGAACTCTCGCTGGCGGTAACGATCCTCGCGGGGTTGATCATCGTATGGCTTGCGGCAGCGGTTGCCTCGCGCATCTCCGATCTTTTGCGCGAGATCGCCGAAAAGGGCGGCATCAACGCGGTATATCTCTCCCCGGTGCTCAAATGCATCGGTATCGGACTGATCACGCATCTGGCAGCGCAGGTCTGCCGGGACGCGCAGCAGGGGAGCATCGCCTCCGCCGTGGAGCTTTGCGGAACGCTCTGCGCTTTATACATATCTCTGCCGCTCATTCGCTCGCTTCTTGCCATCGTGGAGCAGCTGCTTTGATCCTGCTTGTATTGGCGCTCACCGTCTGTCCCGGCAAGGCGCTTGCCGCTTCGGATGTCCTGATTCCCGGGATGGACGAGCTGACCGACGCTCTGCCGGAGGAGGCAGCACCCATTCTCTCCGGTGTTTCGCCGGAGGAATTGCCGAAGGAGGGCGTCTGGCGGGCGCTTCTGCAAAAGGTTTGGGAAAAGATACGATCCTCCGCCGCCGACATCTGCCGAACAGGCGGGATCCTGCTTTGTGTGTGCGTTCTTGTATCGCTCACCGATACGCTCGATCTCGGTAGCCGCGCCCCGCCGTATATTACGTTTGCCGCCGTTGCCGTCATCGGCACATCAACGATCACAGACTTCCGTTCCTATCTCTCGTTGGGCACGGAAACCCTCCAGACGCTCTCGGACTATTCCCGTGTCCTTCTGCCGGTGCTTTCGTCCGCTGCTGCGGCGTCCGGAGCGGCCGGGAGTGCGGCGGCAAAGTACGCGGCAACAGCGGTATGTATGGATGTGCTTCTCTCCGCCTCGCAAAGCGTGCTTGTTCCGTGTGTGTGCGGGTATGCCGCGCTGTCGGTTGCCGATGCCGCCGTCGGTAATGAAATACTGAAAACGGCAAAGAAGATAATGAAAACGCTGTGCACCGCTCTTTTAAGCGCCGTATGCGTGACATTTACCGCATGGCTGTCACTTACCGGCGTCGTTACCGGTACGGCGGACGCGCTTGCCGCGCGGATGGCAAAAACGGCGGTTTCCACGGCGCTTCCGGTTGTCGGGAGCATTTTGTCCGACGCAGCCTCAACGCTTGCGGCTGCCGCCGGAACGCTGAAGGCGACGATCGGGATCTTTGGGCTGCTTGCGATCGCAGCCATCTGTTTGCCGCCGGTCATAACGCTTGGCGTGCGGTTCTTCATTTATAAGCTGACCGCCGCCGTGTGCGAATGCGTGGCGGACAAGCGATTCTCGGAGCTTATATCCAATCTCGGCACGGCGTTCGCGCTTCTGCTCGCAATAAACGGCGCCGGCGCTATGATGCTTTTCCTTTCGCTGTATTCTCTCATACAGACGGTGGTGTGAACGTATGACAGAGTGGCTTTTTTCGTGGATTCGCTCGCTGGTTGCGGCGTCGCTCCTCTCGGCGCTGGCGCTTCAGCTCACGCCGGAGGGGGGCGTGAAGCGCGTGACACGCTTTACATGCGGAATACTCCTTGCGTGTACGCTTCTCTCGCCTGTGCTGCGGACAGACGAGGCGTCGTTTTCACTTGCACTGGACGACTACCGGCGGACTGTCGCCGAACTGACGGACGATTTGGAGGAGCAGGAAAAACAACTGCTGCGAACATACATAGAACAGAAGACCGCGGCATACATATTGGACGAGGCACGATCTATAGGGATGCCGGAGCCTTCGGTTTCGGTGAAGGTGAAATGGGGGGATGATAGCTGGGTGCCCTGTGAAGTTGCGATACGCGGAGAGATTACCGCCGAACAGCGATACCGCATGAGCGCTTATCTTGCCGCTGAGCTGGGTATTCCGGCGGAAAGGCAGCACTGGAACGATGAGTGAACGGAAATCTGCATTAAGCTCCATTTTGCAAAAGAAAAGCGTGCTGATCTTTCTGCTTGCCGCGGGGCTGCTGCTTTTGCTCTGGCCAAAATCGTCCGGCAGCGGTCCGGCGGAGAAAAACGAGGATGTATTCACGAACGAAGAAAAACGGCTCTGTGCGGTGCTCTCGAAGATCGACGGCGTGGGAAACGTATACGCACTGCTTTCCGAGGAACCAAACCGCAGAGGGGAGTACACGGGGGCGGTTGTCGTCTGTTCCGGCGCAGGGTCGCCGGATACACGGCTCCGCGTCATACAGGCTGTGAGCGCCTTTACCGGTCTCGGCAGCAATCGGATCATTGTGGAAGAATTGATATCATAGGAGGATGATTATATGAAGAGCGTAAATCTGCGTCCGCATCTCAAGCGGAACATTCTCATCGCAGCGGTGCTTCTGCTCGTATGCGCGGCGGCATTTCTCAACTGGTCGTACAATCAGCGCTGGGGCGACGGCAACAGCGCCATGGCCGATGCCGAGGATGAAATGACGACCGCCGTAAACGCCGCAGGCGGTTCGCCGGAGGAATCGGTATCCGCAGCGCTCCCCGCATCCGTGTCCGGGTATTTCTCGGAAGCGCGGCTCACACGGCAGCAGTCGAGAGATCAGGCGCTTTCACTGCTTGAAACGGCGGCATGCGCTGAATCGGCCTCGCAGGAAGTCATCGACAGTGCCATGAACGAGATCACCGTTATGGCAAACTGGTCTCTGCTGGAAAGCAAGATCGAAAATGAGCTCCTTGCCAAGGATTTTGCCGACTGCGTGGTGTATCTCTCCTCGCAGGACTGCACTGTCGTGGTCCCGTCCGGCGCTGACGGGCTGACCGAAACGCAGGTCGCCCAGATCACCGACGCCGTCCTCTCCAACACGGAGCTGACGGCTGCTGCGATCAACGTGATCGAGGTGAGAAATTGAAAAAAGCGCGGAGGGAAATCCCTTCGCGCTTTTTATATGCGGAATGATTACTTCATGCCGTTTTCGTAGGCCTCGATCATCTTCTTGACCATCTGGCCGCCGATGCTGCCAGCCTGGCGGGAGGTAAGCTCGCCGTTATAGCCATTCGTAAGGTTCACACCGACCTGGCTGGCAGCCTCCATCTTAAAGCGATCCATCGCTTCGCGGGCCTGGGGATTGACAAGATGATTGCTCTTGTTGGTAGACATCTGATTGCAACTCCTTTCTCTCGAATCGAACACGCTTTTGCTGTGTCCGAGCGTATTTTGACCGTATGAACCGGCGTTATACAATGCAGTAAAATGCAATTTTTGTCATCATAAAAAGCCCCTGCGGACACAGCGTCCGCAGGGACTTCGTTCAATTCAGCAAAAGCGCACGCAGAGAATCAACGCTCGCCGCGATCGTATCGGCGCCCTCAGCTTCCAGCTCTTCGCGGCTGCCGTACCCGTACAGCACACCGATAAAATCGATCTGCGCCATTTTCGCGCCTATGGCGTCGTGCGACCGGTCGCCGACCATGACGCAGCCGGAGCGATCCGAAATGCCCATTTCGTACAGCGCGTGAAGGATCACCTCGCATTTATCCGGCGGCTCGCGGTTCAGCGGTATGCCGGAAACGATGTCGATATACTGCCGCAGCTCAAAGTGTTCAAGGATCTGCTCGGAGAAAACCGTTGGCTTCCCCGTCGCAACGGCAAGGCGGGCGCCGGACGCCTTCAGATCTCGCAGCAGCTCCGGAATGCCCGGATACACCTCATTTTCAAAAAGGCCGACAGTTGAAAAGCGTTCGCGGTAATAACCGAGAAGCTCCTGCGCCTCCTCCGGCGTCGCATTTGCATAAACCTCAAACGAGCGGAGCAGGGGAGGACCGATATACTTGTGATAACTCTCGATCGGGCCAACCGAACGGCCGGCTTTTTCCAGCGCGTAGCGAACGCTGCCGCAGATACCCTGCACGGGGTCGGTGAGCGTTCCGTCCAGATCGAAGAGCACCGTGGAGTACTTCATTCAGCGCTCCTCCCGGAAGTAGGAAAGGCCGAGACTCGCCGGTGGGTCGTTCTCACGCTTTTTCTGCATGGAAACGATGACCAGAACGAGGATCGTGATCACGTATGGGAGCATTTTATAAAGCTCCTTCACCGCAAGATTCATGCCGGACGGAATGAACATATGGAGAATGTACAGTCCGCCGAAAAGGAATGAGGCGAAAACGCCGATGTTCGGACGCCATACGGTGAAGATAACGAGAGCAATGGCGAGCCAGCCGCGATCGCCGAAGCCGTTATTGGACCATACGCCGCAGGCATAGTCCATAACATAATAGAGTCCTCCGAGACCGGCGATCATGCTGCCGGCGCAGGTGGCGACATATTTATACTTTGTGACGTTAATGCCCGCCGCATCGGCCGTGTTGGGGTTCTCGCCGACGGCGCGGAGCTGAAGCCCGATGCGCGTGCGGCGCAGGATATACGCGCAGACGAATGCAAGGATAACGGCGGTATAGGCAAGAAAACCATAGGAGAGGAAGATCTTGCCAAACCAGCCGAGCTTGCCCGAAAACGGGAGCGACGCGCTGAAAAAGGCGCTTGTACGCGAAAGGGCAATGGACGGAACATCCGCACCGGAGAGCTTGATGAGCGATCCGCCGAAGAAGTTGCCGAAGCCGACGCCAAACGTCGTCATCGCAAGGCCGGTGACGTTCTGGTTTGCGCGAAGCGTTACCGTGAGGAAGCAGTAGAGAAGTCCCATCAGCAGCGAGCCGAGAAGCGAGCTGAGCAGCGGAATGCAGACGGCAAGAAACGGGTTGAGCGCGCCCGGCGCGGGAACGGAGTGCTCATACAGAAATGCGCCTATAACACCGCAGATGCCGCCGACGTACATGATGCCGGGAATGCCGAGATTGAGGTTGCCGGACTTTTCCGTGAGCGTTTCGCCCGTGCTGCCGAAAAGGAGAGGGATCCCCTGGACGATGGCGCGGGGAATGAACGAAACAAAATCAAACATGGCTGGCGACCTCCTTTCCGGCGCTCTTGCGGAAGTTGATCTTATAGGTGATAAAGAACTCCGATCCGATGATAAAGAAGAGGATGATACCGGTGAGGATTTCGGAGAAGGACTGGTTCAGGCCGAACGCTGTGGAGATCTCGCCTGCGCCGCGGCTGAGGAACACGAGCAGGAAGCTCGTAAAGATCATCCAGATGGGATTGAATTTTGCAAGCCAGGAGACCATGACGGCAGTAAAGCCGCGGCCGTCGGCGATGGAGGTGGTCAGCGTATGGTTGGTGCTGCCCACGAGCAGCAGTCCGCAAAGACCGCATACCGCGCCGGAGAGGATCATCGTGCGGACGATGACCTTGTCTACCTTGATGCCGACATAGCGGGCGGTGCGCTCGCTTTCACCGACAACGGCGATCTCGTAGCCGTGTTTGGTGTAGTTCAGGTAGAAATACATCAAAATCGTGACAACCGCGACAATGAGGATATTCAAAAGGTATTTGTAGCTTCCGATCTGCGGGAACCAGCCGATCTCGGTAGACTGGTTGATGATGCCGATCTGACCGGATCCCTTGGGATTCTCCCAAACGATGACGAAATACGCTACGAGCTGCATGGCGACATAGTTCATCATCAGAGTAAAGAGCGTTTCGTTCGTATTGTATTTCGCTTTGAAATACGCCGGGATAAAGCCCCAGAGCGCGCCGGCGAGAATACTACTCACGCACATGCACACAATCACAAGCGCGTTCGGCAGTGTGTCGCGCAGGCAGATCATGCACGCCGCAGCAGCCAGCGCGCCGGCGAGCACCTGACCCTCGCCGCCGATATTCCAGAAGCGCATTTTAAACGCCGGCGTCACAGCGAGCGCAATGCAAAGCAGCATGGCGATGTTCTGCAGCAGCACCCAAACCTTGCGGGGCGAGCCAAACGAGCCGTTAAAAATGGTCGCATATACCTGCAGCGGATTTTCGCCGGTCATCGTGGTTGTGATAACGGAGCAAACAATAAGCGCAAGAAGGATCGCCGCCGCGCGGATGCCCCAGGATTTATACCAGGGAAGAGCATCCCGCTTCGTGATATGGATGAGAGGCGTTTTCGTTTTCTTATTCATGGCATTGTCCTCCCAGCTTTGTCATCATCATGCCGACTTCGCGCTTTTCCGCGCCGCGGCCGGGGACGATGCCGCTGACCTTGCCGCCGCAGAGAACAAGAATGCGGTCGCATAGCTCGAGCAGCACGTCCAGGTCCTCGCCGACAAAAATGACGGCGACGCCCGCCTTTTTCTGGCGGTTGATAAGGTCATAGATCGTATACGACGAATGAATGTCGAGACCGCGCACGGCATACGCCGTGAGCAGAACGGTCGGCGCGCTCGCGATTTCACGGCCGACAAGGACCTTCTGTACATTGCCGCCGGACAGGCGCCGTACCGGCGTATCCACGCTCGGCGTGCTGACGCTCAGCTCCTGGACTACGGCTTCGGCCAGCGCGCGGGGAGAGCGGCGGTCGGTGAAGATGGACTTTCCGCGGCGGAAGGAGCGGAGCATCATATTGTCGGCAAGATTCATGTTGCCGACAAGTCCCATGCCGAGACGGTCCTCCGGGACGAAGGAAAGGGAGACGCCGAGCTCGGCAATGCTCAGAGGATCTTTGCCGACAAGTTCTTCCGCCGAACCGTCGTCTTCGATATAGGAAATGCTGCCGGATTCCACGGTCTGCAAGCCGGCGATCGATTCCAGAAGCTCTTTCTGACCGCAGCCGGAAATGCCGGCGATACCGAGGATCTCGCCGCTGTTGGCGGTGAAGGAAACATCGTCGAGCTTGACGATGCCGTCCAGATTGCGGACGGTGAGATTTTTAACGACGATACGCGGTTTGGGATCGACCGGATCGGGACGGTCGATGTTCAGTGAAACGGCGTGGCCGACCATCATGTTCGTCATTTCCTGCGCGTTGGTGTCTTTGGTCAGCATATCACCGATGAACTGTCCCTGACGGAGGATCGCCACGCGGTCGGAAAGCGCCTCGACCTCGTGCATTTTGTGTGTGATGATGACGATGGCCTTTCCGTCGTTGCGCATGTTGCGCAGCACGGCGAAGAGCTTGTCGGTCTCCTGCGGCGTGAGAACAGCCGTCGGCTCGTCAAGAATGAGAATATCCGCGCCGCGGTAAAGGACTTTCACGATCTCGACCGTCTGCTTCTGGGAGACGGACATATCGTAGATTTTCTGCGTGGGATCGACGCTGAAGCCGTACTTATCGCAAATCTCCCGGATCTTTGCCGAGGCTGCCTTGAGATCGAGCTTGCCGGGCAGACCGAGAACGATGTTCTCCGCCGCCGTCAGCACGTCTACGAGCTTGAAATGCTGATGGATCATGCCGATGCCGTTGTCAAAGGCATCCTTGGGGGAGCGGATGACAACTTCTTTTCCGTCAATCTTGATCTCGCCTTCGTCCGGAAAATAGATGCCGGAGAGCATATTCATGAGCGTCGTCTTGCCGCTGCCGTTCTCGCCGAGCAGCGCGAGGATCTCTCCGCGGTAAATGTTCAGCCATACCTTATCGTTGGCTAAAACCGGGCCAAAGCGCTTGGTAATGTTGCGCATTTCAATTGCTGCGGTCTTTGTTTCCATTCTTTCACTCCCTGACAGATTGTATGGGTTTCGGCAGGCTGTACTGTAAAGGGCGGCACGGCGGCCGGACGCTGCTGTGCCGCCCTTTACAGTACATATGGGGAAGACCCGGAAATCGGGCCTTCCCCCAGAGCAGGATCGGATAAGAATCAGGCGTCGAGATTGGTGATGCCGTCGATGTCGAGATCGAAGTACGGAGCAGAGCGGTAGAAGGACTCGAGGAACACGCCGTCGGAAATAACCTCGGTCTCACCGACGTAATCGCCGAGATCATCCACGTCGGCAAGGTACGTCGTAAGGGTCTCACCGTTGACGGTAAAGGTGGCGGTGTCGAACACTTTGAGAGAACCATCCTCCAGGGACTTCATAACTTCGGCGATCTTGTCGGCGGTGCCGGCAGCGGCAGCGGCCTCGTTGACGTCGGTCAGAACGACGGAGCCGGTGGCAAGCGTGCCGGTCCAGTCGTAGCCGATGTCCTCACCGGCGGTGACGCAGTTGATGGCGTAGACGAAGAACGGAGTCCAGTCGATGCGGGAGGAAACAATGAAGGTGTTGGGGCAGGCGGCGACGGTGCTGCCGTTGTAGGAGACGTTGGGGACGCCGGCCGTCTCACAGGCCGTGGGAGCGCCCATGGAGTCGGCATGCTGGCTGATAAGAACGCAGCCGTTGTTGATGAGCTTGTTGGCAGCTTCCTTCTCCAGAGCCTCATCGTACCAGGAGCTGGTGAAGGTCACTTCCATCGTGACGCTGGGGCAAATGCTGCGGGCGCCAAGGAAGAAGGAGGTGTAGCCGGACTTGACTTCGGCATAGGGGTACGCGCCGACATAACCCATCTTGGCTTCTTCGGCGGTAATGTCGCCGTTTTCGATCATCTCATTGAGCTTGAGACCGGCAGCAACACCAGCGAGGTAACGGCCTTCATAGATGGAGGCGAAAGCATTGTGGAAGTTGCTCAGACCTTCGGTGTGGGCCTTCACACCGGTGCAGGAAACAAACTGTACTTCAGGGAAATCCTTGGCGGCAGCGAGAGCGAAGGACTCGTGACCGAAGCTGTCGGTGATGACGAGATCGCAGCCGGCGTCAACCAGCTCGGCGGCGGCGTCATAGCAGGCCTGGGACTCGGCGATGTTCGTCTTCATCATGACCTGATCGTCGGAAAGGCCGAGTTCAGCGGCAGCGGCTTTCGCGGCGTTGATGAAGTTGAGGTCGTAGGTGGAGTTCTCATCGTGCAGGAAGATGAATCCAACCTTGATGTCTTTGGCAGCGGTAGCGGGGGTCTCGGTCTCGCCGGTGGTGGCGGGGTTCTCTTCCGCGGGCTTTTCCGCCGTGGCGCCGCAGGCGCACAGGCCGATGCACAGCGTCAGCGCGAGCAGGAGAGCGACAAGCTTTTTCATGTTTTCTTTCCTCCAGTAAGTTTTTTGGTTTTTTACTGTTTATTTCTGCCGGCAAGCCGGAAGAACGCAAAAGAATAGCGGGGACCGGTCAACGGTCTCCGCAAACGAACGACAAACAAAGCAGAAGAAAACTGCTTTGCTTTTCGTCGATAGTCCGGTCATTTACGGCGACCGGGTAGAGACTTCAAAACCGTATCATTTGATTTATATCGACAGATATGAAATTTTTCTATATCAATAAGAAAAGCGCCGTCAGCAGAACGCGATGCCGTTTTCCACACTCATGGATTTAACACGGGCAAGAGATTCCACGCGGATGCCCTTGCTGCGGAGCATGTCGCCGCCGGGCTGGAACGCCTTTTCAATGCAGATGCCGCAGCCGACAAGCGTTGCCCCGGACTGCTCCACAAGCTCGATGAGGCCGGTGAGCGCCGCGCCGTTTGCAAGAAAGTCGTCAATGACAAGCACGCGGTCGTTCGGGCCGAGAAAATCTTTTGAAACGATAATATCGTAAACTCTCCGGTGGGTGTAGGAATGAACCTTCGATGTCCACACATCCCCGGCAATGTTCAGCGTTTTGTTCTTCTTTGCAAAAACAAGCGGGCACCCGAAGGTTTGAGCGGTTATACACGCAATACCAATCCCGGATGCCTCGATCGTAAGTATCTTGTTGACACCGCAGTCATGGTACAGACGCTCAAACTCTTTGGCAAGTTCGGAGAAGAACACAACGTCCATCTGATGGTTCAGAAAACTGTCCACCTTCAAAACGTCGCCATCGCGCACAACACCATCGCGGCGGATTCTTTCTTCGAGGAGCTGCATCTGTATCACCCCCACGGCTTAACTTGTTTTCATATTATCGAATTTGGATAACTTTCGCAATGCATATATCTTGTGAAAATCAGAGAAATATAAATCGATATTTTGTGCATAACAGAAAACACCGCCGAATGGGACCATTCCATCCGACGGTATTTTGTCGTTTATTTATTTTTCTTCGGCATAGGTGTCGAAGTAACCCTGAATAAAGACGACCGGCGTGCCCTTGTCGCCGCTGCCGCTTGTAAGATCGCAGAGGGAGCCGATAAGATCGGTGAGCTGGCGGGGCGTAGTACCCTGGCTCGCCATATTGCCTTTGAGATCGGCGTCCTTGTGGCGGATGGAGTTTTCCACAGCCGAACGAAGCTCCGCGCCGCTGAGTCCGGCAAAATCGTTGTCGGCGAGATACTTGATCTTCAGCTCGTTCGGCTTTCCGATGAGGCCCTCGGTGCAGGCAGGGGAGACCACAGGATCGGCAAGCTCCCAGATCTTTCCGACGGGATCCTTGAAGGCGCCGTCGCCGTAGATCATACACTCGATATTCCTGCCGGTCGCCTCGCGCATGGCGGCGGCAAGCGCGTCAACAAACTCCCGGCCGTTGCGCGGAAAGAGCTTTACCTTATCCTCGGAGGACTTGTTGGAGCCGAGCAGACCGTATTTCTCGTTATAACCGCTGCCGTTGACGCTCGCGGTGAGAAGATCGTCCAGCGCGAGAACCTTTTCCGCGCCTGCCTTTGCAAGACGCCGCTTCGTGCGGAAACGGGTGTGGATGTCGCAGCAGAGAACGTTCTTCGCTCGTGTGAGGACGGCCTCCGCCTGATTGGCAAAGAGAATTTCCGCCTCGCAGCCGCATTCCTCGATGAGCTTTTTATAGTAGTCCACATAGTCCACGCCGGTGAACGGATGAAGCGCATAGCCGAACGCCTTGCGGTATTCCTCCTCGGTCAGCACATCGCTGTACGGATTGATGCCGGAATCCTCCAGAAGCTCCTCGTCAAAGAGGTGGTTTCCGACCTCGTCCGAGGGATAGCTGAGCATGAGCGTGATCTTCTTCATGCCGGAAGCGATGCCGCGCAGCACGATGGCAAAACGGTTGCGGGAGAGAATCGGGAAAATGACGCCGATATGGTCACAGCCGAACTTCGCTTTCACATCCTCAGCGATGTTCTGCACCGTCGCATAGTTTCCGGCGGCACGCGCAACGACGGACTCCGTCACGGCGACTATGTCGCGGTCATGGAAGGTGAAATGCTCCGTCTCAGAAGCGGCAAGAACGCTGTCGCGCACCAGCGAAACAAGATCGTCTCCCTCGCGGACGATGGGGGTACGGATGCCGCGAACAACAGCACCAACAGTTCTCATAGTGAAATAACCTCCAAAGTATTGGATTTCCGCCGATATTATGCTACAATACAGTTTATCTGTAAAGTAAAAAATCTTCTTTTTTGCATTTTCTCCGTTTGCATCCGTCAAAAACAGCACTTTTTTCAGGAGTTATTATGAGAGATCTCAAAAAAATTCTTATCATTTGCACGTTTTTTTTCGTAACGTCAATTCTGGCTGGCTGCTCTTTCTCCCGGGAGCCGGAGGTTTCCGCAACCGAAGCACCGACCGCGACGCCCTCTCCGACGGCGACGCCCGCGCCGATCTCCTTCGAGTCCGCGGCGGAAGCAAACCGGGCGGAGCTGCGAACGTTCTCGGACTACGACGGCGTCTTTTCCGCCATACAGGAAGAAGCAAGTCCGGCGGAAACGCCCGAAGCGTCCTCCGCGACGCGCTGCGCCGCGTCGTTTCGCGATCTCACGGAGAGCGACATTCTCCGTGTGGACGGCGAGTACATCTATGCGCTTTCGGATAAGGATCTTACGATCTTCCGTCTGAGCGGCGAAGCGGGGGAGCTTATTTCCGCAACGCCCGTCGGGACCGCATGGAGCAGCTCCGGGGACGATTCCGGAACCTTTACCGGCAGCGAACGCACACCGCTCGCCCTGTTCCTTCGCGGCTCGCGCCTTGCCGTTCTTCTGGATGTGTACGGCTATGAGAGCACCGGGAGCGAAATCCGGTATTCGGAATATGTCGGCGTCGATTTCTATGATGTTTCGGATCCGTATGCGCCCATACTGCTTTCGAGCACCGGTCAGGGCGGCGTGTACTCCGATGCCTGGATGAGCGGCAACGCGCTCTGTGTCGCGACGGTTTTTTCCGTGGTGGATGCAGCCGACGCCGCGGATACGGACCGCTTTGTCCCGCGCGTACATACCGCTGCGGACAGCCGCCCGCTCGACGCCGGGAGTCTGTATGCCCTTCCGAGCGGCGGCGAGGGCTGCATGGTGCTCGGCGCCTATTCGATGGATGAGGCGGTACAGAAAAACGCCGTCGCCATCTATGGCGCAGAGGCGAACAAGCTGTATGCTTTGCCCGGCTGCCTGTTTTTGACGGATACGCGCGCCGTTTCCGCGGAGTCCCGCCGAATGAGCGACGATACGGGCAGCTATACGGAGTACGCCGAGCTTCTCTGTACCGACCTGTTCCGCTTTGATTACGATGCTTCCGGTATCCGGCCGGCGGCGTCTGGCATCGTGAGCGGCGTATTGCCGGAAGGGAGCGCCATCGCGCCGTTCAGCTCCGGGTATGTCTGCATTTCCGAAATGCGCGGCTCTTATCTTCATATGTACGAGGGAAAGGGCGGCCCTGTTCCGGCGGCGGAACGTTCCGGCGGCGTGGTGTATACGCTTGACCCCTCTCTTACCGTCACGGCAGCGCTCTCGGAGCTTCCGGACGGCGGCAGCATCGTCTGGGCAGGCTTTATGCCGGAGGATGTGCTGCTCTCCGGCGAGAACAGCTCCTGCATCGCCGATCTCTCCGTCCCCGGCACAATCACCGCCGCGTCCGGCGGCGATGCAATCCTGGCGGATGTGCTGCTTCCATGGAAAGACGGCGGCTTTGCCTGTTTCCGGCACGAGAGCGCGGGGCAGATGACGCTTGCGCTCTATGATTCCTCGCGGAAAAAGACGTCGGAGCGCACGTTTGGAAGCGACTACAGCAGCACGCTCGAAAGCCTGCAGAGTTATATCGTCCTGCCGGAGAAAAATCTTCTCGGCTTTGCCGCCGATGACAGCTACTGTCTGTATGCGGAGAACAACGGGGAGATCGTATTCTGCACGAGCGTCTTTCTGACCGACTGGGCTTGGAACGCCCGCGCTTTTGAACAAAACGGTTATCTCTGCATCGCCGACCGGCGGGAGGTGACGGTCTATCTGCCGGACACGCTCGAAATCGCCGCATCTTTTCTGTTTTGACCGCCGCTCTTCGGCAGAATTCTCATTATAAGCCCGGTAAAATAGCGCTGTGGACAACCACAGCGCTTTTTTTAGGGAGGAATACGGTCATGCAATTGGAAAGCGCCTGTTCCGACGGCTGCCTTTGCATCCGATATACCGGCGATCTCGATCATCACGCGGCGCGCGCGGCGTTTCGCGAAACGGAAGCGTTTATCGACCGTTTTCTGCCGCGGCAGTGCATTCTCGATTTCTCCGGCGTTTCGTTTATGGACAGCTCCGGTATCGCCGTCGTGCTCCGTGTAAAGAAACGAATGGACGAGACGGACGGGGACGTTTTTCTGCTTAATCCGGCGCCGCAGTGCGCAAGGGTTCTTCGCACATCCGGGATCGAACGGTTTGTTGCAATCAAATTTACGGAGGGAAAAGCCGCAAGATGAAATACGAAAACTACATAAAGCTGGAATTCCCCAGCAAAAGCTGCAACGAGGCGCTCGCGCGTTCGGTAGCGGGAGTGTTCGCTTCGCAGATGGATCCGACAATGGAGGAACTCGGCGACATCAAAACGGCGGTCAGTGAGGCTGTGACGAACTGCATCGTTCACGCTTACCCGGACTGCATCGGCAAGATCCTCATGCGCTGCCGGATTCTCGAAGAAAACCGGCTGGAGATCGTCATCCGCGACTGGGGCTGCGGCATTGAGGACGTCGCAAAGGCGAGAAAGCCGCTATACACAACTGGCGGCGAGGAGCGCAGCGGCATGGGCTTCACGATCATGGAGAGCTTTATGGATAAGCTCACCGTCCGCTCCACGCCGGGCGAGGGTACAAGCGTTGTTATGCTCCGTACGCTCCCGCGCCGCGTCCGGGATCGCTGATGGAAAGCCGCGCGCAGCTTCTCTCCCGCGCGCACTCCGGCGACCGCGACGCCGTACAGCAGATGATCGAAGAAAACGCCGGCCTTATCTGGAGCGTCGCCCGCCGGTATTTTGGCCGCGGGGTGGACGCGGACGATCTCTATCAGCTCGGTTGTCTCGGCTTTCTCAAGGCGATCGAGGGCTTTGACGAACGGTTTGGCACGCAGTTTTCTACGTATGCCGTGCCCAAAATTGCCGGAGAGATCCGGCGGTTTCTGCGCGATGACGGCGCGATAAAGGTCAGCCGGGGGCTGAAAGAGCGCGCGCAGCAGATCCATGCAGCACGCCGCCGTCTGGAGCAGACACTCGGCAGGGAGCCGGCTCTCTCCGAAATCGCCGCGGAATGCGGCGTCAGCGTGGAGGAGATCGCCGAGGCGGAGACCGCGGCAGCTCCGGCGGAGAGTTTACAGCGCGAGAACGGAGACGAAGGCTTCACGCTTGAACATGTCCTCGGCGACTACGGGCAAGAGGATCGCGTGCTGGAGAGCGTCGCGCTTCGCACCGCCATTGAGCGTCTGCCGGAAAAGGAGCAGCAGGTGATCAATCTCCGGTTCTTCCACGGCCTGACGCAAAGCGACTGCGCGCGGATCCTCTCCGTATCCCAGGTACAGGTATCGCGTCTGGAGCGCCGGGCCATGGAAAACCTCCGCGCCATCATGCTGTGAGCTGCGCAGCGAGGATGCATGCCGCCGGAAGTGCGAACCCCCAGCGGCGTGTGAGCGCCGCCGACGCAAGGCATATCACCCCGGTACACACCGTAACGATTTGAACGGCTCTGCGATTCCTGCAAAGCGCATAGAGGATCCGTCCGCCGTCGAGCGGCTGCGCCGGAAGCAGATTGCACACGGAAAAGTACAGAGAAATATCCCGGCACCGCTCCCACCATTCGCCGGGGATCCGCGAGCAGAGCGTCGCCCACAGCAGACCGCATACCGGCCCTGCCGCCGCGCACACCGCCTCCGAAAGCGGAGACGAAAACGGCGTTGTATCAAGACACAGCCCGCTCAGGCTGATCCGGAGAGAAAGGATCCGGCCACCGTACATCCGTGCGGAAATACAGTGGCCGATCTCATGAAAGAACACGGCGGGCAAGACCGCAGAGAAA
The DNA here is from genome assembly GCA_004557735.1 of Clostridiales bacterium. Classification (GTDB taxonomy): domain Bacteria; phylum Bacillota; class Clostridia; order Oscillospirales; family Oscillospiraceae; genus Apopatocola. The sequence goes on from SFFV01000002.1 coordinate 78,029, forward strand.
ACGCCGGAATCATCCAGATAGAAAAGCGTCGGGAATACGACAGCCGCTCCGGCGGTGATCTCTACCCGGCAGCGCCTCAAAGCGTTGCCAGATAAAACGCCGGATTCAGATAAACGCCGTCGTGCGTCAACTCAAAATGGAGATGCGGGCCGGTCACCCTGCCGGTTGCGCCGACAAGCGCGATCTTCTCCCCGGCAAAGACCTTTTGTCCTTCTTCCACATAGATCTGGCCGCAATGCGCATACATCGTCGCATACCCGTCCTCGTGCTCTACACGGAGAAATTTTCCGTTGGTCCCGTTTTCGCCGACCTCCGTTACCGTTCCCGCCGCAAAGCAGACGATGTCGTCGCCGGAGTTTGCTGCAAGATCCGTGCCGTAGTGGAACTTTGTCTCATTATCGATCGGGTGCAGCCGGTAACCGAAATCGGAGGATACCCTGGCGGAAAGCGGCCGAACAAAGGAAAACTGGGGCATTGGCGCGTCGTAGGATACATTGGCCGGAACGCCGAGATCGACGAACGGCTGCTGTTCCTCCATAAACGCCGCCATTGCCTCCTCCACAGCGGGGGACAGCTCTTCCGTATCGGCCGGTTCCACGAGACCGAGGAACTCCGCGGCGTTGATCGTGACCGTGACCGGCATCGCGGTATTGTCTGCCGCTTCCGTCACAGACGTGACGGTCTCCTCCGTCTGATAGTCTGCTCTGTGAAGTTTTTTTTCGATCGTTCGAATCGTTTCGGATGTGCGGGCAGGGAAGAGCAGCTTTGCGGCAGCCGCCGCTACGAACAGTCCGGCTGCCACATAGATGGTTGCGCGTTTTGCACGTTTCATTCCAAATCACACTCCTGCCAAAGCGTATTCGGACGAGTCACAAGCTATGAATCCTTTTTCTCGCTTGACATTTTGGGTATATTTTGGTAGAGTACACCAGTAAACAGAACACGCGGATATAGTTCATCGGTAGAACGACGGCTTCCCAAGCCGTAGAGGTGGGTTCGACTCCCATTATCCGCTCCAACGGAAAACCCCTTGAAATGCTCAAAAAACGGGCAATTTCAAGGGGTTTTGGCATTATCAAGCGTGAAATAATTGCGTTCGCACAATCTTCAGACGGCGGACGCCTACGCCGGGCTGAACTGGTTTTCAGAGGACGCGGCGGTACAGGAGTAGGGCAGCACTGAATCTTGCGGATGATTTTTACCGGAACATTCAGGAATTGACATATATATGGAACACTCGTGGAATACTGCGGGGCTGTATACAGTTTCCATGCCGAACGGGATATAAAAACCGGGCGAGCCGCCCCACAGACTCTACATGCTGTGGTAAACGGTGCCGAAAACGACACCGCCAACGGTTCGCCCGGATACAGAGAAAACTCCGGCCCTGCTGCGGGCACACAAAGCGCCAACATTGACAGTAACGCCGCCGCTCCCTCTATGAAAAATATACGCTACGCAGAGGGGAAAAGTCAAGGAAAATCTTCCGGCCGGGCGAGCATTGTCACGCTGCCGGACGGAACAAAGGGGTATTTCAGCAAGCGCGACACACCATCATTAAGCGCTGGACAAGCGGCGAAGAGATGATGCCGAGGGAGCTTTACCGGAACACCGCTGGGAAGATCGAAGCGAGGGACACGGCAAACCGCCGGAAGTTGACAGCCGAAGAGCGAAGAAAAACGCCGCCCGATCTGGGCGACGCGGATACCGTGTTTGCGGACAGAGGCAATGTTAACTACATGAGAGCGGAAAAGGCTGCATATGACGAAGAAACCGCCAGCATAAAAGAACAGATCATCCGAAACCAAGAAACACTCAACAAAATGGCGGTTGTATCGAAAAAGACCGTGCCAACCAATTTACGAAGCAAACCAAAAGCGGCGGAATGGGCTATCAATGAGCTGAATACAAGACCGGAGTATGTAGACCGGCGAGGACTCGGCAAAGTGGATGTAAGCCAAAAAGCAATAAGAGAAGCGGTGAAGTACGCGGATACTCCTGCTGAAAAAGCAGCTCTTGTTGCAGCCCCCGATGTAATAAAGCGCGGTATTGAGGTTGGCGGGCATAATGACCACAAAAGCAGGAGAAAAGCAACGATGACTATTGCGGCGCCTGTGGAACTGAATGGACAGCGCGGGAATATGGCGGTTGTGATAAATCTGCGAGGAAACAAATACTATGCCCATAGAATCTTGACACCGGATGGATCGGTTTTTGAGTTTGAGCAGAGCATGGAAATGAAAAAAGATACGGAACGAGAATCGCAAAGGGGAGTGACCGTATCCGGCTCTCTTGCCAATGCCACAAGTTCCGTATTTATAAACACTATACGCTCCTCCGAGAGGGAAAGTCAAGGAAAAACTTCCGGCCGGGCAAGTACGCAGGTGGAGAGCCGCGAATACGCCGAGCTGAGGCGCGAGTATGAGCGCCGCGCAAAGGCGTGGAATGAAGCAAACGACCGGAACGACGAGAGCTTCCCGTTTGCCTCCGAACTGCGGTGGATCACAGACGCCGAGAAGCGGCTGAAAGAGATGAAAGAGGCCGGAGAGACGCGCAAGCGCCGGGGTTCTCGGGGATCCCGAAGAATCCTCCGCCAAAGAGTACTGCGGTCAGTGAAAAACAAGATTGATGAGCATACACAGCAGCGCGCCGCAAAGCGTGGGGAGCGCAGCGGCGAGCGCCGTCCACGTCCAGCTTCCGGTCTCCTTCTTTACGGAGAGCAGCGTTGTGGAGCACGGCCAGTGTATCAGCGTAAAGACGATGACGCACGCCGCCGTTTTTTCTGTCCAGCCGTTCGCGAGCAGTATCCCGTTCATTGCCGAGGCCGAGAGCGTCCGGTTTAGCGCTCCCTCGGCCATATAGATCATCATGGCGATGGGGATCACCGTTTCATTAGCCGGAAAGCCCAGAACGAATGCCAGCAGGATCACGCCATCCATGCCAAGGAGCCGCCCGACCGGATCAATTGTATCCGACAGATACCGCAGCAAAGCGACATTCCCAACGGAAATATTCCCAAGCAGCCAGAGGATCAGTCCGGCAGGCGCGGCAACGGCGGCAGCCCGCCCCAGCACAAATACCGTCCGGTCAAGAAGCGAGCGGACAAGAATTTTGCCGAGCTGCGGCCGTCGGTACGGCGGCAGTTCCAGAATATAGGAGGACGGTTCGCCGCGCAGCACCGTGGCGGATAAAAGCCGTGTCGCGCCAAAGGTCGCGGCAATGCCGAGACAAACGACGCCTGTCAGCAGAAGCGCGGAAACAACAGGCTCGCCCGGGGAAAAGAAAGCGCCAAGCAGAAAAATCAAAATAGGAAAGCGCCCGTTGCAAGGGACAAAGCTGTTTGTGAGTATGGCAAGCAGCCGCTCGCGCGGCGAATCGATGATCCGGCAGCCGACAACGCCGGCGGCGTTGCAGCCAAATCCCATCGCCATCGTCAGCGCCTGTTTGCCGCATGCGCGGCAGCGCTCAAACGGTTTATCAAGATTGAACGCGATTCGCGGCAGATAGCCGACATCCTCAAGAAGCGTAAACAGCGGAAAGAAGATCGCCATCGGCGGCAGCATAACGGATACGACCCATGCCGTCACCCGGTATACGCCGAGGATCAGCGCATCATGCAGCCAAAGCGGAAGCCCGGCGGCAAGCAGCCAGCGCGAGAGAATATCGCTGAACCCGAACAGCACGGAGGAAAGCACTGCCGAAGGATAGTTTGCGCCCTGTACCGTCAGATAGAAGAGGATCAGCAGCAACAGCAGCATGATCGGAACGCCGAATTTCTTTCCGGTCAGGATACGGTCGGCCTTCCTGTCACGGGAAAAGCCGTTCCGACGCTCTGCGTAAACGACTTGCGATGCAATTTCGGCAGCATGGCGGAGAAGCACAGTCGCCGCGGCGGTTTCGGCGTTTTCTTCGGAACGGTCGATACGCTCGCACCCAAGACGAATTGCCTCTCTGAGAAAAGGATCCTCCGCCAGAGGCCGCCCGAGCTTTTCCTCTATTGTGCGGACGGCGGAATCACCGCCAAGCAAAAGCTGCATTGCGACCCACCGGTGATTTGGCGTCCTCTCGGGAAGCAGCTCATCCAGCCGCGCCGCGATTGAAAAGAGTCCGGCTTCGATCGTCTCGTTATAGCGTACCGGAACGGATTCGCGGCGATTCTCCCGCGCGGCGGCGAGCGCCGCGCGCAGCAGGGGAGGGAGCGTTTTCTTTTGCCGTGCGCTCGTTCCGACAACGCGCACGCCGAGCAGCTGCGATAACCGCGGAATATCCACCGTAATGCCCCGCTTTTCGGCCTCATCCATCAGATTTACGCACACAACAACGCGGTCCGTGATTTCCATGACCTGCAGAGCAAGATAGAGATTCCGCTCAAGCGCCGTAGCGTCGCAGACGACGATCACCGCATCCGCGCTGCCGAAGGAGATATATTCCGCCGCGACCTCCTCTTCCGGCGAATGGGCGGAGAGGGAATATGTTCCCGGCAGATCGACGAGCTCAACGGCAGAACCGTCAAGGCTGCACGATCCCGACGCAGTTGCGACCGTTTTCCCCGGCCAGTTTCCTGTATGCTGGTGCAAGCCGGTCAGGGCGTTGAAAAGCGAGCTTTTCCCCACGTTCGGATTTCCCACCAGTGCAAAACGGTAAGCCTCCGCCATTACGAATCCGCCCCGTCAGGAAGACGGACGAGCACGGAAGCCCCGTCCCCGGCGCGCAGCGCGATTACTGTGCCGCAGATTTCGTAGGCCGTCGGATCGCCGAACATGCTGTGAAAGAGACATTGTATTCCCGCTCCCTCCGCAAAACCAAGATCGAGAAGGCGGCGGCTTAAAAGGCACTCCGAATGTATTCCTGCTATAATTCCCTGTGTGCCCGGCGTCATTTTTCCCAGAGGAATGATCGATTGCATGGCAGAATCAGCCCTTTCCGGTAACTTCTTTCCCTTTATTCTATTCCGCCGTCTCTTTCCGGTTCCTTGACTTTTCGCGCTGAAGCGTCTACCATGTAATAAAATATAAAAGCAATGAGGATAGGATCATGGTGGAAGTCGTTGCAGCGCTTGTCCGCACTAAGGAAAACCCACGGCGCTTTCTCATCTGCCAGCGCCCGGCGCATAAGGCGCGGGGACTGCTCTGGGAATTTGTCGGCGGCAAGGTCGAGCCGGGAGAAACAATGCAGGAAGCCCTTGTGCGCGAATGCCGGGAGGAACTGGGCGTTACCGTCTCCGTCGGTAATGTATATATGGAGTTGACGCATGATTATCCCGATCTCACCGTCCATCTGACGCTTTTTCACGCGGAGATCACCGACGGCGTGCCGCAGCTTTTGGAGCATAACGCCATTTGCTGGATCGCACCGGAGGAAATTGACGGCTATGACTTCTGTCCGGCGGACGAAGAGATCCTCGCCCGGCTCCGGCTGGAGGGAAAAACGGCGGCGAAATAATTCTTTCGCCGCCGTTTTTTCGGCTTCAGCGTCCGGGGAATGCCGGGTTCATATAGTAGACGTTGTTCTGGTTGAGCTTTTCCGTCACAAGCCCCAGCGCCTCGCCGAAGCGCTGGTAGTGGACGACCTCCCGCTCGCGCAGGAAGCGGATAACGTTGTTTACATCGGGATCATCCGAAAGCCGGAGAATATTATCGTAGGTAGCGCGCGCCTTCTGCTCGGCGGCAAGGTCCTCTGTGAGATCGGCGATCACATCGCCGCTGACGGCGATGCTGATCGCGTTCCACGGCACGCCCGCCGCCGCCTGCGGAAATACGCCGAGCGTATGATCGACAAAATATGCGTCAAAGCCCTGCGCCTTGATTTCTTCCGGCGTCAGATTCCGGGTGAGCTGGTGGACGATCGAGCCGACCATCTCCAGGTGACCGAGCTCTTCCGTGCCGATGTCGGTAAGGATTCCCTTGACTTCGTCGCTCGGCATGGCAAAGCGCTGACTTAAATAGCGGAGCGATGCGCCAAGCTCCCCGTTCGGCCCGCCGTACTGCGAGATGATGACCTTGGCAAGCGCCGGGTTCGTATTGGCGATTCGTACCGGGTACTGCAGATTCTTCTTATAAATAAACATGCGTCAACCCTCCATGCTGCCGCGGTACTCCCACGGCCAGGGGCTTTTCAGCCAGGTATACGTTTCCGCGTTGAGAAGATCCCGCTTGGTGATCGGCCCGTAGAGTCTGGCATAGCGCTGCGCGCCCTCCTCGGCAAGCCGGAGAAAATCCTGATAGGCGGCGAACGCCTCCGTATCGCCGGGATGCGTGTCGAGATACAGCGACAGATCGTGTGCGGCAAAATCGATCGCCATTAGTTCGGCAAGCGGAACGTTCGGCGCCGCATCGTTGACCATGTTTCCGAGAGGAAGATCCAGTCCCGGGAACAGGGTGCCGCGCGCAAGCGCTTTGTCCGGCTCATACTGTGCCTGCGCATTTTCCTGCGCGGGAACAATCCCGACCGCCAGCGGCGCGCAGGGCGGCAAAGCGCCGCATTTATATCCGCAGACGGTCTCGGCGGATTGCTTATTATTCAAAACGATTCCTCCATATTTCGGGATAGAGAGCGACGCTCTCAGCCCATCGTATGCCGAAAGAAATCTTTGTGACCTTTTTTTGAAAAACTTAAAATCGCGGTTGCTTTTTGGCATGTAGATGATATACTATTATGTAAAGTGGAATATTACGGAACCATGGGATGGAGTTAACGATATGAAAGAACATTTCAAAAAGAAAACAGAAGGAGAAAGCGGAGGCGGCGCCGCCTCTCTCGGCGGGATCACGTGGTACGGTGTGGACAAACTTCTGTTTGTCCGGCTTGGTGCCGCCGTTGTTTTGCTCTGTCTCGGTCTCTTTCTGCGCCTTGGAGAAGGCATATCGCTCCTCTTGCTGCTTCTCAGCACGCTGATCAGCGGCTTTGATGTGTTGTACCGCGCCTGTGTCCGGCTTGTTAAGGAACACTGCCTTGGTGAGGAGCTTATTGTTTCCATTGCGGCAATTCTTGCTTTCACAATCAACGAAGGGTATGAAGCCGCTGCTGTCATGCTGATTTATCAGGCCGGTTATATCATCCGCTCGTATGCTTCGGCGCTCACAAAGTCCAGCTTCCGCGACCATGTAGATCCCTATGTGCCGAGCGTCACCGTTCTTCGCGGCGGGGAGAAAACCGCCATTTCGCCGGAGGATGTTCAGCTCGGCGACATTCTCATTCTCGAACGCGGCCAGCGCGCCCCGGCGGATCTCGAAATTCTGGAAGGCTCCGCCACGCTGGATCTTGCCCCGATCTTCGGACATACCGCCCGGCGCGAAGTCACAGCCGGACAAAAGATCCCCGCAGGGGCTGTCAACAGCAGCGCCGCCGTCCGGTGCACGGCGCTCGGCGCCGCGTCGGACTCCGTTTTTGCGCATGCGATCGGCGCTGTTTCCGATCCGGACGCTGTGTACGGCCCCGAAACCGATTCCGTGGAGCGTTACGCGCGTGTCTATGCCCCGTTCGCTCTCGGCGTCAGCGTTCTGATTTCGCTTCTCCTTTTGATCTTTACCACCGCGCCGACAGAGGAGGCTATTCACCGCGCGCTCGTACTTCTCATCATCTCCTGTCCCACGGCATTTCTCGCGCCGCTGCCGTTCATGTATCTTGCCGGGCTGCTCCGCTCGCTGCAGAACGGTGTTGTTGTAAAGGACGCTTTTGTTCTGGACGGGCTTTCCCGCGCAGGAGCGGTCATATTCGACAAGGACGAAATGCTTTCCACCGGGTTTTACCGCGTATCCTCTGTGAAGTCGGAACGGCTTGACCCCGCCGTGCTGCTCAAAGTTGCGGCGCACGCCGAATCCGGCTCTTCCACTCCTGTTGCCGCGTCCATCGCCAAGGCATACGGACAGGCGATCGACGCCACGCTTATCGAGGAATTCACCGAGGAGCCCGACGGCATCACCGCTGTGATCGACGGAATCAACATCCGTATGGGCGACGCGTCCTATATGGAGAAAAACGGCATTACCGTTACCGACCCTGTCGGCGACAGCGTTACCGTGTATATGTCCGTCAACGACCAGTACGCCGGCTGCATCTATCTTTCCGATACGATCCGCGACGATGCCAGAGCCTCCTTCAGCGCCGTTTCCGGCGCGGGCTGCGAGTGTATCATGCTCTCCGCAGACAGCCCGGAAAAGACCCGTACCGCCGCCGTTTCCGCCGGCGTGCGGGAGTATTACGCGCAGTGCATGCCGATGGACCGGCTGGAAAAGATCCAGGAGATCAAGGAGCGATATCCGGTAAACAGCGTATTGTATGTGGGCGAGGCGACCGGCGATTCCGCCTGCTTCAACGCGGCCGATATCGGTGTTTGCGTTGACGGTCTCGCATCTGAGACGGCCATGCAGACGGGCAGCGCGGTCATCATGGATAAGAGTGCTTCTCCCATCGCAGGCGCGATCGACGCGGCAAAAGCCACGCGGTCTACGGTTCGGCAGCTTCTGCTGGCAGTTTTCGCCGTCAAGGCTGTGCTGCTCATTCTGGCGCTGCTCGGCGTTACGTATCAGCTCTGGTTTGCGGCCATGCTCGACACTGTTGCCGGTATCGCGGGGATCCTCTTTTCCTCCCGCATCTGGACGGAGCATAAATAGTTTTTCAAAACATCCAAACGGGTTGGAGTATATCCAACCCGTTTTTCTTTGCATAAAACCGGCGGTACGAAAAGCATTGCCAGAAATCCTCTTTTATGATAAAATACATTGGATAGGAAAGGGGAGCTCTATGAAAATTCTTGGCATCGACCCCGGTGTTGCGACCGTCGGCTTCGGCTTGCTGGAAACATCCGGCACACAGCAAAGAATCCTCTCCTGCGGCGTCATCACCACGCCGGCGCACACGCCGCTTTCGTCGCGGCTCGATCGTATCTATTCGGATCTCGAGGAGCTGGTCCGCTCGTGCGGTCCGGATGCCATTTCGATTGAGGAGCTTTTCTTCAGCAAAAACATTACGACCGGCATTCCTGTGGCGCACGCCCGCGGCGTCATCCTGCTCTGCGCATTTCGCTGCGGCGTTCCGGTATATGAGTACACGCCCATGCAGGTAAAGCAGGCGGTCGTCGGATACGGCAAGGCGGAAAAACGACAGGTCATGGACATGGTGCGCCGGATTCTGCATCTGACCGCCGTACCGCGGCCGGATGACACTGCGGATGCGATCGCGGTTGCGCTCTGCCATGCGCGCAGCTCAACGTCTCTCTTGACCCGGGAAGGAGATACAAATCCATGTTCTACTATATAGAAGGCGTCATTTCTCTGATCGACGGCTCCGTCGCGGTTGTTGACTGCGGCGGCGTGGGCTACGCCGTCAATACGACCGCAAACTCGCTCTCCCGCGTCCGTATGGGGGGAAAGAGCAGGTTTTATATTTGTCCAGTCATTCGTGAAGGCACGTTTGATCTTTATGGCTTTGCCACACAGGAGGAAAAACGCTGTTTTGAGCTGTTGACGGGAGTTTCCGGCGTCGGTGCAAAGGCGGCGCAGGCGATCCTCTCCGCCAACACGCCGGAATCGCTCTCTCTCGCTGTTCTGTCCGGCAATGAGAAGGCGCTGACGGCGGCTCCCGGCATCGGCAAAAAGATCGCGCAGCGCGTGATCCTTGAGTTGAAGGATAAATTTTCCGGCGCCGCTGCGGATACCGGCTTCGGTTCGCCCGGCGCTTTCGCGCCCGCGGCAGCTTCCGGCGGAGATAAGCTCTCCGACGCGGCGGCGGCGCTTGGCGTACTCGGCTACGGCGCAAATGAGATCGCTGCGGCGCTTAAGGGATTGGATATTCAGACGCTTTCCGTCGAGGATATAGTGCGACAGGGTCTCAAAAAAATGATGAAGTAAAAGGAGGCGGAGCAGCTTGGCGATCAGTTTTTCGGATGCGTCACAGGAAAATGAATTGATCACCCGTTCCGTTGTGTTGCCGGAGGACGCCGGGGAAGGCTCGCTCCGCCCGCGGTTTTTAAATGAGTATATCGGGCAGGAGCGTGCAAAGGAGAACCTTCGCATTTTCATTCAGGCGGCAAAAATGCGCGGAGAATCGCTGGACCACGTTTTGCTCCACGGCCCTCCGGGCCTTGGTAAAACAACGCTCGCCGCTGTTATCGCCAACGAAATGGGCGTAAACATGCGCATCACCTCCGGACCGACCATTGAAAAAGCGGGCGATCTTGCGGCGTTGCTCACAAATCTTCAAGAGAACGATATCCTCTTTGTTGACGAGATCCACCGCATGAACCGGGCGGTGGAGGAAATTCTCTATCCTGCGATGGAGGACTTCGCCATCGATATCATCATCGGTAAAGGGCCTTCCGCAAATTCCATCCGGCTCGATCTTCCGAAATTCACGCTCATCGGCGCAACGACGCGCTCCGGTCAGCTCTCCGCACCGCTGCGCGACCGCTTCGGCGTGATCCTCCGTCTCGAGCTGTATTCGCCGGAGGAGCTTCGCCGCATTGTAGAGCGCAGCGCCGGGATCCTCGGCATTGAGATCGACTCCGCCGGCGCGGACGAGATTGCTCGCCGCAGCCGCGGCACTCCGCGCATTGCCAACCGTATTTTACGCCGTGTGCGTGATTTCGCACAGGTAACCGCCAACGGCCGGATAACGCGGGACGTTGCAGATAAAGCGCTCAACCGGCTGGAGATCGATCATCTCGGTCTCGATGCGCTGGACCGGCGCATGCTGCGCAGCATTATTGAGTTCTATTCCGGCGGACCGGTCGGCGTGGAGACGCTGGCGGCGACGATCAATGAAGAATCCGTTACGCTTGAGGACGTCTATGAACCGTATCTTCTGCAGCAGGGTTTTCTCACGCGGACGCCGCGCGGACGCTGCGTTACACAGAAGGCGTATGAGCATCTCGGCATCCCGTTTCACGGCCAGCAACAGCTCAGTCTGTGAATTGCACGGAGATTTGGGAAAATTCTTCATAATAATTTTACAATTCTCTTGACTTTGTTGGTGAAAACTAATATAATTCGAATATAAAATGGTTTTTTTATGGAAGATTTTCAATGCTTCAGCGATGAGCAGCTGCAGCAAATGGCCGTTTCCGGCTGCGCCGGAGCGGAAGATGCGTTAGCCGCTCGATACAGTCAGCTTGTCCGTATCTGCGCGAGACCGTATTTTCTTGCCGGAGGGGACAGCGAAGATCTCACGCAGGAGGGAATGCTCGGCCTTCTCTCCGCAATTCGCGAGTACAGCCCTTCGCACGGCGTTCCCTTTAAGGCGTATGCGGAGTTGTGCATCCAACGCCGGATTTTCAGCGCGATTAAATCGGCGTCTCGTTTGAAGCATATCCCTCTCAACAGCGGCGTATCACTGGAGGATGCGTTTGGCAGTGAAAGCAGCTGTCCCGGTATGTATGCAGCCCTTGAGTTACGGAGGACCCCGGAAGAGCAGGTTTTGGCAAGAGAGCGCGCAGACGAATTTTTCCAGACATTTTCCCGGTGCTTGTCACCCTTTGAGCAGAAGGTCCTGCCTCTGTATTTGCAAGGACAGTCTTACTGCTCCATGGCTGCTGCCAGCGGCCGTTCCGAGAAAGCGGTTGACAATGCCGTACAGCGAATCCGGCGCAAGCTCTCCCGGATAACTTCTTTAGGCGACAACAGCGAAAGCTGAACGCAATATCAAGCCCAAGGGCAGAATCAAAGAGAGGATCAGCAAATGTACGAGGACAAGACCCTGGTATGCAAAGAGTGCGGCAATGAGTTCGTTTTCACCGCCGGTGAGCAGGAGTTTTATGCGGAGCGCGGCTTCCAGAACGAGCCCCAGCGCTGCAAGGCCTGCCGCGACGCTCGCAAGAACTCCGCTCGCGGCCCCCGTGAGTACTTCACGGCTACCTGCGCCGCCTGCGGCGGCGAGGCTCGTGTGCCGTTTGAGCCCAAGTCTGACCGTCCGGTCTACTGCAGCGATTGCTTCGCCAAGATCAAGGCGAACCAGCAGTAATTTGACGATCAGGGTCATCGGACCGCAAGAAAACGGGAGCGGATTTCCGCTCCCGTTTTCTTTTTTCAATTTCGTCGAAACCGGTTGAAAAACGGGAACATCATGGGTATAATACAACTATTATATATGTCTTAGGAGGCTATACAATGTACCAGATTGAAAAGACCACGCTGATCGCCGAGATCATGGAGAATGCTCCGTTCGTCGCGCCGATGTTCCAGGCGATCGGTATGCACTGCATGGGCTGTGCCATGGCGAGCGGTGAAAACGTGGAGGAAGCCTGCGCTGCTCACGGCGTCGATGTCGATAAGTTTGTCGAAAAGGTCAACGAGTTTATCGCGGCTCAGGGCTGAAGAACAAGGAAGAAAAACGGTGAGGGCATACTCCGTCCTCGCCGTTTTTCATAGTATCGGTATGGATCGTACATTTAAATTACCGCCGCGTCTTGCGGCGATCGCCGCGCTCGTTCCGGACGGCGCTCGCCTTGCTGACGTCGGGACAGACCATGCGCTGCTTCCCATCCGGCTTTTGCTGGACGGAAAAATCCAAAGCGCCATTGCTTCGGATATCCGCCCCGGCCCGCTCTCCCACGCAAAGGAAAACGCCTGCGCCGCGGGGGTGCCGAATCTTTCCTGCGTTCTTTGCGACGGACTGACCGGCGTATCGCCCGACAGTGTCGATACGGTCGTGATCGCCGGTATGGGCGGAGAGAATATCGCCGGTATCCTTCGCGCCGCACCGTGGGCATGCTCCGGCGCGCTGCTGCTTTTGCAGCCAATGTCCCGTCCGGAGGAACTTCGCGCCGCGCTGCCGTCGCTCGGGCTTTTGATCCGCGCCGAGCGCCTTGTACGTGACGGCGGACGGCTTTATTCCATTCTCGCCGTGAGCTCCGGTGTGCCGGATGCTCTGTCGCCGGGGGAGATGTACTGCGGAAAGTACTCGCTTGTCTCCGGTGACCCGTTATTCTCAGAAATGCTTGCCGAACAGGAAAAGCGGCTGCAAACGGCCATTCGAGGGCTGGAGCGCTCCGGGCGGGAGAGCGGCAGCGAGCGGCTGTATATGCTGCGTCTCGCATCGGAAGATATTATGAAAATGAGGAGGATATCCCATGGCGACGGTTCGTGAAATTGCCGATTATCTCGAAGAGCGCGTCCCCTCATCGCTCAAGCTGGATTTTGATAACGTTGGACTGCTCTGCGGCTTTCCGGACCGCGAGGTGAGCCGCGTGCTCGTCGTGCTCGATATCACACAGCAGGCCATCGAAGAGGCGCTGTCGCTTCATGCGGAGCTGATCGTTTCACATCATCCGCTCATCTTTACGCCGCTGCGCCGTATTTGCGCGGACACGCCGGACGCCAGGCGCGTCATTGCCCTTTTGCAGGGAAATCTCTCCGCCATCTGTCTGCACACAAATCTCGATGCGCTCGAAGGCGGCGTAAACACGGCTCTTGCCAACGCCGTCGGCGGGGAAGAGCTGGAGTATACACCGGACATCGGCTGCTTCTGCCGTCTGCCGGAGGCTATGTCTCTTGCGGAATTTCTCACCCAGACCCGCACAGCGCTTTCCGCTCCCGATATGCGCTATTACGACGCTTCGCGGCGTGTGGAGTATCTGGCGCTCTGCGGCGGCGCGGGCGGGGACATTCTCTATGAAGCGGCACAGCGCGGCTGCGATACGGTACTGACCGGAGAGATCAAGCACCACCAGTGGATGGATGGCGCGGAACTGGGACTGAATCTTATTGAGGGCGGCCACTTCGCAACCGAAAACGTTGTCATGCCGGCGCTCGCAGAGCTGCTGCGGCAGGGATTCCCGGAGATCGACGTGTGTCTCTCACGGCTGCAGGGGCCGCTCTCGCACGGATTCAGATTCTGAAACAAGCATATTTACCGGCTTATCCCCATAGGATGCATTGAAATCATGTACAGGGGGTCTGACCGTGTCTGAATCAACGATTTACGAGGACATCGCTCTCCGCACGGACGGAGATATATATCTTGGTGTGGTGGGACCGGTCCGCACGGGCAAGTCCACCTTCATCAAGCGCTTCATGGAAACGCTCGTCATTCCGCGCATTGACAATGTCTACCGGAAAGAGCGCGCCCGCGACGAGCTGCCGCAAAGCGGCTCCGGGCGTACCATTATGACGGCGGAACCGAAATTTATTCCCGAAGAGGCGGTAACAGTCCGCCTTGGCGACGATACCGATCTCTCCGTCCGGCTGATCGACTGCGTTGGCTACATGGTCAAGGGCGCTTCCGGACAGTTTGAGGATGGTGTGGAACGCATGGTGACAACGCCGTGGTTCGACCGGGAAGTCTCTCTGACGGAGGCCGCGGAGCAGGGAACATACAAGGTCATTGCCGAACACTCGACGATCGGTCTCGTCATCACGTGTGACGGCACGATCTGCGAGATTCCCCGCGAGGACTATGTCCCGGCGGAAGAGCGTGTTGTTCGCGAGCTGCAGGATATCGGAAAACCGTTCACGATCGTTCTCAACAGCGCCGAGCCAAACTCGGAAAGTGCAAAAGCGCTGTGCCGCTCGATCGGAGAAAAATATGGCGCCGGCTGTGTCTGCGTAAACTGTCTGGAGCTGACGGAAAACGATATCTGCGAGATCCTTCATTCGGCGCTGTACGAATTTCCGCTGTCGGAGCTGGATGTTTTCCTGCCGAGTTGGGTCGATGCGCTGCCGATCGAGCATCCGCTGCGCGCATCGCTCTATAACGGCGTCCGCACATCGGCGCAGAATATACGGCGTATCCGCGATGTTTACGCGATGACAAGCGCGCTTCGGGACGCAGAAAACGTTCTCTCCGTCTCTGTCATGGCGCTGCAGATGGGGTGCGGCACGGCGGATATCCGCGTGGAGCTTCCGAGAGCGCTCTATTATCAGACAATCAGTGAGCAGTCCGGCTTTGCTATCCGCGATGACGGCGATCTGATGGCGCTTCTGACCGAAATGCGCGGCATTAAGAATGAATACGACCGGATCAGCAGCGCCTTAAAGGACGTCCGGGAGACCGGGTACGGAATCGTCGTACCGTCGCCGGATGAGCTCAAGCTCGAAGAGCCGGAGATCGTCCGGCAGGGCGGGCGCTACGGCGTGCGCCTCAAGGCCTCTGCGCCGTCCATTCATATGATCATGGCAAACATTGAAACCGAGGTCAGTCCCGCGCTCGGCGGGGAAAAAGCCTCGGAGCAGATCATCAACTTCCTTCTGCAGGGCTTCGAGGGGGATACGAGCCGCATCTGGGAATCGAACATCTTCGGAAAATCGCTCTACGATATTGCGAGCGAAGGCGTTATCACAAAGCTCCGGCAGATGCCCGTCAACGCGCAGGCAAAACTTCAGCAGACGCTCACGCGCATCGTAAACGAAGGCGGCGGATCTCTGATTTGCATAATTATATAATAAAACTTGCAAGCCGAAGCGATTATTTCGCTTCGGCTGCGCATTATTAGCCAAATTAGGTATTGATTTTTTGTTGGCTATGCCATATAATGACGCCATACTTGTATGGAGGGCTTTACCATGAAAGAATTATCCAGGATCCGTTCCGCCGTTGCTCCGTCCGCAACGCTGGCGGTAAACTCAAAATTCAAGCAGATGAAGGCAGAGGGCATACCTGTCGTGGGGTTTGGGGCAGGGGAGCCGGATTTTGATACGCCCGACCATATCAAAGAAGCGGGAATCCATGCCATCCGGGAGGGACAGACGAAGTATACGCCGACGTCCGGCACCGTTGAAGCCCGCAAGGCGGTAGCTTATCGCATGAAGGAAGACCTGGGCGTGGACTTTGATTATGACGCCATCGTCATTTCCAACGGCGCCAAGGCGTGCCTTTATGCTGCGTTTTTTACGCTGCTCGACACCGGCGATGAGGTCATCGTTCCCGCGCCGTACTGGGTCAGCTATACGGAGCAGATCCGTATGGTGGGCGGCGTTCCGGTGATCGTTCCGACGACCGAGTCGCAGCATTTTAAAATGACGCCGGAGCAGCTTGAAGCCGCCATTACGGATAAGACTAAGGCGCTCGTGCTCAATAACCCGTCCAACCCGACCGGCATGATCTACTCCAAGGAAGAGTTGGAAGCGCTTGCGGAGGTCTGCCTGCGCCATGACATCTATATCGTCGCCGACGAGATCTACTACCGTCTCTGCTACGACGGACAAAAATTTACCAGCGTTGCGGCGCTCGGCGAGGAAGTAAAGAAACATACCATCATCATCAACGGCGTATCCAAGAGCTATTCCATGACCGGCTGGCGCTGCGGTTTTGCTGCCTGCGGCGACAAGCGCATTGCCAAAGTCATGACGAACTGCCTGAGCCATGCGCTCGGCAGCATCGGCGCGATGAACCAGGCGGCTATGGCGGAGGCCATGCGCGGACCGCAGGAGAGCGTAGACGAGATGCGCAAGGTATTTGAGGAACGCCGGAACTATCTTGTCGAGCGCATGAATAAAATCGACGGCGTGAGCTGCCTGAAGCCGGACGGTGCATTTTATGTGATGATGAATCTTGAAAAGCTCATCGGGCGCACGCTCGGCGGGCGCGTGATCCGCAACGCCGACGATTTCGCCATGGCGTTTCTGGAAAAGGGGCTGGTCGCTGTCGTCTCTTGCTGCGCGTTTGACGCGCCGAACTTCGTCCGCTGGACGTATGCCACGTCGCTCGAAACCATCAAGGAGGGCCTTGACCGTCTGGAGAAATTCCTGGAGGAGGGCTGAGCCTTTCCTTTCATAAAGTGCATCGCCGCTCTCATAGCATAGCTTGAGGGAGGCGATGCATTTTGTTTGTTAAAAAGCTGTATAAAACCGTCCGCGCGGAAGACGTCGCGCTTTTTGCCTTGTCATTCCTTTGGATTTGTGTCATAATACAAAGTGTGTTTTTATCGGGCGCAAATGCCCGTTCCGCGTCGGCGGAGATTGCCGGCTCCTTGCCTGTGCTGATCCTCGACCCCGGCCACGGCGGCGCAGACGGAGGCGCCGTAGCGCCGGACGGAACGCCGGAAAGCACGCTGAATCTCGCCATATCGCTGCGCGTCCGGGATCTCTGTACGTTCCTCGGTATCGATACCGTTATGACGCGCGAAACCGAGGAGCTTGACTATCCGGCAGAGGTAAAGACCATCGCGGCTATGAAGAAGTGGGATACCCGACGGCGGGTTGAGATTGCCGAAAGCGTTGATTCCCCTGTATTTATGAGCATCCATCAGAACATTTATCCCTCATCCGTACCGCATGGTTCGCAGGTCCTGTATGCGCGCAACGAGTCCAGCCGCGCGCTGGCCGAGCTTCTCCAGTCCCGGCTCACCGCAGCGCTGCTGCCGGAAAACCGGCGCGTACCGGTACCGGCAGGGAAGGACATTTATATTATGTCTCACGTTCACTGTACCGCCGTACTGGTCGAGTGCGGCTTCCTTTCGCATCCGCAGGAGCTTCCGCTTCTGCAAAGCGCGGATTATCAGAAGAAGATCGCGTCGGTATTGACGGCGTGCTATCTCCAGTTTACAGAGAAAGGCGTTTTATGAAAGCCAAAAGTGTGTTTTTCTGCACGGAATGCGGCAACGAAACGGGAAAATGGTTCGGCCGCTGCCCGGCATGCGGTGCATGGAATACCGTCGTGGAAGCGCCCTCCGCGTCATCCGGCAGTGCCGCGGCGAAAAGCGCCGCCGTGAAAATCGCCGGAACACGCCGGAGCATTCCGAAGCCCGTCTCACAGCTGGATGACGAGGAGGAGATCCGGTTTTCCACAGGTATAGCGGAAATGGACCGCGTTCTCGGCGGCGGAGCCGTGCGCGGCTCGCTCGTGCTGGTCGGCGGCGCACCCGGTATCGGAAAATCCACGCTGCTGCTGCAGATCTGCGGCAATATTCCGGATGCAAAGATTTTGTATGTGACCGGTGAGGAAAGCCAGCGTCAGCTCAAAATGCGCTCACAGCGTCTCGGTGTATCGAGTGATAATCTGTTCGTCCTCGCGGAAACGGATATCAACGCCGTTATACAGAGCGTGGAGGATCTGCAGCCGGACATTCTGATCATTGACTCGGTGCAGACGATGTACAATAACGATATTGCCTCCGCGCCCGGCAGCATCGGTCAGGTAAAGGACTGCACCATGGCCGTGATGCAGCTTGCGAAAACGATGAATATCACCGCGTTTGTCATCGGCCACGTCAATAAGGAGGGCGCGATCGCAGGGCCAAAGGTTTTGGAGCACATGGTGGATTGCGTGCTCTACTGCGAAGGCGACCGCTCGCTGAATTACCGCATTCTGCGCGCCGCAAAAAACCGCTTCGGATCTACGAACGAGATCGGCGTATTTGAAATGTGCGATACCGGGCTGCGTGAGGTCCCGAACCCGTCCGAGGTCATGCTGTCCGGCCGTCCGGTCAACGCGCCCGGCACATGCGTTTCCTGCGTGATGCAGGGCTCGCGCCCGATCCTTGCCGAGGTGCAGGCGCTGCTTTCGCCGTCGAATGCTAATCAATCTCGCCGCACGGCAAACGGCATCGATTTTAACCGTCTGATGTTGTTGCTCACCGTGTTGGAAAAGCGCGGCGGCGTCCACGTCGCGGGGTGCGACGCCTATGTGAACGTTGTCGGCGGTCTGGAACTGGACGAGCCTGCGGCAGATCTTGCGATCGCGCTCGCGATCGCTTCGAGCCTGCGGGACAAGCCCATCGGGGAAGATCTTGCCGCGATCGGAGAAATCGGACTTGCAGGCGAGATTCGATCCGTTCCGTCGATCAATCAGCGTCTGCAGGAGATCGCGCGCCTCGGATTCAAACGCTGCGTCATCCCGGCGCACTGCAAGGACGACATAAAACTCCCGAAAGGCGTTCAGCTCCTGCCGGCGAAAAACATCCGTGACGCCGTTACCGCCATTTTCATTTAAAAACTCTCCCCCAAATTAAACAAAATCTTTATTTTGTTTAATTTTTCCTGTCGGAAAAAATACTTCTCCCCGGCGCACATTCTCCGCGCCGGAGGAGAAAAACAAAATAGCTTTTTTGTTTATTTTTGGGGCAGCCAATCCCCTGCGGCTCGCGCCCGCCCTTGCTTTTCAAAATAACGCATCATGCCGCGCTTGTCAACTCCGAATTAACCTAACGGTCGTACACGTTTTGTGTACTATCCTCTTTTCACGAGCTCGTCTGCCAAAGCGTAAATTTTTGTGACCGTCGTGTTTGAATGATTCAACGCCCGCCGCACTTTTTCGAGAGAGCCATATTTCCGCATCAGCTCGACGGCGTAATCTTTCCGCATCGAATGGGTTCCGATGTTCTGCGGAATGCGGAAAGCCCGTTGCGCTCTGTCAATATCCGCCCAAACGGCCTGGCGCGTTCGATGTCCGTTTTCATCCAATCTTGCGGCGAAAACATACGTTTTTCCAGCTTGATCGAGCAGCCTCCGCCGAAGCGGCGCAGGCAGCCCGACAAGCTTTGCTTTCCCGGTTTTGGTCTCCTTAACCCAAAACCTCGACGACCTCCGAACGTCATCGGTTTTCAATACGAGCACATCCGAAATCCGCAAGCCGGTATGTAAAGCGACCTCGCACGCGAGCCGATTTGCCGGCATCAGAGACGCCAAAACAAGCTCGAGCTGCTGTTTGAAAAGATAATTAACCGTTGCCATAGCATGCTCCTTTATGCTAAAATTTCGTTTAAAGAATCCGCGCCGCAGCCGCCAAAGGCGGCGCGGCTGCGGCGCTCACGGCGGCGCTTGACACTCCAAAAATGTCAAGTGCTCCGCGGAAGTCCAAAAAATCGGACTACAACCGCGTCCCTCCACCAAATTTTTGTAGCCAGACCTCGAACGCTCCCGGCTGCAACTGCCCGGCTTCGCCGTGGTCACCGAGCTTGCCGCCCGCACATTCGAGCACAAGCTCCGCGGCGCGAATGCGGTTCGCTCCGCTCTCGCCCCCGTCCTGCAAGATGAACGCCAGAGCATCACGAGCGAGCGCTTCCGCGTCCGCCCATGAAGCGCACGGCTCCAACGGTAGCCGCGGCGGCTCGCTATCCGCCAAAGGCGGCTTCGCCTTTGCCGCTGTTTTTGTCGCCATAGATTTTCACCTCCCCCCTGCTGTCAATCTCAATGACGCGATAACGGTCGCCGGTCTGCCGAACATCGAACGCCCACCCGATGCCCGCGGCGTCGATGGCGTCAAAGTCCTCCATAAAGAACTCCGTCGGCGGCTCTTTCAGAGCGCCGCCGGAGTAAAACCAGCGCCCGCCGATTTTCTCCACAATGCTGTTATAAACCTGTTGTTTTCCTATGTATTTCAAAACGTACGCAACCGCCGCGGCGTAATCGCCATACAAGGGTATCGCCGTGGTGAAACCGTCTTTCCACATCGGAATATTAAAAACGACGTGAGCGCCGTTTTCAATCGCCGCTGCCCGCTTTCGCGGCGGCAGCTTCCGCGGCTTTCCGCCCCCCGGCAATATGACCGTGCCGGAATCGACAACCGGCAACGCGTCATTGAAAAAACCGTGGAAATGTATTGCTCCATCCTTGTGTCTTTCCGGCACAAGGATGTACGCCAGCCCGCAACGTCTCACGGCGTTATGCAGCCAATCGGACGCACGCCGCACGATTTCGCGATCGTCGTACCGGCTAAACCGCTCTCCGTTGAGCGTAAGCGTCACGAAATAGGAAAATACGTTCGCGCGTGCAAGCTCGCGCACGCGCGCCCGTGCGCGCCGTACAGCGCGCTTTACGTTCTCGCATTCCTCCGGAGGAATCACGCCCGCCTCGGCAAATTTGCCTCGGCGCTCGCTCCGCCGGTACTCCTCCTCGGCGGCGTCCAACGGCAGCGCCGCCGCCTTGTCCGCCACAGCGCCGCGGCGCGCCTCCACGCCCGGCAGCTTCCAAACGGCAGCCGAACAAACGGTAATCGTCCGCGACCCGTCCGCCCAATGCTGTACTTTGCAGTTTCGCAAGGCGTCCCGATCACTCAAAAGTAGACCCGCGGGAACATCCATTCGTCCCACCTCCCGATAGGGACATGACCGAATACTGTCCCTATATCAAGTATAGGCGGCGCCCCGCCGTCGTTCCTCGCTTGCCCTCCGGGCGGCTCGGCTGCGGCGGCAGACCGCCGCCAACTTTCGCGCCTCCTCCGGCTCGCTGCCGTAGGGTCGCGGCTAATCGCCGCTCGTCCCTTGGCGTGTGGCCTCGTCGCCCCCGCCGCCAGCGGCGCGGGCGCTCGTCCGCCCGCTTGCCCGGTCGCGGCCTTGTGGCCGCTCGCGGGCTTCTGTGGTACTCGGCGCGCCCGCGGTCGCCGCGTCCCTCGCTCTGTGCCGCGGGCGCTTTTCGGCTTCCCTGCGCCGCTGCGGCGGCTTGTGAAGCCTGCCTCGCCTCGGCAGCCGGGCGGCGGCTTCGCCGCCGGGCTCGGCTCCGCTTCGCCGTTTCTTCCGCGGGCGGGCGGCGGTCGGCCTTGCCCCCGCCCCTCGCTGTGCTCGCCCCTCCGTCTGCGCGCAAGCCCCTCCGGCCCTCCGGGCGGCGGCTTTGCCGCCGGGCTTGCGCTCCGCTCCGGCGCTCCCTCCGCTCGCCGCGCCCCTCCGGCTCGCTTTGGGTCGGCTCAGCCCGGCGCTGCCGGTCGCTCGCCTCCGCCCTCGGCGTTGCCTCGGTCGCCCGCGCTCGCCGTGGGGAGCCTCCCTTTTCCCGCGGGTCGCCGCTCGCTGCGCTCGCCCTCGCGCTGCGCGCGCCCTTGCCCGCTGCGGCGGGCTGCGGCGGCTGCCTCGTTGGCCGCGCGCCTCCCTGCGCGCCGCCTAAGCGGCGGCGCTTGTTTTGGCGCTTTCGGCGCGCGGCTTTTTCCGCGGGCGATGCCCGCGGGGATGCGGAGGATGCGTGCGCCGCTGCGGCGGGGGCGGAAGTCGGCGGCTCTGTTCGCCCGCCGACTTCCACCGGGCACTGCAGTGCCCATTTTCCCCTGTCATTAAAGGGAAAAAAATCGCCCGCGGCAGCCGATACACCAACTCGGCAAAACCACAAGGCGATATAAATACCTACTTGACACTCCCAAAATTAAACAAAAAATTCTTTTATTTTGTTTAATTTTATGTACAGCCGGAAATGTGCTCCCCTGTCCGGCGGTTTACTGCTGTGAGGTTTATTTATGGACTACCGCTGCGAAGCGCCCCCCATTCTGCGGGACTTTTTAACTTACCACGAAACGATCAAGGGTCATTCCCGCGCCACGGTCGATGAGTATTTTCTCGATCTGCGGAATTTCTTTCGCTTTTTAAAGATCGAACGCGGGCTTGTGCCCCGTGCAGCCGACCTTTCCGAAATCTCCATTCTTGATGTTGATCTTGCGTTTGTCTCCCGCGTTACGCTTGCGGAGGTCTATGACTATCTGGCATTTCTTTCCCGCGACAAAGCCAAGTTCACCCGTGCGCGCAGCGAAGAATACGGCCTGAACGCTTCATCCCGTGCCCGGAAGGTATCCAGTATCCGAGGCTTTTACAAATATCTCACGACAAAAGCGAAGCTGCTTGACGAGAACCCGCTGCAGGATCTGGACTCTCCACGCGCCAAACGGTCCCTCCCCCGCTATCTGACTCTCGAAGAGAGCGAGCGTTTACTGAACAGCGTGGACGGGATGCACAAAGAGCGCGATTACTGCATTTTAACGATCTTTCTCAATTGTGGCCTTCGCATTTCGGAAATTGCCGGGATGAATCTCTCGGATATCCGGAGCGACCATATCCGCGTGCTCGGCAAAGGCAATAAGGAACGCATTGTTTATCTCAACGACGCCACGGCGCAGGCGATTAACGATTATCTCATTGTCCGCCGGGATATTGCTGCCATTGACCGAAACGCTTTGTTCCTCTCCAGCCGCCGCACGCGCATTACCCGTGAGGCGCTGCATGCCATGGTAAAGAAATCGCTCCTGCGTGCCGGTCTGGACGCCGACAAGTACTCCGCACACAAGCTGCGCCATACGGCGGCGACGCTGATGCTCTCCAACGGCGTGGATGTGCGTACACTGCAGGAGCTTCTCGGCCATGAAAATCTGAACACCACGCAGATCTATACGCATGTGGATAATTCCGAGCTTCGCATAGCGGCGCGGGCAAATCCGCTCGGCAGTTTTTCCCCGGAAAAATCCGATAAATAGATAACGCTTTACGGAGAGTTTTCATCGATGGTCTTTTCAAGCATTCTGTTCCTGTTTGTTTATCTGCCGGTCGTGCTGGCGGTATACTATGTCGTTCCGGCGCGGTATCGGAATCTCTGGCTCTTCATCGTAAATCTCGTGTTTTATGGCTGGGGCGAGCCGGTGTACATCCTGCTGATGGCATTTTCCATTGTGCTGAACTATACCGCCGGACTTCTTATCGCCCGCTACCGGCTGCGTGAAGATAAAAAAGCGCGAGCTGTTCTGACGGTTAATACCGTTGTCAACCTCGCGCTGCTCGTTTTCTTCAAATACTTTGACCTTCTCGCTGCGACGCTCAGCCGCATTCCCGGCATAAGCATCCCCGCGCTCGGACTGACACTGCCAATCGGTATATCCTTCTATACGTTCCAGACGATGTCCTACCCGATCGACGTCTACCGCGGCGACACCGAAGAACAAAAAAACTTCACCCGCTTCGGCACATTCGTTGCGCTGTTTCCGCAGCTGATTGCCGGCCCCATTGTCCGCTATAAGGACGTTTCTTCTCAGCTTGGCGCACGGCGTCTCAGCGCCGAAAAGTTTTCCTCCGGCGTGCAGCGCTTTACGGTCGGCCTCGGAAAAAAGGTTTTGATCGCCAACAATATCGGCGCGCTCTGGGACGTCTATGCTG
Source organism: Clostridiales bacterium (assembly GCA_004557735.1). Classification (GTDB taxonomy): domain Bacteria; phylum Bacillota; class Clostridia; order Oscillospirales; family Oscillospiraceae; genus Apopatocola. Next base: position 101,796 of record SFFV01000002.1, read on the forward strand.
CGGCGCCGGAGCTGAGCTTCGCCGGGGCATGGCTTGGCGCCATCGCTTTTTCCCTCCAGCTCTACTTTGATTTTTCCGGCTACTCGGACATGGCTATCGGTCTCGGGCGAATGCTCGGTTTTGAGTTTCCGGAAAACTTCAATTATCCGTACATCGCAAAAAGCGTCACGGAATTCTGGCGGCGCTGGCATATATCGCTTGGCACATGGTTTCGCGACTATCTCTATATCCCTCTCGGCGGCAACCGCCGCGGGCTGTCCCGGCAGATCCTGAACATCCTCATCGTCTGGGCGCTTACCGGCCTCTGGCACGGCGCGAACTGGACGTTCCTGCTATGGGGACTGTACTATGCGGTATTTCTGATACTGGAAAAGGTATTCCTTCTGAAAAAACTTGAAAAGCTGCCCGTTCTGGCGCATATCTACGCGCTGCTCGTTGCCGTTGTCGGATGGATGCTCTTCCAGCTTAACTCTGTCGGCGAAGTAGCACGCTACTGGGGCGCGATGTTTGGGGCAGGCGGCGTTGCCGCCACCGCAGCCGACGCATTCCATGCACGCAGCTATGCCGTCATCCTGCTTATTGCTTCCGTTGCCGCTACTCCCCTGCCGAAAATGCTCTTTCGGCGCATTCCACAGCGTTTACGAAACGTGCTGACTCCGGTACTTGTCGCACTTTGTCTGGTGATTTCCACGGCGTATCTTGTAGATGCTACGTATAACCCGTTCCTGTACTTCCGCTTCTGACGGAGGGAGGCTCAAATTGATGTCAAAAACGACCAATCGAATCATTACCGCTCTCTTTTCCGTGTTCATCGGCGGTTTTTTCGTGCTGAATCTCCTCCTGCCGGACAAGACCTTTTCCGAAAAGGAAAACCGGCAGCTGCAAACGCTGCCGAAATTCAGCTTCTCTTCCCTCTTTTCCGGTTCCTTTGCCACGCGCTTTGAATCCTATTGCAGCGACCAGTTCGCCGGACGGGATGTCTGGATCGAAACGAAAGCGGGCGCGGAGCTCATGCAGGGAAAGCAGCAAAACAACGGCGTATTCCTCTGCGCCGGCGACCGCCTGTTCGAGCCGTTCACCGCGCCGGAGACGAACACACTCACTCGCGCCGTGCAGGCGGCGGATTCGCTCTCGGATGCCGGCGTCCCGGTCTCGTTGGCGCTCATCCCCACAGCAGCGCAGCTTTATGCGGAGATTCTGCCGGACGGCGCGGAAAACGATGATCAAAAATCCGTGATCGACAGCGCCTATTCGCAGACGGCGCTGAGTACTATTGATCTTTTTTCTGCGCTAACGGCACATGCCGGTGAATACATTTTCTACCGTACCGATCACCATTGGACGTCTCTCGGCGCCTATTATGCCGCCAATGCTCTGCGCAGTTCGTGGGGGTTGCCGGAGATCGATAAAGCAGCACTCACGCCGGAAACCGTCTCTGACAGCTTCTGCGGGACGCTCTATTCCTCCTCCGGATTTTTCTGGGTTGCTCCGGACAAAATGGAAACACTGATCGCGGCGCCGGAGAGCTCCTCCGTTACCCGGTATGAAACAAACGGAACAGAGCAGACGCTTCCGCTCTACAATTACGACAAACTCACGATCAAGGACAAATACACCTTTTTCCTCGGCGGAAATATTCCCCGCGCCGTTGTTGAAACCGGGACCGAAGACGCCCCTTCCCTGCTCATTCTGCGCGATTCCTATGCCGATTCGCTCGTGCCGTTTATGATGGACGCCTTTTCGGAGATCCATCTGATCGATCTGCGTTATTATACCGGCTCGGTCAGGGATTATATTGCAGAGAATGCAGTCGACCGGGTGCTTTTGCTCTACAGTACCGACAACTTCTGCTCGGATTCCAGTCTCCGTATTTTTTAACTCCGCAAACGAGAATGCGTCAGCCATCCCATCGGGATAGCTGACGCATTTCTTTTTTCGATCAGACCGCGCCAAAGAAGAGCTGCCCGCACGGGAGCACATATTCAAGGAACTGTGCATACAGCCGCGGCATCGGCAGGCCTGAGGCCGCCGGATACAGCAATACAAAGTACGCCGCCGCGACGGCAAGCCAGATCCACTTGATCTTTCCGGAGATCTCTCTGCTCTCTTCCAAATGCTGTAAAAAGAGGATGGCGGCAAGAACAACAAATGGGAACGTTGTGAAGAAATGGTACTGGAACGTGCAGCGCGGGACGAGCGTCCATGGCAGATAGTTTGCCGCGATCGCAATAAGAAGGATATACCCTGCCTGCTTCCAGTGGGTATTCTCCCGCTTTGTACGCCGGAACAATGCTTCCACAGCCAGCAGAATGGCCCCGATAGCGGAGACCCACCATACCGCCGGACTGCCGGTTGAAGAAATGTCGGAAACGCGGTTCTCCCCAAGCGAGCGGAAGTAGAACCACACGGAACGGGACGTGAACGGCCATTCATACCATGCCGACTGGCAGGTGTGTGTTGCGGTCAGATCGTGATGGTACCGATACATGGACTCCTGCTGCTGAAGCACGAGCGCCAGACCGCCGGCGCCGTTCGGTTTTGTCATCTCATACCGGAAAAACGGAATATAGGAGAGATAGTAAATGAGCGCCGGAATGGCAAGGAAAAAAATGCAGCAGAAGCCGACCGTCGCCCATGTTCTGCGCCAGAATGTCTTTCGTTCGGCGCTGTTCCCCCGGCAGGAGACGCCGACGCGGATCATATGCGCAAAGAACATCACGGCGAGTCCGGCGCCGGCGTACAGCCCTGTCCATTTGGACGCCACACCAAGACCAAAACTTACGCCGCACGCGCCGAGCGGCAAAAAGAGGGTTTTTAGCGGCGCCTTCATATAATCCGTCTGGATATAGTCTGTCATAAACAGAACCATAAGCAGGATGAAGAACAGAATGAAAACATCGACCGTGGCAATGCGCGTCTGCGTGTAGTGCATCGTGTCCAGCGCAAGGAGCGCTGCGGCCAGAAACGCAAGGTCTCTCCGACGGAACATCCGTTTTGCCAGCGTGAAAAATACCGGCAGCATTGCCGCGCCGAAAAGCGCCGGCACAACGCGCCACCCGAACGGTTTCATACCAAAGATTGCGACACCGAGCATGATGAGGATCTTGCCGAGCGGCGGATGCGTCCATTCGTATACGCTCATAGTATGGAGAAACTCATACGCCGTTCGGGCATGGTAAATCTCATCAAAGTACATGCCGTTCAAATAGCTCGGCTCATTGGGTACCGTATCCTGCTCGTCGAGAAGCGCCGTCCCTTCCGTCGTCCCGGCAGCGATCAACGCCGGAAGGCGGTTGCCGGCGCCATCGAAGAAGGCAATTTCGTTGAGAGAGACATTTCCCGCGATGCATTGAAATGTAACGTACCGCGTATGCATGGCAGCGGTCTGCACGCGCCAGGTAAACATGGCCGCATACTTCTGCGTATACTCGGCCGTGGAGCCATCGTCGCCGGTGAATACCGCCGTACCTTCCGCGATATTTCCGTTCGTCCAGATCTCGGCGACATCATACTCCGCACCGAGATCGATGCAGACCGATGCGGCATCCTGTGACGTCCATACGCTCGTCGGGAAAGACAGCGTACCGAGATTCAAAAGCGTAAACACCGTGTAAATCAGCGTCAGCGCCCACATCAGGCGCTTGTCGCCGCGGTTCAGACGCGTACTGCGCTCCGGGGAAGAAAAAAATTCCTGCATGATGCGTCACCTCCGATCCGTCTGTCCGAATCCATGCTCCAGACACACTCTCGCGGTATAGAGAAACGTCAATATTTCAAATAGTGAGCAAACGGCGATCACGATCCGGTGCTGCTGTGTTCCGCGGACGGCGGAGGCAGCGGCGTTGGAAACAACGTACATTGCCGTCGCCTCGTTCAGCGACAGGACAACGCTCAAAAGCATGGAGGAGGCGAGAAGCCTTTTATCCCGCGTTGCAATGTAAGCAGCCGTCAGCAGTGCCATCACGGGGAACACATACCGCTCGTGCATGTAATGGCCGAATGTGAAGATCATAAACATGCAGAAAGCCGCGGGGATCAGCAGCCGCTCGGGGCGGGCGCAAAGCGTCTCTCCCGCCTCTCTCCGGCGTGAGACGACCTGCATCGCTATGGAGAGCGCAACGGCGAGCACGACCGCCGCCGTACCGAAGGCCTTGTACGACAGTATACCGGGTATAAGGGGAAGTTCGGCAGACTGCCAGTTTCCGCCGCAAAGCGCAAGGAAGTTGTACGCCTCTACGCTGGCATAATCGTATCCCCCCGCGGAATTCAAAAACCGGCCGATGACCCAGAAGAAACTCTGATTGCCACGGAACGGAAGCGAAACGGCAAAAATCACAAGCAGCGCTGCAATAACGCCGCCGACGGTCCGGAGCGCATCGTCTTTGTTCCGAACAGAGAGGATGTATTCCGCTGCAAGCACAGGGCCGTAGATAAGCGCCTGCCACTTTGTCATGATAGCAAGACCGTAGATTGCCCCGGCGGAGATGCGGCGGCCTTCGATAAGCTCGGAAAAGCTCAAAAGCAGCAGAAGCGTCAGGACGGAGTCGATCTGGCCCCACGCGCCGGAGAGGATGACCGCGGCAGGATTGAACACCGCAAGCGTGCCGAGAAACAGCCCCGCGCTTTCCGAAAAGCCGCGTTTGCGGGCGAACCGTATAAGAAGAACCGCGATGCCAACATCGGCAGCATAAGCCGGAAGCATATAGGCGAACACCGCGGTGCCGGACCCGGCGGGAATGCGGAAAACGTCCAGCAGCCAGGTTACGCCGGCGAGCACGAGCATGTATCCCGGCGGATAGTCATACCATTCGTGGCCGGGCGCGGTGTAAAACTGCGCGGTGCCGTTCTGCACGATATCGCGTCCCCACGCCTGCCAGCAGTTCATATCGTAATCGTGGCCGCCGAACAGCAGCGAAAGCATCAGCCGAAACACCGCGCCGGTCAGCACGACAAGCAGAAAACAGCGGTTTACGGTTTTCCGATCCGAGGGAAGCGAGTAAAATCTCTCTCTGTTGCGATAGAATCCCCAGAGAAGGACGCAGGCGAGAACGATTGCGCAGACGATGAAAAGATGGAGATACGACCGGAGACGGATCGCACGCGCCTCGTCGGATTCGCCGGCGCTTATCGCCGTCTGCTGTGCCGTTTGATCGAGCGAGACTGCCGACGCGATCTCCTCCGGATCGTTGGTCTGGACAAGCTGCGCCGCGCGAAACCGTGCCGTTCCGGCAGATGTTTCGCTGTAAAAGCCGAGTCGGAATGTAAAATTGATATAGCTCTGCTTTGCTCCGGTTCGGACGATCAGCGTTTCGCGCGTCCAGTCAAAGCTGCCAGTGCGTCCGGCGCTGACAGCGTAAGTGCCGTCGAGCGTGTAGTTATCGACCGAAAGGCACACGCCGCGTCCGCCGTGAACGCCCTCAGCGGAAATCTCCGCCGAAAGGCGGTAGACCGTATTCGGCTCCACCTTGACCATCTGGCAGAGGCGCACGTCATTGTCCGCGGCGGAGGCGATGACCAGTGCGCCGTTTTGCGTATAAACAGAATAATTCTCCGCTTCATATGCCACGATATCCCACCCGTCCGGAAGCTCCGGCGCAGAAAAGTCGGCGTTCGTAAGAAGGGATCCGTCGGCAAAGGCTGCGCCTTGCAGCACGGCGCAGATGAACAGCAGAGAAAAAATGACATATATCGGTTTGAGCTGTTTCATAAATAGCCTCCCGAAAGGACCGTTTCTTAAATATATTATAAACTTTTTTAATTATATTTTATCACAGAGCGCCCGCTATTGCAAACAGGTCATATTTCCGTATAATATAGGATTATATCAATTATGCAAGGATGGCAACGGTATGCTTGGGATTTTATGGTTTTTCCTGTGGCAGAGCGCGGGGATCACCGCTTCTTTTTATTGCTTTCCCGAAAAGCGGACGGCTGTCCGGCTCTGGCTCGGCAGCGTGATCGGAACGCTTCTCTCCATGTGGGCGCCGATCCCGTTTGCGTTCTTCCGCGGCTTCGGGATTACGGCGCACATCGCGGCGGCTATCTTTGGCGCCGCATTGCACGCGCTATGGCTCGCGCCGCGCAGAAAAGCCGGTCTCTGCCATGAGGAGGCCAAAATCGACCGCCCTCTCCCCTTTCTGCTTGTTCCTTTTATGATCCTCGCGGTTTTTCTGGTTTGTTCGCATACGCTCCAAAACACAGACGGAGCGTTGTATACCGGACAATGCACCTACGGCGATATGGCGATGCATTTGAGCTTTATCACCTCCATCGCCGGACAGCAGACGTTCCCGCCGGAGTATAATCTCCTTCCCGGAACGCCGGTGAGCTATCCGTTTCTCTGCGACAGCGTTTCCTCAAGCCTCTATCTGCTCGGGACGCCGCTTCGCTGGGCGTATATGATCCCGATGTTCTTTGCTTTTGCGCAGGTGTTCTGCGGCGTATGGTTTCTTGGCCGGGAGTTCTGCCGGAGAAAGTACGCGCCGGTGCTCGCTTTTCTGCTCTTCTTCCTCAACGGCGGGCTTGGCATGATCTATTTTCTCAACGGTGAATACTCCCTGCACGACCTTTTCACCGCATTTTACAAAACGCCCACGAACCTCACCGAAAAGGGTATGCGCTGGGTAAACGTCATTGCGGACATGCTGCTGCCGCAGCGGGCGACGCTTTTTGGCTGGGCGGCGCTGTTCGCTGTTTTGTATCTGCTTTACCGGGCGGTATTTCGCGGCGATGCGCGGCTGTATCTCCCGGCGGGGATTCTCGGCGGCCTCCTGCCGATGGTCCACACGCATTCCTACTTTGCTCTCGGCCTGATGGCGGCGTGCTGGCTCATTTATTCGGCCGTTCGCGACCGCCTTTCCCGCGAATGGCTCCTTGGCTGGCTCCGGTTTGGCCTTCCGGCTGTGCTGCTGGCGCTGCCGCAGCTCTTTCTCTGGACGTTCCCCTCTGTCGGAGGAAATGAACACTTCGTCCGTGTCGTGATCGACTGGGTAAATAACGGAAAGGAGCCCTGGCTCTGGTTCTGGGTCAAGAATGTCGGGCTTGTTTTCGTTCTGACGCCGGTTGCTTTCTTCGGCGTTTCGCGCGAACAGCGCGCGGCATTCTCCGGCGCGATATTTATTTTCATTCTGTGCGAGCTTCTCGTGTTTCAGCCGAACGAATACGATAACAACAAGCTTCTGTACGTCGCCTATGCATTCGGCTGCTATGTATGTGCCGACGCACTGGCCGGTTGGCTCGGAAAGATCCGGAGTCCGGCAGCACAGGGCGTGCTTCTCGCGCTTACACTCTTTATCAGCTCCAACGCTGCCGTGTTCACGCTTGGCCGCGAAGCTGCCTCCGGATTCCCCCAATACGGCTACGAGCTGTTCTCCCGTGACGAGGTCGCCGCGGCAGAATATATTATCGACAACACCGAGGCCGACGCCGTATTTCTGACCAGAGACAACCACGACAATACCGTCGCGACGCTCACCGGGCGCAACATTGTCTGCGGCAGCAGCTCCTACCTGTACTTCCACGGCCTGAACTATCAGGATAAGCAGCGTCTCGCCGAGCAGATGCTCACGAATCCGGAGGTATTTGAAGCTAACCGCGAAAACGAAGGTTTGGACTATGTATACATCGGCTACCATGAGCGCGCACTCGCCGGCGTTATCACCGATTATTTGACGGAAAACTATCCTGTGTCGTTCACCGCCGGAGCGATCACGATCTATGATCTTCACCCGGAGAGCTGAACCGTCGCCCCGACAGGATGAGAATTCCTTTCTTTTCGCGCATAGGAAAACCGCCCGCGGTATGTACCGCGGGCGGTTTTGTTATCTTAGAGGACGAAGCTCTCCAGTTGTGCTTTTGGAAGAAAGCCGACGGAGGTTTTGACGGCTTCTCCGTTTTTAAAGAGGATGAGCGTCGGGATGCTCGATACGCCAAAGCGCATAGCAAGATCCATTTCTTCGTCTACGTTGACCTTTCCGACCTTCAGCTCGGCATGTTCATCCGCAAACTCATGCAGCACCGGTGCAAGCATCTTGCAGGGGCCGCACCAGCTCGCCCAGAAGTCGACGAGAACCGGCTTTTCGGAGCGGATGACCTCCTCTTCAAAATTGGCTTTTGTAATGGTAATTTCCGACATAACAAAATAATCCTTTCACCGGCGCATCAATAGTTTTCGGCGTGAATCTCAAAATAGCTCTGCGGATGCGCGCATGTCGGGCAGATCTCCGGCGCGCTCGTGCCGACAATAATGTGCCCGCAATTGCGGCATTCCCAGACCTTGACCTCGCTCTTGGCAAAAACTTCGGCGGCTTCCACGTTGTGAAGCAGCGCACGGTAGCGCTCCTCATGGTGTTTTTCGATCGCGGCGACAAGGCGGAATTTTTGTGCGAGCTCATGGAAGCCCTCCTCATCGGCGGTCTTGGCAAAGCCGTCGTACATGTCCGTCCACTCGTAATTCTCGCCCTCGGCGGCGTGAAGGAGGTTCTCCGCCGTATCGCCGATGCCGTTGAGCTCCTTAAACCAAAGCTTTGCGTGCTCCTTCTCGTTGTCGGCGGTTTTCAGGAAGAGCGCGGCGATCTGCTCATAGCCTTCCTTCTTTGCTTTGCTTGCAAAGAACGTATACTTGTTGCGGGCTTCCGATTCGCCGGAGAAGGCGGCGCGGAGATTCTGCTCGGTTTTCGTTCCGGAATACTTGTTCTGTTCAGACATTTTTTTCGACTCCTTTTTATAAAGATAATGCTTATTGCAGTATGCCCAGATATGCTGAAAAACCGCCGGGAGTCTGTTCCTGGGGTTATTATTCCGTTTTGTTCAGCGCGCAAAGCGCCGCAGCAATGCGGGTGGCGCAGCGCGCGTTATTCAGCGCAAGCTGCACATTCGTTTCAAAGCTCTCGCCGCCGGTCAGTTCCTTGACCTTGGCAAGAAGGAACGGAGTGATGTTCTTGCCGTGGACATCCGCCTCGTCCGCTGCCTGCAGCGCCGCGGTGATGATGCGTTCCATATACTCATGATCGAGCGCATATTCTTCCGGAACCGGGTTGCCGACGAGAATGCCGCCGGTAAAACCGACGCCCCGCTGCGCATGAATGATCGAGGCGATCTCCGCTTCGCTCTGCGCCGCGTAGTCCACGCCGAAACCGCTCTTGCGGCAGAAGAACGCCGGGAAATCGGCCGTCTGATTCCCGATAACGGGAACGCCCATCGTCTCAAGATATTCAAGCGTGCGGCCGATATCGAGGATCTGCTTGGCGCCGGCGCATACGACCGTAACGGGCGTGTGTGCAAGCTCCTGCAGGTCGGCGGAAATATCCATGGAATCCTGACCGCCGCGGTGTACGCCGCCGATGCCGCCGGTGGCAAACACGGGGATGCCTGCCATGGCTGCAATGATCATCGTAGAGGCGACGGTTGTCGCGCCGGTGCGGCCGAGGGCAACGTAGACCGCTACGTCACGGCGGCTCACCTTGCCAATGTTCTCGGCACGGCACATGATCTTCAGCTCATCCGCCGTGAGACCGACTTTGAGGCGGCCCTTAACGATCGCACAGGTCGCCGGAACGCCGCCGAGCGAGCGGATGACTTCCTCCACGCGATGTGCAAAATCCAGATTGTCCGGATACGGCATACCGTGGCTGAGGATGGTGCTTTCCAGCGCGACAACGGGCTTATTCTCGTTTAGCGCCTGCCGGATCTCGGGCAGAATGTCCAGATATTTTTCAAAGCTGTTCATAATTCCTTTTCCTCCAGAATCTTGTTGATGAGCTCTGCGCTCATCCCCGGGCTGACGGTTCCGGCGCTGGTAACGGCAATGATCCCCGCCGCCAAAGCCCAGCGCGCCGCGTGCTCAGGAGTGAAGCGGTGCAGGTAAGCATATAAAAGTCCGGCCATAAAGGCGTCTCCCGCGCCGGTGGCATCCACCATCCGGCTTACGGGAGGAAGCGCGGCATAGAATCTCGCGCCGCTGCGGTCGGCCCAGTAGCAGCCGCGCTGCCCCATGCTGACAACGACACAGTGCGTGCCACGCTCAAGAAGAGCATCCGCAGCACGCTCCATATCGGCATCGTTGGTAATCTCGCAGCCGGTCATGGCTGCAAGCTCCAGTACATTGGGCTTGAGACAGTAAAGCTTCCCGGCAAACGGGCCGAGACGCCGGGCATACGTTGTGGAGACCGGGTCGGAAAAGACCGGCACTCCGGCGAGCGCGTCGGAGGTAATCCATTCAAGGGCCTCCGGCGTCAGGCAGGGATCACACACAACGGCGTCCGCTTTGCGTAATTCATCCCGGTTTCCCTCAAGCCAGTCGGGGGTGATATGCTCCAAAATACGCATATCGGACATACCGATGAACATATCCCCCTCAGGGTCGATAAGCGCCATATAGCTGGAGCTGACGCAATCCGGGCAGAAAAGCATGTGCGACATATCCATCCCGACGGCCTCGCCGGAGGCGAGAATCCCGCGGCCGTAAAGATCGTCGCCGACAGCGGAGAACAGGGCGGTTTTCTCGCCCATGCGGGAGAGGTTTTCCAGAATATTCCGCGTTACCCCGCCGGGGGACGTGTGGAGAAAGCCGGGATTGGAGTCGCGCAGAATAAGTGCGGCGCGGCTGCGCCCGTGCAGATCCATGTTGGCCGCGCCGATACCCGCGGTAAAGCGTTTTTCCGTCATTATTTCAAAACTACGCGCTTGAAATTCTTCTTGCCGCGGCGCAGGACAACACCTTTCCGCAGCATATCGGCGTCAAATGACCTGGCAATGTCGGTGACCTTCTCTTCCCCGCACAGGACGCCGCCCTGCTGGATGTTTCGCCGCGCATCGCTGCGGGAAGTGCACAGGCCGCTCAGCACAAGAAGACTCATAATGTCTGCCGTTCCGTCTACGAGATCGCTTTCGGAAATGATGGACTCCGGTACATGCTCCGTACTGCCGCTGCCGAAAATGGCTCTCGCCTTCTCCTGCGCAGCAGCGGCCTCATCCTCGCCGTGGACCATTTTGGTTAGCTCGTAAGCCAGAATCTCCTTGGCGGTATTGAGCTGCGCGTCCTTCCAGGCCGCCATCTCGTCGATCTGTTCAAGCGGGAGGAACGTGAGCATGCGGATGCACTTCATAACATCCGCGTCATCCACATTGCGCCAGTACTGATAGAAATCAAACGGAGAGGTCTTGTTCGCGTCAAGCCAGACGGCGTTGCCCGCCGTTTTGCCCATCTTCTTGCCCTGCGAGTCGGTCAGAAGCGTAATGGTCATCGCATAGGCGTCCTTGCCAAGTTTTTTGCGGATAAGCTCCGTGCCGCCGAGCATATTGCTCCACTGATCGTCGCCGCCGAACTGCATGTTGCAGCCGTATTCCTTGAAAAGGTGGTAGAAGTCGTAGCTCTGCATGATCATATAGTTGAACTCAAAGAAGCTCAAGCCCTTTTCCATACGCTGCTTGTAGCACTCGGCGCGGAGCATATTGTTCACGCTGAAGCAGGTGCCGACCTCGCGAAGAAGCTCAATATAATTAAGATCCAGCAGCCAGTCGGCATTGTTGACCATGAGAGCCTTACCATCACCGAATTCGATGAAGCGCTCCATCTGGCGGCGGAAGCATTCGGCGTTGTGGTCGATATCCGCCTTGGTGAGCATCTTACGCATATCGGTACGTCCCGAGGGATCGCCGATCATCGTGGTACCGCCGCCGATGAGCGCAACCGGCTGGTTGCCCGCCATCTGCAGGCGCTTCATAAGCGTGAGCGCCATGAAGTGACCGGCCGTCAGGCTGTCCGCCGTGCAGTCAAAGCCGATATAAAAGCGAGCCTTCCCGTTATTGATCAGGTCGCAGATCTCCTGTTCATCGGTGACCTGCGCGATCAGGCCACGCCGGACAAGCTCTTCGTAAATTTGCATCGATGTTTCTCCTTTTTATATTTTTACGCAGTGCAGGCAGATCCCTTAGGATAGAGACGCACGGAACCGCTCATCCCGCGCAAGAAGCTCCTCGGCTCCCGCAAGCTGCGTATCGGTGATCACGTCACCGCCGCTCAGTCGCGCCAGCTCGTACTGCCGTCCTTCGCGGTCGAGAAGGCGGATGTTCGTAAAGGTACGTCCGCCGTGCTCGGACTTCTCAACAAGATACTGCTGCTGCGCCATCGCCGCGATCTGCGGAAGATGGGTCACGCAGAGTACCTGCTTCGTCCGGGCAAGGGAGGCAAGTTTTTCCGCAACCCGCTGCGCAGCGACGCCGGACACGCCGGTGTCGATCTCATCAAAGATCAGCGCGTCTACGCCGTCCTTTTCGGCAAAAACATTTTTGAGCGCCAGCATGATGCGGGAAAGCTCGCCGCCGGAGGCAATGCGGCTGATCGGCCCGAGTGCTTCTCCGGCGTTTGCCGACATAAGGAAGTTCACCTCGTCCGCACCGGAGGCGGACAGAGCGTTTTTGCCCTCGCGGGAGACGAGCCGGACCTCAAAGCGGACCGACGGCATGCTGAGATCCCGAAGCTCGCCGACGACGCGCTTCTCAAGCCGCTTCGCTGCGGCTTTCCGGATATCGGTGAGCGCGTGCGCCTGCCTCTCAGCGCGGGCATATGCCTTCGCCATTTCCTTTTCGAGCTGCTCAAGCCGGTCGCCGGCATATTCCAGCTCGTCAAGACGGCGCTCAGAGTCAGCAAGCAGCGCAGCAAGTCCCTCTTCGTCTGTGGAATATTTCTTTTCCAGACGGCGCAGCAGCGAAAGCCGCTCCTCCAGCCGGTCGTATTCTTCCGGAGAAAAGTCCAGAAGCTGCTGTTTTTCGCGGAGGCGCTCGGAGGCGTCCTCTATCGCGAGCCGCGCGCCGCGGATGATCTCTTCCGTTTCAGAGAGATCGGCGCTCCACGCGCTGGCGCGGGAAACATTATACTCTGCATCGCCGCACTGTGCAAGAGCGCTGCTGTCGGAATCATAGAGCGCAGCGAGGGCGGCAGATATATGCTCCGTCAGCTTTTCGCTGTTGCGAAGAAGATCGCGCCGCTCCATAAGCTCCGCCTCTTCGCCGGGGCGCAGCTCCGCTTTCGTGAGTTCGGCGACCCGGTAGCGCAGGCTTTCTTCCAAACGCTGCTTTTCCGTCTCATCCATAGTGAGACGTTCGGTTTCGCGGACAAGGACACGATAGGCATCATACGTCTCGCGGTACGACGAAAGAGCCTCGCCGCACTCGCCGAAGGCATCCAGATAGTCAAGATGCCGCCGCTCGTCGAGAAGCTGGCGGCCGTCGTTCTGCCCGTGGATATCCAGCAGAAGTGTCCCCAGCTCGCGCAGCTGTGATGCAGTGACCGGCACGCCGTTGACGCGTCCGGATGTTTTTCCGTCCGCGGCAATACGGCGCTGCAATATGATCTCGCCCTCATCCGTGTCGATCTCATTGTCGGCGCACCAGCGTTCCGCCTGCGCCGATGCAAAAGACGCCGTAACGGAGGCCCGTTCCGTACCGGAGCGGACGAGCTCACGGCTGACGCGGTTGCCGAGGACGGCGTTGAGCGAATCGATGATGATCGACTTGCCCGCGCCCGTTTCGCCGGTCAATACGCTAAGCCCGGCAGAAAATTCCACATCCGCGCATTCAATGACGGCGATATTTTCAATGTGGAGTGTTTTGAGCATTACAGCATGGCCTCAATTTCCCGGCAGAAATCCAGCGCCGCCTGCACATCGCGCATGGCGAGAAACGCGGTATCGTCTCCCGCGAGCGTTCCGACAAGATTGGGGACATCCAGATTGTCGAGCATGGATGCCGCAGCGTTCGCCAGACCGGGCAGTGTGTGAATGACAACAAGGTTCTGTGCCGTATCAAAGCTCACGACACATTCGCGGAAGATTTTCCGCAGACGTTCCAGTTGGTCGCCGGAATCCTCCCGCGTGGGAACGGTATAGCGGTAGCCGCCGTCGGGGCAAAGCTCCTTTACCAGACGGAGTTCACGTATATCACGCGAGAGCGTTGCCTGTGTGCTTTTCACGCCGCGCTCCCGCAGCGCCGCGATGAGCTGATTTTGTGTTTCAATGTTCTGCTCCTGAATCAACGCAAGGATCTCTTCCTGTCGCTTTGATTTCACGGGGCAATCACCTCTTTCATTTATCAACTAATTTTTCAAATACAATATCAAAGAAGCTGCGGTCCTTGACGCGCGCCATCAAAAGCGTTTTCTCGGACCGAGCTACGACAAGCTCATCTCCGTCAAGGAAAGGAACGGCTACGCCATCCACGGAGAGGAAAACCTCCTTATCTCCCTGATCTACGGTGCGGATGGACACCTCCCGGTCCGCTTTCAAAACATAGGAGCGCGCCGCAAGGCGGAAAGTGCAGATCGGAGTGAGGATGATGCAGTCGGCACAGGGCTCAACGATCGGCCCGCCGGCCGCCATGGAGTAAGCGGTGGAACCGGTCGGCGTAGAGGCGATCATTCCGTCGCCGGAAAACGCCGTGATCTCCCGCCCGTCGCTGAACGCTTCGAGCTTAACAACGCTGACGGAGGCGCGGACAACCGCTTCGTTGAGGGCGCTTCCGGAAAAGACAAGATTCCCCTTTCTAAACAGCTTCAGATCGAGCATCATGCGCGCCTGCACGGAGTAATGCCCATCGGCAACCTCCAGTATACAGTCCATTTCGGTTTGCTCCAGTTCGGCGAGAAAGCCCTTGTTTCCGAGATTCACGCCGAGAATTGGAACGCCGGAACCGGCAAGATACCGGGAAAGCTGCAAAATCGTGCCGTCGCCGCCAAGAGAAACAACGAGCCGCGCGCCGGGCAGCGCCGACGGGAGCGCAACGGTCGGAATACCGGGCGGCCAAGTGTTTTCAAGACCGTCGCTGAGAAACGGCGCAATCCGGACCTCGTGCCCGCGCACACGCAGCGTATCGGCAAGCAATATCGTAGACTCCAGGCCGTGATCGCGGTGTGCGTTCGGGCAAAGAAGAATGTATCCGTCCTTCATTTATTTGAATCCTTTCCGTGCGCCGCGTGAGACGCGGCGACGAGCGCGTCAATGTCCGGCTCGGGAATGCTCTCCGCTCCCCTTTTGAGCCAGGCAAGATACTCAATGTTTCCCTCCGGGCCGCGGATGGGAGAGAAATCCAGCCCACGCACACCGAAACCGCACTCCGGAGCATAACGCAGAAACTCGCGAAGCACGTCCGCGTGGACAGCCGGATCGCGCACAACGCCTTTTTTTCCGACCCTGTCTTTCCCCGCTTCAAACTGCGGCTTGACAAGACAAACCATCTCGCCCTCGGGCTTCAAAAGCGCGGCAACCGGGCTCAAAACAAGCCGGAGGGAGATGAAGCTCAGGTCGGCAACGGCGACGTCCATTTCCTCGGCAATCTGCTCGTGCGTGACATGGCGGATGTTCGTCCGCTCCATGCACACAACGCGAGGATCGGTGCGAAGACTCCAGGCAAGCTGGCCGTAGCCTACATCTACGGCGTAGACCTTGGCTGCGCCGTTTTGGAGCAGCACGTCCGTAAAGCCGCCGGTGGAAGCGCCGCAGTCGATACACCGGGCGCCCTTGACATCGACAGGAAACACCCGCAGCGCTTTTTCAAGCTTCCACCCGCCGCGGCTGACGTAAGGGAGCGTTTCACCCCGCATTTCCACCGCGGCATCCTCCGCCACGGAGGTGCCGGGCTTCGTTTCCTTCTGTCCGTTTACATACACGCTGCCCGCCATGATATACGCCTTGGCACGTTCACGGCTCTCGGCGAGGCCTTTATCAAACACAAACTGATCAAGCCGGATCTTTTTCACACATAATCTCCTTTGCCGCAGCGACAACGCCTTCCGTATCAAGATGCAGGCAGTGCTGAAGCTGACTGACCGATCCGTGGGGTACGACGCCGCGGCCGAGATCGAGCAGCCGTGCGCCGCGAAGCAATACGCCGTTCACCGCAGCGTCGGAAAGCAGCAGCGTGCCCAGGCTCCCGGAGCGGCATGCCTCCTCTACCATGATGAACCGTCCGGTTTTCCGCAGGGACTCCCGGACAGTCTCCGGAGCGAGCGGCAGCAGACGGTTGAGTTTAATCACCTCGGCACGTATGCCGTCGTCGGAAAGCCGATCCGCCGCGGAAAGCGCCGCGTTAACGCTGATGCCGTAAGTGACGATCGTGATATCATCTCCGGAACGCAGCAGGGTCGAATCCTCGCGGGAATGATCGTCGGTATATTCTCCCTCACCCCCGCGGGGATAGCGGAGCGCTACCGGCCCGGATTTTTCCCGCACAGCGATCGAGAGCATGGAGTCCAATTCCCGAAAGCTCGCCGGGGCATAAACGGTCATATTCGGCACGGACCCGAGATACGCAATATCAAACGAACCCTGATGCGTGACGCCGTCGTGCCCGACAAGGCCGGCGCGGTCCACCGCCAAAACGACGTGCAGTCCCATGAGACCGATATTCTCGATCAGCATATCGTAGGAGCGCTGGAGGAATGTGGAATAAACAGCGAAAATCGGCGTCAGGCCCTGCTTCGCCATTCCTGCGCACATCGCGGCGGCGTGCTCCTCGGCAATACCGAGTTCAAAGTACCGGTTCGGAAAACGGCGGGCAAACTCCGACAGCCCCGTTCCGTGCTCCATCGCCGCCGTAACGGCGCAGACTGTCGGAACCTTCTCCGCAAGCGCGACCGCCGAAGCGCCGAACACGGCGGAAAAATCGGCGGCGGGCTGCTCCGTTATGCCGGCATCCGGATCGAAGGGGTTGACACCGTGGTATATCTGCGGTTTTTCCTCCGCGGGCGCATAGCCCTTCCCCTTCACTGTCACCGCATGGACAACGACCGGGCGGCGGAGATCCTTCGCCCAGCGCAGCGTCATTTCAAGCGCTTTCTCGTCGTGGCCGTCCACCGGCCCGATATAGTAAAAGCCGAGATCGTCAAAAATGCCGGACGGCAGAAGGCGCGCTTTGATCCGTTCCTTGAGTCGATGCAGTTCCTCGTAGGCATGCGGATGCTTCTTCATAACGCGGCGGTAGGTCCTCTTAAAGCGGAGATACCCCGGGCGTGTGCGCGCGCGACGAAGCAGCCTGGCAACGCCGCCGACGTTCTCGTTAATGGACATACCGTTGTCGTTAAGAACGACCACAGCGGCTTCGCGGCTCGCGCCGAGATCGCTCAATCCCTCATAGCACATGCCGCCGGTCATGGCGCCGTCGCCCACAACGGCAACAACGTCATAGCTTCCGTGTATGAGCGTCCGGGCGCGTGCCATGCCCGCCGCCAGCGACACCGAGTCGGAGGCATGGCCGGCAAGGAAAGGATCGGCGTTGCTCTCGCACGGCTTGGGAAAACCGGAAATACCGTCGAGCTGGCGCAGCGTATCAAAGGAATCGCGGCGTCCGGTCAGAATCTTGTGGACGTAGGACTGATGCCCAACATCGAACAATATCCGGTCCTTCATCGGGTCATAGACGCGGTGAAGCGCAACCGTAAGCTCAACGCTGCCGAGATTTGAGGCAAGATGTCCGCCGGTGTGCGAAACGTTTTCCACAAGAAATTCGCGTATGTCACGGCAAAGCTCCGGAATGTCTCGCTCGGGCACGGCACGGAGATCGGCGTTGCTGTTTATGCTATATAAAAGACTTTTTTCTTTCTGGTTCAATACAAATGCTTCCCCTCACACTGTTGGCTCAATTATAATAGCAAAAACAAACACCCTTTACAAGTGCAAAGGGTGTTTTGAAATAAAATATTCACATTTTTCCCGGGAAATATTCATTTTCTGCGTTCCGCCAGAAGGTCTGCAAGCCAGCAGAGAAACTCCGTATCCGCAAAATGACTGCCAAGAGCGGATTTTGCCTTATCCGTGTGGAAACGCACGAGGCGGCCGCATTCCGCAATGCCGAGAAGAGAGACGAACGTTGTCTTTTTCTCCGCGGCATCCGACCCGATCGGTTTGCCCAGCTCGTCCTCTGTGGATATCGTGTCGAGTACGTCGTCGCGGATCTGAAAGGCCAGTCCGAGATTCGTAGCAAATTCCTCTGCTGCCGACACCTGCTCCGGCGTACCTCCGGCGCACTGGACGCCCATGACGCATGCGGCGCGAAGCAGCGCTCCGGTTTTCAGCCGGTGGATTACGCAAAGCTCTTCCTGTGTGACCGGGCGGCCTTCCTTGCTTGTATCCAGATATTGTCCGCCGCACATTCCCTGCTCAGCGGCGGCAAATGCAAGGGTTTTTGCCATGGCGGCAGTACGATCCGGTGCGACCGGCGCGGATAAAACGGAGAAATACGCCGCCGATTGCAGCGCGTCTCCGGCGAGGACGGCGTTGGTCTCCCCAAACACCTTGTGGCACGTGGGTTTTCCGCGGCGAAGATCGTCGTTATCCATGCACGGGAGATCGTCGTGAATCAGCGAGTATGTATGCAGCATTTCAACGCCGCAGGCGGCGGGCAGGGCTGCCGCGCGTTCTCCGCCGGATATCTCGCAGAATTTTATCAGCAGCAGAGGACGTATTCGCTTTCCTCCGGCAAGAAGGGAGTAGCGCATGGCGTCCAGAAGCTCCTTCTGCGGACAGTCCGTCATAAAATATGACTCGAGCGCGGTGTTGATGTCGTTTTGAATGGCTTTATATTCGCTGAAATGATCCATGCTCATTCATTCTCCGATGCAAAGGATGTTTCGACCGGCTCGCCGTCCTCGCCCTTTTGCAGCTTCACCACAGTCTGCTCGGCTTCGTCGAGCTGCTTTGTGCAGGTGCGGATGAGGGCTGCGCCCTCGGTATACAGCGAAAGAGACTCCTCAAGCGGAGCGTCGCCCTTTTCCAGCAAGCGGACAATTTCGTCCAGGCGGGCGAGCATCTGCTCAAAGGTTGTCGGTTTTGCGCCTTTGCGTTCTGCCATGGTATTACCCCTATCCGTTTTTCAGATCTTCTTATCGGTGACGCGGACGATGGTCTCGCATTTTACGTCGCCGACAGCACAGATGACCTTGGTTGTGCCTTCCTTCACGCCGGTGACAACGCCCTTTTCATTTACCGTGGCTATGGCGGTATCGTCAATGGTCCAGGTTTCCGTGTTCGTGCTGGGATCGATGTTATACATTGTGCAGTTCAGATCGACCGACTGGCCGACGGAGATCGTAAAGTCGGAGTTGGGCAAACCAAAGCATGTGATAACAACGCGCGGCGTTTTATCGTTCGGGTCCGGCGTCGTCTGCGCCGCCGAAGCCTGCGCCGCCGGCGGATTATCGGTCACGCGGATAATACAAACCGCCTTCGCCGTGCCGGACTTGCACACGATGTTCGTATAGCCCATTTTCTTGCCGGTGACGAGTCCGGTCTCGGATACCGTTGCAATGGCCGGATCCTCCGAGGACCAGGTGACTTCGCTCCCCTCCGGCGTAACGACAGCGGTGAGCTGGATCTCATAGCCCCACAGGCCGCTGAGGCTGATATCGGTCTTTTCCGTACCGCCGTAGCATATCTTGATCGTCGGCTCCGTAACGGTGAGCGTGAGCGATGCGGAGACCTCCCCGAGCGTATAGGTGATTTTCGGGTTGCCGACCTTCCAGCAGGTAACAATGCCGTTTTCATCCACGCTGGCAGAGGATGCGTCGCTGGAGGTCCAGATGCCCCCGGTCGAGCCGTCGCTCGCCACAGCCTGCAGGCGAATGACCGTGGAGGTCTGGAAGCTGAGCGCCGTCACCGCTTCGTTTTCATAGAATATCTCAATCTTTACCGGCCCCTTTGTCGGCTCCGGCGTAGCGGATACCTCCGGGACCGGAGTCGCTGTTTCGGGCGCCGGTGTCGCGGCCGACGAGGGAGACGCGCTTGCGTCATCCGGCGTTTTGTTCCCCCTGTTCTTGAAAAAGTCGGAGATGCCGCAGCCCGTCAGAGAAAAGCAAAGAGCCGCTGCTGCCAGAGCAAATGCAACCATGCGATATAGCTTTTTCATCATTCTACCTCCGATTGTCGCTCCACACGGCAGTCAAGCGCGCCGTGTTCGAGCCGTATATGGATGCTGTCGCCGGGTGCGACAGCATCGGCGTTTCTGATAATTGTACCGGTCTTGTCGGTCGCAACGGAAAAGCCGCGCGCAAGCACCTTGAGCGGGCTCATCGCCTCAAGCGAAGATACGAGCCGGACATACGCCTGCCGTTTCGTGAGCAGAAGGTGTTTTTCCGCCGCGTTCAGACGCTCGGACAGACGGTCGATATCGAGCCGCCGGTTCTGCAGAAATCCCGTCGGGCTCTGCATGACCGGCCGGGAAGACAGCTCCTTCAGCCGTGCGGAGAGGGCGTCAAGGTGCTTCCGCTCCGTCTGATCGAGCCGGTTTGCGAGCGAAAGAAGCTGTGCGCGGATATCCGACTGCTCCGGTACCGCGATCTCTGCGCCGTTCGACGGTGTTGCCGCGCGTACATCGGCGACAAAGTCGGCGATGGTCACATCGGGCTCGTGCCCGACAGCGGAGATGACCGGGATCCCGGATGCAAAGATCGCGCGGGCAACGCGCTCATCGTTGAATGCCCAGAGATCCTCTATGGACCCGCCGCCGCGTCCGGTGATAATCAGATCGGCCACGTTCCACCGGTTTGCATACCGGATCGCACCTGCGATCTCCGCGGGGGCTTCGGTTCCCTGTACACGCACCGGCATTACAAGCACCTTTGCGAGCGGCCAGCGTTTGCCGAGAATACGGATCATATCCTGCACGGCGGCGCCGGCGCCGGAGGTGATGAGAGCGATCTTTTCCGGCATGACGGGAAGCGGCTTTTTATGCCCCTGCGCGAACAGTCCCTCCGCGAGGAGCTTCGCCTTGAGCTGTTCATATGCTGCGTGAAGATCGCCCAGCCCTTCCGGCTGCACAGCGGAGACGTAGAGCTGGTAGGCTCCGTCCCGCGGATAGACGGCGACGCGTCCGGCACAGATCACGCCCATTCCGTTCTCGGGACGGAAGCGGAGCCGCGAAGCGTCGGCGCGAAACATGACGCACCGGATCGATGCGCCCGCATCCTTGAGCGTAAAGTAATGATGCCCGGAAGGATAGATCTTATAATTGGACAGCTCGCCGCGGACATAAACGCGGCGCAGCGCGCCGTCGCTTTCCACGATGGCGCGGATGTGCTCCGTGATCTCCGATACGGAGAGCGGCGAAATCTCCGTCATTCTTCCGAGGCGGTCTCCGGCCCGGCCGCCACTTCCTCCGCGGCTTCGCCGCGAGAGCGCATAAAGCTGCCGAGAATGCCGTTGATAAAGCGGACCGTTTCCGGTTCGTCATACCCCTTGGCAAGCTCGACGGCCTCGTTGATGGACGCTGCCGCCGGGATATCCGGCATATAAAGGATCTCATAGAGCGCAACGCGAAGCACGGCGAGAGCCGTTCGCGAAATGCGCGAGAGCTTCCAGCCGTGGGAGAACTGCTCGATAAGAGCGTCAAGCTCCTCGCGGCGGTCGCGCACGCCGGTTACCAGAGCGCTGATGTAGTCGCGCTCCTTTTCACCGGGAATCTCCGTAAAAAGAGAATCCTCCGCCGGAAGGGCGCGAAAATAGTCCTCGTCGAAAAAGGCGTCCGGCCCGACGTCGCTGCCGGCATTAACGGCAAAACTGAGCTGAAGCGCCAGCTGCCGCGCATTTGTTCTCGTCATAGAGAGAATTACCCTTTCATATCGGTCTTATCAAAGGCGATGCCCGTGATATGAACGTTGACGGAAGTCTTAAGTCCGGTCATATCCTCCACGCTCGCGGCAACCAGATCCTGTACCTTCTTGGCAACGACCGTGACGCCGTAGCCATAGCGGACCATGATGAGGATATCGATAATTGCCTGGCCGTTTTCCGCGGAGATCTTCACGCTGGGTGGCGTGGATGCGCTCTTGATGCCGAGAAATTCCGCAATGTCTGCGCCAGGCACGGACGAAAGACCCGCGACGCCTTCGATTTCCGAAACGGCGGCGTTGACCATCACATGGATAACATCCTCCGAAATACTGATATTCCCTTTTTCCGTCTGGCTGGTGATATAGTTTTCAGGCATAGCTGCTAACCTCCCAATGTATTCACGTTATTGTAACACAACAATTACAAAAAATAAAGAGGCGTCCCAAAAAACTTTTGGGACGCCTCGCAGCCGATACGGTTGAAACAGCTCGAGATCAGGCTCGCGGATGCGATTTCTGGTACACGTCCTTGAGCTGCTTTTTGACGAGCTGCGAATAGATCTGCGTGGAACTGATGTCCGCGTGGCCGAGCATTTCCTGGATCGCACGGATATCCGCGCCGTTTTCCAGCAGATGCGCGGCAAACGAATGACGCAGCGTATGGGGCGTAATATCCTTGTCGATGTGTGCTTTGGCCTGATAGGACTTGATGATCTTCCAGAAGCCCTGCCGGGACATGCGCTCGCCGCTAACGTTCACGAAGAGAGACGGCTCGTCCTTACGCGCGAGCATCTGCGGGCGGACAAATTCCATATACTCGCTCAGCGCCCGGATCGCCGCCGGATAAAGCGGAATAAACCGTTCCTTGTCATGGCTTATGCAGCGGATCGCGCCGGCGGTCAGATTCACGTCCGTCACGTTGAGCGAAATCAGCTCGCTCACGCGGATGCCGGTGGCATACAGCAGCTCCAGCATCGCCTTATCGCGGTAGCCCTTGAAGTCGGTACACTCCGGCTGCTCGAGCAGCAGTTCGACCTCGCTGCTTGTGAGGATCTGCGGGAGCTTCTGCTCGCACTTATCCGGGACCAGCTTTCCGGTCGGGTTTTCGCTCACGATGCGTTGGAGAATGAGAAAAGTATAAAAGCATTTCAGCGACGCAATGGACCGGGAAACGGTCGCCACCGACTTTCCCATTCCGCGCAGCCGGGAAATGTATCTGTTCAGGACTTCCTCGTTCGCCTCAGTATATCCGACCGTCTCGTGTGAGTCAAGGTATTCTCCAAACTGACGGATATCGCGGAGATACGAACTCAGGGTGTTGCTGGAGGCCTTTTTCACATTGGTAAGGTAGTCTTTGAATTTTTCGAAGCAGACGGAATTATCCATAGCAACGCCCTCCTTCCTCTTTTTCTTTCCTTTTATAGCAGCAGCGGGATCAGAAGCTGCCGAGCAAGCGCCGCGGCGGACAAAAGCAGCGCGGCGATCAAAAGCCGGTCAGCGGAAATAAACGAAAACCGGACACGCGGATAACCTCGGCAGGTTCGGTATATGTCAAGGGAGGAACAGAACGCTTCCTCACCAAGCAAAAACAAAGCAAAAAGAGAAAAGAGGGCAGGAATGCCGATGATCAGGCAGGCCTTCCCGGCGGAAATCCCGCTCATGAGAAGTGCAGAAACACTGTAGGAAAGAAGAAATCCCCGAAACAGAAAAAGGATCGGGAGAAGCAGAAAGCCGAAAAGCACAGCCGACAGAAACACCGCTATAATGCACGGCGCGGAATACGTCCAGAGAATCCGGAAGTATCCGGTTGAATCGAAAAGCGCGGCATCCGCAAGAGACGCAATGCTCTCCGGTATCGGAAACGAAAAGAGAAATACGGCAAGTGTTCCAAATACCGCGCCGAGACAGACGGACAGCGGTAAAATGCGGCGGGCCGGCTTGGAAATACGAAAAATGAGCGGCGCAGAATCCGCCGCGTCAACCACTGAATTGTTCATGCCGCCCCCCTGCCTCACAGCAAAAGAAACAACATAAAACAATAATTTACATAATCTGTTGTATGCACACTATACCGCAGATTCATAAAGTTATCAATCCTTTTTTCCGTGATTTTAGAACTTTGTGAATTATGTCCAGATTTTATGTAAACAATATTATGTTATCTTCTGCAACCGCGCACCAAAAAACCATTGAATTTCAAGGATTATTTACCGTATTTTGCGATTACTTATTGTAATAACCCCAAGATGTTGGCTTTTTCGTTTTTCTTATGTCAACTTAGATTTCCGATTCCTATTTGTAATACGGTGATCTTTTCTTTTGCGTTTTTTTGTTATTTTTGTTTATTTTTATGAAATACACAATTGACATAACTGACGTCATAACGCACAGCGTTTTCAGAACGCAACCGAAATTCCAGCCGTTCATTGGAATACAGGCTCCGAGCAGAAGAAGGATCAGAGTTGCAATGAGCGCAGAAAGAGGAATGTACGCATATCCTCCCCTCCTCTTTGAAAAGAAAGCACACTCCGACACGAGCGCCGCAAGCCCGGAGCAGGCAAGCGCGGAGAGACTCACGGAGTTTTCCGGCAGCACTCCGTCCCGGATCAGCAGCGCGGCCGGCAGGATAAGCAATAGGGATAATCCCGCCATGACGCTTCCCGACTGAACGGCGGTCACGACCTGTCCTCTTCGGTTTGGCTGTTGTTTGGTCATAAA
Source organism: Clostridiales bacterium (assembly GCA_004557735.1). GTDB lineage: Bacteria > Bacillota > Clostridia > Oscillospirales > Oscillospiraceae > Apopatocola. The sequence continues at coordinate 126,109 of SFFV01000002.1, forward strand.
AACACCCCCGCAGATAAGTACGTTCATACTTATTCCTGCGGGGGTGTTTTTATACGCCTTGTGCTGTACGCGATCAGTTGCCCAGAGATTCCTCGGAATCGGAAGTTTCCTTGTTGGCGCCCTTGCCTTCGTTGCTGGAAACGGCCCACTTTGTGATCTCAATGCGGACACGATCCTCACCGGTCTCGAAGGTGAGCTTATCGCTGGTGACGTGGACAACCTTGCCGACCATGCCGCCGATGGTGACGATCTTATCGCCGACTTCAATGCTGTCACGCATTTCCTGCGCTTTTTTCTTGCGCTTCTTCTCCGGGACGATCATCAGGAAATAGAATACAGCGATGATCACGACCATCATAACGATGCTCGTAATGCCGCTGGCGCCGGTGGTGGTTCCGTCCGCACCTGCCATATTGCAGCCGGCAAACGCGAACATGGCAAAAACCACACCAAGAACAGTTGCAAGGATTTTTTTCATGGGTTAACCCTCCAATGTAAATTACAATTACTGATTATACCGATGTTTTCCAATAAAAGCAAGAGAATTATATCCTCTTATCCAACTTTTCGACATACCGGTCACGGAACGCCTGATACCGCCCTTCGTCGAGCGCCGCGCGGATTTTTTCCATCAGGGAATTGTAGAAATAGAGATTGTGCATCACGCAGAAGCGGAGCGCCAGGATCTCCTCCGCCTTCATCAGATGGCGGAGATATGCGCGGCTGTATTTCCGGCAAACCGGGCAATGGCACGCCGGGTCAATCGGGCGCTCGTCGCGCGCGTACTTTTCGTTTTTTATGTTGATGACGCCTTCCCAGGTATAAAGATGTCCGTGTCGTCCGTTACGGGCCGGCATCACACAGTCAAAGAAATCCACGCCGCGGTACACCGCCTCGATGATGTTCCCGGGCGTTCCGACGCCCATAAGATAGCGCGGCTTATCCTGCGGCATATGCTCCTCCACGGCAGAGATCGTGTCGTACATTTCCGCAGCGGTCTCCCCTACCGCAAGTCCGCCGATAGCATAGCCCGGAAGATCAAGCTCCGCAATCTGCTGCATATGGCGGACGCGAAGATCATGATACACAGCCCCCTGGTTAATGCCCCAGAGCACCTGTCCGGGATTGACGGCGGTATCCTCCGACGTATAGCGCTTGAGAGCCTCCTTGCACCGGGCAAGCCAGCGCACCGTTCGGTCGCACGACGCTTCGCAATACTCTCTCGGCGCCGGAATGCCGACGCACTCGTCAAACGCCATGGCAATGTCCGAGCCGAGATTGGCCTGAATGCGCATGCTCTCCTCCGGCCCCATGAAAATATGGCGGCCGTCCACATGGGAATTAAAGCAGACCCCCTCTTCCTTGATCCTGCGAAGTTTCGCAAGCGAAAAAATCTGGAAGCCTCCGGAGTCTGTCAGAATCGGTCCGTCCCAGCGCATGAATTTGTGCAGCCCGCCCATATCGCGGATCAGCTCGTCGCCCGGACGGACGTGCAGATGATAGGTGTTGGAAAGCTCGACCTGACAGCCGATCTCCCGGAGATCGTCCGCAGAGAGGCCGCCCTTGATTGCCGCCTGCGTGCCGACGTTCATGAATACCGGCGTCTGCACCGTGCCGTGCGGCGTTGTATATTCGCCCCGGCGGGCATGCCCTTCGAGCCTGATTCTTTTAAACATTCGTACTTTTCCTTATCCCTTTCAGTGAATGAACATCGCGTCGCCGAAGGAGAAGAAGCGGTAACGCTCTCTCACGGCCTCCTCATAGGCATGCAGGACGTTTTCCCGTCCGGCAAGCGCGGAAACGAGCATGATGAGCGTGCTCTCCGGCAGGTGAAAATTGGTAATAAGCGCGTCGATAGCCTTGAAGCGGTAGCCCGGATAGATGAAAATATCCGTCCAGCCGCTTTTCGGCTGCAATATGCCATCCTCGCCGGTGAAGCTCTCAAGCGTCCGGCAGGTCGTCGTCCCGACCGAGATCACTCGTCCGCCGTTGGCGTGCGTGCGGTTTACGATGTCCGCCGTTTCCCGGCTTACCACGCAGAACTCTGCATGCATCGGGTGATCCTCGATATTTTCCTCCTTTACCGGGCGGAACGTGCCGAGACCGACGTGCAGCGTGACATAGGCGAGCGAAACGCCTTTATCGGTGATACGCTGCAGAAGCTCCGGCGTAAAATGCAGCCCCGCTGTCGGGGCCGCCGCCGAACCGGGGTCGCGGGAGTAAACGGTCTGGTAGCGCTCCTTGTTTGTCAACTCTTCCTTAATGTACGGCGGCAGCGGCATTTTTCCGAGCTTGTCCAGAAGCTCAAGAAAAATTCCGTCAAAGGTAAAGTGCAGCACCTTGTTACCGTCCGCCTCTGCGCGGATGACCTCTGCTGTCAGCTCTCCGTTGCCGAAGGAGATATGCGTCCCGGGCTGGGTTTTGCGTCCCGGCCGGGTAAGGCATTCCCAGTCCCCGCCGCCAAGATCGCGCAGCAGCACGACCTCCACGCTGCCTCCCGTCGGCCGCGTGCCGAAGAGTCGTGCCGGGATCACGCGGGAATCGTTCACCACAAGGCAGTCGCCCTCGTTGAGAAAATCCGGAAGCTCGTAAAAAATGTGATGTTCCATGGCTCCGGTGTGCCTATCCAGCGTCAAAAGACGCGAAAAGTCGCGCCGCTCCAGCGGTGTCTGGGCGATGAGTTCTGGGGGAAGATCGTAATAAAAGTCCGTTTTTTTCAAGGCTGCTCCATCCGCCGGTATCTTCCGGCCGCCGTGTTTTACCGCCGTGCTCGCCTTGACGGGAGTATGGCAGAGTGCTATTATACTTTTGATGTCGGTTGACAAGGGAGCGCACGGCTCTGCCGGAGCGGAAACGCCCCCAAACCGCGCCAAAGCCCTTGTTGATCAACGCAAAATATTATATACATGTTCCGCCTGCTTTGCAACCGCAAAAGCGCCGAACTTCCGCTCACCGCGGCCTGTCCCGCTGCATACAATGGCACGGGAGTATTTTTTGCCGTTCCCTTCCCTGCTGCACGCCATGCGGTACGGACCGGCAGAAAGGACGGAACATGAAAAGACCTGTTTTCACCGGCAGCGCAACCGCGCTCGTCACACCGTTTACCGACCGGGGCGTGGACTACGACCGTCTTGCCGCGGCAATCGAACGCCAGGCGGAGGGGGGCACCGCCGCCATCGTTGTTTGCGGAACGACCGGAGAGGCTTCAACGCTCTCGGAAGCAGAGCGCGCTTCCATTATCGAATTCTCCTCGGTCTGCACCCGTTCCCGCATGAAGGTGATCGCCGGGATCGGCGGCAATGATACGCTCGCCGCGGCAAACGCCGCCCGGCGCGCTGAACGTCTCGGAGCAGACGCCCTGCTTCTTACAACGCCCTATTATAACAAAGCAAGCTCCGCCGGGATCGTCCGTCATTTCACATATGTGGCAGAGCATTCCGAGCTGCCGCTCATCGTATACAACATCCCCGGCCGAACCGGCGTATCGTGTACGCCGGAGCACTACGCGCGTCTTGCGGAGATCCCCCGCATCAACGGCGTAAAGGAAGCCTCCGGCGACATCTCCCTTGTCTCCCGCACCCGGCATCTCTGCGGCGACGCGCTGAACATCTGGAGCGGAAACGACGATCAGACGCTTCCCATGCTCGCACTCGGAGCAAAGGGCGTCATCTCGGTAGCATCGAACATTGTTCCGCAGGTCCTGACGACGCTCTGTGCCGCGGCGCTCGGCGGCGACTTCTTCACCGCCCGCGCCATCCACGAGGCCTACACCGGTCTTTTTGAAGCGCTTTTTTACGAGGTAAACCCCATCCCGGTAAAGACCGCCATGCAAATGCTCGGCTGGGATTCCGGCCGGCTGAGACTTCCGCTTTGTCCGATGTCGGAGGACAACGCCGCAAAGTTGCGTCATTGCCTGGAGATCTTAAAGCTTCTTTGATTTCACAGATTACGAAAGCGAGTATTTCCATGAAGCGAATTACAGCCCTGCTCTTGTGCGTTGTTTTGTTTTATGTCCTGACTGTGCCGATATATGCCGCAGAGCCGGAGACATACAATCTGCGCGTATCCGAATACTGTGAAGCAGCTTCCATGTCGGATTATCGGGAACTCTTCCGTGACGCCGAAAGCAACGGGATCGGCGTCGTATTGACCCGAGCCGTGCTGGCCGGCATCCTGTACCGCATTTACGGAAGCGCGGAGGACGCCGAAAGGGTCCCGTCGGACGTAGATGTCTCACAGTGGTATGCCGCCGGGACTGCGTGGGCCATAAAAAAGAATATCGTCCCGCACGACGGGAGCGGCAGCTTCCGCCCCGATGATCCGGTCACGCGCGAAACACTTCTTGTTACGCTCTACCGCTGTGCCAATGCCTACGGCGTATCGCTTGACGCGATCAATCCGTGGTACACCTTCCTTGACGGCGGGCTGATGACGCCGGAGGCGCAGACCGCCGCCTTTTCGCTGCAGCGCGCCGGTGTGCTGATCGAGGATACGGACGGTTTTTTTCATTATAAAAACAGCGTGTCCCTCGCCGAAGGCGAAGAAGTCATCCTCCGCTTTTTGGGCACGCAGAGGGATATTCTGACCGCGCTTCCCGTTTCCACGGTCGAGGAAAGCGCACCGGTATCGGACGATTGGTTTAATGATGTGTGCTTCATCGGCCATTCGCAGATCGTCGGCATGCAGAAATACTCCGGCCTATCCGGTCCGGATTACTACGCCGTCGTCGGCCACACGGCACAGGCCGTTGTAGATTACGAATTCTATGAGCTGCCCGATGGACGATACGGCACGCTCAGCGACGCGCTGCACGCCAAGTCCTACGGAAAAGTTTACATAATGCTCGGCATTAATGACAGTTCGCTGGATAAAAACCGTGTGGAAAAGTTTATGACGCCGATGCGGGCGATCCTCGATCTCGTGAAGGAAACGCAGCCGAATGCCAAGGTTTATCTTCTCTCGCTCGTTCCCGTCGGGCGCTATACGCCGATGAACGAGCTCTACAATCCCGGCAGCACGGTATTCTATTCGCAGCTCGTCAAAACGCTCTCCCGCGAATACGGCACGGAGTACATCGACCTTTTCCGCATGATGTGCGATAAGGCCGGATACTTTCTCAACAGCTTCAACTCCGGCGACGGCATCCACATCCAGTCGGACCGGTATCCGGAAATCGTGGAATACCTGAAACGGCACACATAAGCCGAAACCCCGACCGTCCTCAGACGGTCGGGGTTTTTTTACGTGGGGAATTACTCTTCGTTCTCCCAGTTATGCCAGACGTTCTGGACGTCTTCGTTATCGTCGAACATCTCGAGCATTTTGGACATGTTCTTGATATCGCCCTCGTCGGTGAGGGTAATGTAGTTCTGCGGAACCATTTCCACCTGCGCGGAGAGCAGATGATACTTGGCGGAAAGCGCCTCGGCCACGGCGGCAACGTCATCCGGCTGCGTATAGACCGTGAAAACGCCCTCTTCCGCCTCGAGATCGTCTGCGCCGGCTTCCAGCGCCGCCTCAAAAACGGCCTCCTCATCGAGATCCTCGTCCTCGTTATCGATCACGATGACGCCCTTTTTATCGAACGACCATGAAACGCAGCCCGCAGCGCCCATGTTTCCGCCGTACTTGTCGAAGTAGTGGCGCACGTCGGAGGCGGTGCGGTTGCGGTTATCCGTCATGGCATCCACAATAATGGCAACGCCGGAGGGACCGTAGCCCTCGTAGGTAACTCTTTCATAGTTATCGGTCGCGCCGCTGCCAAGCGCCTTTTCGATGGTGCGCTTGATGTTGTCGTTTGGCATGTTGGTCGCCTTCGCCTTGGCGATGACAGCCGCGAGACGCGAGTTGTTCGCCGGATCGCCGCTGCCGCCTTCCTTAACGGCAACGATCATTTCGCGGGCGATCTTGGTGAACGCCTGTGCGCGCTTGGCATCCTGCGCGCCCTTGGTTTTCTGTATATTATGCCACTTGGAATGTCCGGACATGCTGTAATTCCCCCAAACAAAATTCGTTTGAGGGAATTATAGCACTTTCGTGCCCGGATGACAAGAGCTTTCCCTATCTCCCGCGCGGAATAAGGATCAGGTCGCCGGGATTCATCGGGCCGGGGTTCGCCGATTCGATCAGTTCGCACGTGGATCCGAACTTCTTTGCAACATTCCAGAGCGACTCCGTACCGAGCCGGATCACGATCAGGGACGGGTGTTCGGTCTCGTCCGCGGTCTCCCCCTCCTCCAGTTCCAGGGCATTTACATAGGTAAGCTCCGAAACTGCCGCCGCGTCGAGCGTAAGCTCTACCGGGCAGCGCAGCTCTACGGCGTTATCCCCGGCGGCGGCGTAAATGTCGCCGAAGCGTGCCGTCTCCGGCAGCGATATTCCGGTATTCTCTCCATTCTCAAACCGGAGCGTCAGAACGCGGGTCATGGCGGACAGGCTGCTGCGCTGCGTACGGTAGAGCACGCGGACGCATATGTTTTCGGATATACCGCCTTCCGTCCGAGCGGGAAATGCTGCCGTCACACGGGCGTATACGATATCCTTCGGAGAATCCGGCGTTTCCAGCGTCTCGCGCACCGACTGGCGCAGCACCGCCGGACGCACCGCATTCAGCGTGCGGATGACGTCCGTTTTCAGACGGCAGGTGCTTTTGAGACTGTATGCGTCAGCAATATAACGGATCTCCGTTTCGCTGCGGCAGAATGTCTGCGCGCACAGATGCAGTTCCAAATGGAGCGCGGTAATACCGTCGCTGCCGGAGAGAGGTTCGAGGTAGCATCCGCCGGAGGTCAGCACAACGGTGGAAAGCTCCGCCTTACCGTTTGCTATGTCGAGGATCTGGGAAAACGGAATGCGGAAGCTCTGCTGCTGCGGCGTATCATCCCCGGCTGTCAGATACAGCGTATCGAGGCGTACCGTACCCTGCAGGATCATTTTTCCGCCGACCTGCTTCAGCTCATCGACATTCTCCGTGTGCGAATAGCAGAGCAGTTTTTCCATCGGCGGGCATCCGGCGGGAAGCTCCGCCTCATCGGAGATAAGGAAGCTCTTTTCCTCTACGCCGGAGAGAAAGCTGACGGTTTTCGTATCGGTCAGTGTGTACAGCCCCGGTGTCGTTTCCGCTTCCGCCGGCAGTTCCGCCGTTATGCTGCGATAAACGGCTGCCGCGGCGCAGACCCCGGCGCGAAACTGTATCTTCCGTGGATTGAGCAGCTTTGCCTCCGCCGACGATACGCACACATTCGCAGCAAGCGTATCCGTATCCTCTGCGCCGTCCGCCTCTGCCGAAAAGACGACCGGCAGCTCTGCTTCGATCTTTTGCAGCCGTTCCGAGTCCTCGCCGATATACAGTACCGTCCCCCGTATGCTCCCCTCGATCCGGATGCTCCCCTGCTGCAGCGTTTTAGAGCGCAGATACACCGCAGCGTCTACGTCCAGAATGCGGGCGATATCCGGCAGCGTATCGGAAACGACCGTTTCGAGCGTCTCCTCACGGTTTAGTGTATCGGAATAAACAGGAGTGCAGTATTGAATGGCTTCCCGTTTCAGATTGACTTCCATAGACATTCCTCTCCTTGTCCGTTTTCAATATACCGTATGAGGAACGCCCGAAAAATATGTCACAGCTTCAAAAGCATCCGATAGAGAAACCCCGGCAGCCGGATATAGATGACCTTCATATACGATCCTCCTCAACAGCAATTTCGATTGATACATATGCCGACGCCGATAAGACACGCGCCGAGCAGGAACCACCAGAATCCCGCCGGGAGGATCTGCGAGAGCAGGACGATAATCCCCACTGTCACGATGATCCATCCGACGGGGGTTTTTCGCCGATTTCCGGTCCGCATATAAAGCCCCCCGATGCGAACCATGCTTTACTACATAGTACGCACCGGGGGACCATATGTTCTTATTCCGTTTGACGGACTTCCCAGTCCTTTTTCCGGTTTGCCAGTTCCCACAGGCGGCGGTAGGATTCCAGCCGGGACGGATGGATCTTCCCCTCTTCCGCCGCCGCACGCACAGCACACTCCGGCTCATTTCGATGAGTACAGTCCGTAAACCGGCACGCGCCGAGATACGGTTCAAAATCCGGAAAGCAATATTGCAATTCCGCCGGGCGGATGGATTCCATCCGCTCGATATCAAAGGAGCCAAAGCCCGGTGTATCGGCGACATATCCGCCGTTTTTGAGCGCGAAAAGCTCCACATGGCGCGTCGTATGCCGTCCGCGGCCGAGCTTGTGACTGACCTCACCGGTGAGCAGCGAAAGCTCCGGCGAGAGCGCGTTCAAAAGGCTCGATTTTCCCACGCCGGAGTTGCCCGTAAAAGCGCAGACCCTGCCGGCAAGCCGTTCGGAAAGCTCCGGCAGTCCTTCGCCGGTAACAGCGCTCGTCCGCAGAACCGGGATGCCCGAAGCGGAATAAACCGAGAAAAGCTCATCGCCACGGTTGAGATCCGACTTATTGATGCAGAGAAGAAAGCCACAGGAATGATGCTCCGCAACCGCGGATACGCGGTCGATGAGAAAGGGATCCGTGACCGGATTGACCGCTGCAGCAAGCATTACCATAAGATCGATGTTGGCGACCGCCGGACGAATGAAACTGTTCCGCCGCGGAAGGATCTCCCGCAGGCTGCCCGTGCCGTCCGGCGCAATATCCAGCCGCACGCAGTCGCCGACAAGAGGACTTGTTCCGTCCAGCCGGAACTTCCCTCTGGCGCGGCACGTGACGAGCTGCGAGCCGGTATCGACATAGTAGTAACCGCTCAGGGCTTTGATGATACGGCCTTCCATCCGTTCACTCAATGTTCGGATCCTGTGTCGGAACAGGCGATGGCGAGGGTGTCGGCGTCGTTTCCGGGCCAAGAGAAATCTGCAGGTAGATCTTGGAGTATACCGCAATTTCCGTTCCCGCCTCTACCGTCTGGCTCACGACATAGTTTTCCGGGATCGTGCTGTTGTAAACATAGCTCACGGAAACGAGCGTCAGACGAGCTGCGGCAAGCTCCGCTTCCGCCGCGGCGTAGTCCTTGCCGACGAGATACGGCATGATGACCGTTTCGGTCTTGGCGCCCTGGCTGATCGTAAGATAAACCGTTGCGCCCGCAGGGAGCTTTTCTCCCGGCGAGGGGCTGATCTGCATCACGCTGTCCGCCGCGACATCGTCGGAATCGGCAAACGTTTTATCCACAACAAAGCCGAGTTTTTCCAGCTCGCTCGTTGCTTCGCGGTAATCATAGTTGAGTAGGTTCGGGATTTCGGTTAACATAACGCCGGTACTTACGGTCAGCGTCACGTTGATGCCGTCCGAGGTCAGCATATAGCTCTTACCCGCGTCGGGCGACTGGCCGATGATGATCCCCCGTTCCACATTCGGATCGATCTCATAAATAAGCTCGAAATTGAATTTTTCCTTGAATTCCTTACTGTTGATGATGGTTTCATAATTGCTGCCGACAAAATTCGGAATGGCAACACGCTGGTTGACAACGAATATGTCGCTCAGAAAATAGTTCCAGAGAAAAACGGCAATGATCAATATGGCGGCCATCACGCCGAAGAAGCCGGAGAGCATGCTGACGCGGTGGGCGCGGCGGCGGCGGCGGATATAGTCCTCCTTGCGAAGCTCGCCCGCCGTGCTGAGCGGCGCGACGCCGCCTTCAAGCATATCGAGAGAACCGTTGATCGTTTTCTGGAGCGCTTCAAGATCGGCGACGAGTGCATCGGCCGTTTGATAGCGCTCGTCAAGAGATGCGTCCATGGCCTTCATCACGATTTTTTCAAGTGCTTCCGGCACCGACGGCGCGATCTCCCGGAGAGGCGTCGGGACGGCGGAAAGATGCTTGAGTGCAACCGTCCGGTCATCGTCGCCGTCGAACGGCAGCTTGCCGGAGAGCATCTCATACATGACGATGCCGAGCGAATAGATGTCGCTCCGTCCGTCCACCGGGAGGCCGCGTGCCTGCTCCGGCGAGATATAATGCACCGAGCCGATCGCTTCATTTTCAACATCCGGTACTTCGGACTGGAGGTTGGCAATACCGAAATCCGCAACCTTAATTACGCCGTCCTCAACGACAAGGATATTCTGCGGCTTGATGTCACGGTGCACGATCCCCTTCCCGTGCGCGTGGCTGAGCGCCCGCGCGATCTGCAGGGAGAAGTCTACTGCCTGTGGCGCATCGATCGGACCGTGATCCTGAAGATACTGCTTGAGCGTGATGCCGTCGATCAGCTCCATAACGATGTATTCCACATGATCGGTGCGGCTCACATCGTATACGCCGACGATGTTCGGGTGGCTTAGCTTGGCGATCGCCTGCGACTCCGTCTGGAAACGGCGGCGAAACTTCTCGTTCTTCGCAAGCTCCGGACGCATGATCTTTACGGCCACATAGCGGTTGAGCCGGTGACACATCGCCTTATATACGACCGCCATGCCGCCGCTTCCGATAAGCTCTACGAGCTCGTACCTGCCGTCGAGCATCATGCCGCGGTATTTATCCTGATTTTTCGTATCCATATCGTTCCCCCGTAGGTTCATCGGCGCACCAGCGCCAGCGTGACGTTGTCGGGCGCGCCGCGGTCAAGTGCCATGCGCAAAAGCTCACGGCAAACGGCGTCGTCATCCGAACGCGCCAGAAGAAGCGATTCCATCTCCCCGGCGCTCACAAGATTGCTCAGCCCGTCGGAGCAGAGCAGCAGCGCATCGCCGGAAAGGATATCCAGCCGGAAAATGTCGCTGCGAATGGTTCGCTCCAATCCGACGGCGCGCATGATCACATTCTTTCTCGGATGGGAACGGGCTTCGTCTTCGGTAATCAGGCCGCGGTCCACCATACTCTGCACGAGCGAGTGATCCCGCGTGACCAGCTGGAGCTGACCGTCTGCCAGCCAGTAGCACCGGCTGTCGCCGACGTTGACGACGGCCGCGTCGTCCGGACGGACGAGCGCGGCTACAAGCGTCGTTCCCATGCCCCGGCATCTCTCGTCGCGGAAGGCATGGTCATAAACCTTCAGATTGGCATACGACGCCGCTTCGCGCAGGATCTGCGCCGCATCCGACGCCGGTTCGGAGCGCAGCATATCCTCCGCATACTGCATGAATGAGTCCGCGGCGACCGCCGAGGCGATCTCACCGCCATGCACGCCGCCCATGCCGTCGCACAGCGCCGCGAGTACATATTCGCCATCCGGCGAAAGGCTCAGGCGGTAGGCGTCCTGATTGGCGGAACGTACTTTTCCCTTGTCGGTAATGCCGAAAGCGTTCATTTTGCTTCCCTCGTAATTTTGCGGCGCAGCTGTCCGCAGGATGCATCCACATCGCTGCCGAGACGCCGCCGTATGGTCGTGTTGACTCCGTTCTTCGTAAGTATATTCACAAAACGCTTGAGATTCTCCGGCTTGGATGGCTCAAAGCTGCGTTCATCGACATGGTTGAGCGGAATGAGATTGACGTGCGCCGCGAGCGGCTTTACCCGCCGGGCAAGAAGCTCTGCCTGCTCCGGAGAGTCGTTTACGCCGTCAATCATTGCATATTCAAACGATATGCGCCGTCCGGTTTTGTCATAGTAGTCTTTGCATTTTCGAAACAGTTCGTTTACGCCGCGGCCGCGGTTGGCCGGCATAATGCGGCTTCGCGTTTCGTCGTCCGGCGCGTGCAGCGATACGGAGAGCGTGATTTGGAGATCGCGCTCTGCCAGATCGTCAAACCGCTCCGTCAGCCCGCAGGTGGAGAGCGAAATGTGCCGCATGCTGATGTTGCGCCCCTCCGGGTGGTTGATGAGCTCCAGAAACCGCATGACGGTATCGAAATTATCCAGCGGCTCTCCGATGCCCATCAATACGATGTGCGAAACCGGAAGGCCGGATTCCTTTTCGGAAAACAGCACCTCGTCCAGCATTTCCGAGGGCGTAAGATTCCGTACAAGCCCGCCGATGGTCGAAGCGCAGAAGGCGCACCCCTGCCGGCAGCCGACCTGTGAAGAGATGCAGACCGTATTCCCGTAGTGATACCGCATGACGACCGTTTCCACGGCGTTTCCGTCCTGAAGCTCCCAGAGAAATTTGATCGTCCCGTCCTCGGCGGACTGCTGTTTCCTGAGCACGCGAGGCGCGGAGAGCGTACAGCGCTCGGAAAGCTTCTGCCGGAGCGCACGGGGGAGATTCGTCATTTCATCCCAGGAGCCGCAGCCGGCGGAAAACCAGCGAAAAAGCTGTTTTGCCCGATACGCCGGCTGGCCAAGCGAACGGAGATACGCCGCCAGCTCGTCCGGAAGCATGGATTTGATATCAATTTTTTCGGTCTGTTCAGCCATTTCGTCTCATACGGCAATAGAAAAAGCCGTCCGTATCATATTCCTGCGGCATAATGAGCCGCTGTTCCTCGCGGATAAAATTCGGATGATCGTGAAGAAATTCTTCCACAACATCCTCGTTTTCCTCACGGAAAACGGTGCAGGTGGAGTATAGAAGCGTCCCGCCGAGCCGGACACACGCGGCTGCCCCGTCCGCGATCCGCTTCTGAATTGCCGGAAGTCCGGCAAGCGCTTTGGGATCTTTGTAACGGATCTCCGGCTTTTTCCGAATCACGCCCATACCGGAGCAAGGTACGTCCGCAATCACAAGATCAAAGCTCTCCCGGAGCGCTTCATACGGTCTGGATGCGTCCATCGGCGCCGTGCGGATGATGGAAAAGCCGAGTCTTTCGGCGTTTTCCTCCACAAGGCGAAGTTTCTTCGCATGGAGATCGCAGGCGAGAATTTCCCCTTCATTTTCCATAAGCGAAGCGCAGAGGAGACTCTTTCCGCCGGGCGCGGAGCAGACATCCAGCACGCGCATCCCCTTGCGCGGTGCAGCGCACAGCACGCTCATCGCCGCCGCGGCGTCCTGCACAAAAAACTCACCCTCGGCAAAACCGGGAAGAGCGGAAGCGCTGCCTTTTGCCTCTACGCATACGGATACGCGGGAAAGCTCACTGACATGCGCATGGATGCCTGCCGCAGCAAAACGTTCCACAAGCGACGACGGGTCGCCGAACCGGGTATTTACCGAGACCGTGAGCCGGGGCGCGCGGTTGTTCGCTGCGAAGAAAGCGCAGGCTTCTTTATAGCCCAGCTCAGAGAGCATGCGCTCACAAAGCCACAACGGGTGGCTGAAGCGGACGGAAAGCTCCTGTGCTGTTCCTTTGTTCGGGATCTCCGGGAGTTTATCCCGGTTTTCGGTAATGCGGCGCAGCACAGCATTCACCAGACCTCCGGCGCGGGAGCCGGAGCGCTTTGTCTGCTCGACCGCCTCATTGACCGCCGCCGATACGGGTATTTTATCCATAAACAGCAGCTGGCAGACGCCGAGCCGGAGAATATCCAGCAGCTGCGGCTCGATCTTCGCCACGGGAACGGTGGAATAGCAGCCAATATAATAATCGCAAAGCGCCGCATTTTGCAGCACATCCAGGCAGAGCTTTGTACAGAGCGCGCTGTCGCGTTCATCCAAAGAGAACTTATCCGCCGCCGTCTGGATCGTCTGCTGCGACCAGGCATCAAACCGTCGGCACCGGGCGAGGACATACAGCGCCGCCTCGCGGGCGTTTGATACACCGTCAGCCATCTGCCTTCATCGGGTGACCGAGCAGAAACGCGGCAGCGCTCATGCGCTTCTTTCCGGCCGCCTGTACCTCGGTAATGCGAAGCGACCTTCCGCCGCCGCAGGCGACCTCGATGCCCGCCTTTCCCGCGGAAATGATCTTCCCGGGCGCGAGCGCCGTTCTCGTATCGGTGTATTCCGCGCCGAACACACGGAAGGACACGCCGCCGAGCTCCGTTGTGGCAACCGGCCACGGGTTCAGTCCGCAGATGTGCTTTACGATCTCACGCGGCGATTTATTCCAGTCAATCGGACTCATATTCTTATCGAGCATTTTTGTATAGGTAGCGTCCGCTTCGTTCTGCGGAACACGAATGACACTGCCGGAAGCGATCTTCCGAACCGTCTCTGCAAGAAGCTCCGCGCCGAGCGTTTTGAGCCGGTCAAAGAGCTCTCCGGCCGTTTCAAACTCCCCGATCTCCGTTTCCCGCGCGGCGATCACATCGCCGGCGTCCATCGCCGCCGCCATATACTGCACAGAAACGCCGGTCGTTTTGTCTCCGTTGAGCACCGCCCACTGGATCGGCGCGGCGCCGCGATATTTCGGCAGCAGCGAGCCATGGACATTGATGCTGCCGTATTTTGCCACATCGAGAAACGCCTGCGGCAGAATGCGTCCGTAGGCGACAACCACAAGAAGCTCCGGCGCGAGCGTGCGAAGAAGCTCCGTTGCCGCGCCATCCTTGAAGGTGACGGGCTGATATACGGGAATACCGCGCTCTGCGGCCAGTGTTTTTACCGGAGAAAAACTCTCCTGCATGCCGCGTCCCCGCGGCTTGTCCGGCTGCGTAAAAACGGCGGCCACATCTTCCCCGGCTTCCAGAAGGGCGCGCAGCGATTCTTCCGCAAAGTCCGGCGTACCCATAAAAACGATTCTCATTCCCTGCCGTCCCCGCCGTAAAGCTCTTCCATTTCCTCATCCGTGTACATACGCGTCGCACGGTCGGTAAACAGTATGCCGTCAAGATGGTCGATCTCGTGGCAGAAGCAGCGCGCGGTGAGTCCGGTACCCTCGACCTCAAAGGTGTTGCCGTTTCGGTCCTGTGCGCGGACTTTGACGTGGTTCGGGCGTTTGACGGCGCCGTACCGCTCCGGCAGGCTCAGGCAGCCCTCGCCGCCCTCCTGCTCTCCATCCCGTTCAATGATTTCCGGGTTCACAAGCTCAATATAATACTCGCTCTCCCCTTCCGGGACGTTCGTTTCCATCACGATGCAGGCGCGGCGGATAATGCCGACCTGCGGCGCGGCGAGACCGACGCCGTTCGCCTGCGCAAGCGTCTCCTTCATATCGTCCAAAAGCTGATGCAGCCGCCCGTCAAAGGCCGTGTACGGACGACAGACCTTTCGCAGCGCAGGGTTTTCCTCCGTAAGAATGTTTCTAAGCGCCATAGTATTCACTCCATCGGGTTATAGTCGGCAAAGACCGATACACCCTTATATTCTTTTGCGGTATTGCATTGAATGAGCAGACCGGACACAAGCGTCCGAATCTCCTTATCGAACCGGCAATGCAGCGTTACGCGGTAGCGATATCGGTTGCTGACTCTCACAACCGGCAGCGGCGCGGGCCCGAGCACCGCTGCGTCTCTCCGGTCGCGAAGCTCCGATCTCATCCGGTCGCGGATGTAGGCGCAGCACCGAAGGACGGCGGATTCATCCTGCGCCGACACGGTAACGGTCACAATATCGGAAAACGGCGGGCAGTTCTGCAGCCGGCGGAGCTCGATCTCCTCGGCATAAAATCCCTCGTAGTCCTGCCGGGACGCCAGGACGATGACCGGGTTGCGCGGCGTGAACGTCTGGATGATCGCCCGTCCGGGCTTTGTTCCGCGGCCGGAACGCCCGACAACCTGCGTGATCAGCGAAAAGCAACGCTCCCCTGCGCGGTAATCGCCGCAGTACAGGAGCTGATCGGCGGAAATGACGCCGACAAGCGTCACGTTTTCAAAGTCCAGACCCTTGGTGACCATCTGCGTGCCAATGAGGATCGGTACCTTCTTCTCCCGGAACTGCGAGAAAATCTTTTCGTGCGAGCCGGCGGGGGATACGGAATCCGCGTCCATGCGCAGGATCTCAACATCCGGCAGTGCTTCGCGCAGATGCTCCTCGAGTTTTTGCGTGCCGGTACCGAACTGATTGAGTATTCCGCCGCATTCGGGACAGGCATCGTCCAGCGGGCGGGTATAGCCGCAGTGGTGGCAGACGAGGCGCCGGTTGGCGCTGTGCCATGTGAGATTCACGCTGCAATGCGGACAGGTGTAGGTATAGCCGCACTCGCCGCAGGCAACAAGGCTTGCCGCGCCGCGGCGGTTCAAAAACAAAATGCTCTGCTCGCCGCGGGAAATGTTTTCCCGTAGTTCATGCAGCAGTTCGCCGCTTACTTCGCCGCTGTTTCCGCCGCGGAGCTCCTGACACATATTCACAATGCGTACAGAGGGAAGCTTCCGGTCGTTGAAGCGGCTTTTCAGGGTGAACAGATGATATACGCCCTTTTCGGCGCGGTAGCGGCTCTCCACATCCGGCGTTGCGCTGCCGAGGACCAAAAGCGCATTGGAAGATGCGCAGCGGTATTTGGCGGCGTCGCGGGCATGGTAGCGCGGGGAGTTTTCGGATTTGTAGGCGTACTCCTGCTCTTCATCGATGATGATAAGGCCAAGATCGCTGCACGGGGCAAAAACGGCGCTTCTCGTGCCGACCACGACCCGCGCCCGGCCGGTTTTGATCCGCTTCCACTCATCAAAGCGCTCACCGACGGCAAGAGAGCTGTGCAGCACCGCAACATCGTCTCCGAAATAGGAAGAGAAAATACGAATCATCTGCGGCGTGAGCGCGATTTCCGGGACGAGCAGGATGGACGCCTTACCTTTTCGGAGCATGGCGTCGATCAGATGAATGTATACCGACGTCTTGCCGCTTCCGGTAACGCCGTAAAGCAGCGACGCCGACGCATGCTCGCCGTCATACAAGGAGAGGATACCGTCAAACGCCGCGCGCTGCTCTTCGTTAAGTTTTGGCAGCGGCGACCTCTCTTCGCTGCGGATGCCGGAGCGGCGGAACACCTCGTCCCGGGTAATTTCCACCATACCCGCTTTAACCAGCGCGTTGACGGAAGCGGACGAAGCGCCCGTGAAATAACAAAGCTCGGAAAACGATACGCGCTCGAGCGTACACAAAAGACGCAGGCACGCGCTTTGCAGCGGCGCACGCTTTTCGCGGCGGTCCGCGGCGGCTTGCGCATCCTCCGGCGAAACGGCCAGAGAAACCATGCGGATCTTCTTGTCGCCGACACGGCGCTTTTCCCGGCTGTCTGTTTCCAGTACGCCCTTATGCACAAGCGAACGCAGCGCGCGCGCCGGGCTTGAATCTTCAAAAAGCCGTTCAAGATCCGCCAGCGGACAGCTCCCGCCGTGAGCGAATACCGCATCGAGAACAAGCTGTTCCTGCGCAGACTTTCCTGCCGCGGCATACGCGCTCTCCCGGTCGAAACCGGCGCAGAGTGTATATACCGACTCCATCTGGTACCAGAGCCCGGCGGGGAGCATAGCGTGCACGGCATCATACACCGTGCAGAAATACCGTTCCCGCAGCCAGAGCGCCAAACGGATCATCTCCGGAGAAAGGACGGGCGCGGCGTCCAGCACGGACGCAATACTCTTCAGCCGTATGCCGGGCTGTGCCGTGCCGAGAGACAGGACAATTCCCTCCGTGCGGCGGTTGCCGCTGCCGAACGGGACAACGACACGCACTCCCGGAACAACTTTATCCGTGAGCGCGGGCGGAATACGGTAGTCAAACGGCCGGTCTACCCAGTACGCCGCAGCGGCGACGGCAATTTTTGCCGCGGCCGGCGAATCAGTCATCCGTTTTTTCCAGCGTCAGCTTGCCGGAATACACCTCGTCGATCGCCATCGAGACCGGTTTTTTATCAAGAATCTCGCCGTTTTCCTCGGCGTTGTTCGCGATCTGACGGGCGCGGCGCGCAACAAGATTCACAAGAAGATAGCGGCTGCCAACCTTATCAACAAGGCTCGCCATCGGGGGATAAAGCATCATAACTGATTCCATTCCTTTCTGATCCGGTATTTACCGGTGAAAAACATTGTATGGGGTTTTATTTGTCGAGGATGGCTCCGAGCTCGCGGGAGGCGCGGTCCGGGTCATCGTTGATCACGGTATAATCATAGTTCGGAGCAGCCTCCATCTCGCGCCGCGCGGTTTCGAGCCGCGCACGGATCGTATCCTCCGATTCCGTCCCACGGCCGCGGAGACGGCGTTCAAGCGCATCCAGCCCCGGAGGGGCAAGGAACACGGTAACGGCTTCGGGCAGCTTCTGCTTCACCTGCGCCGCACCCTGAATCTCGATGTCCAGTATCACGGACACGCCTCGCTCCAGCCGGGCACAGACCTGCGACTTCGGCGTACCGTAGCAGTTGCCGACAAACTCGGCGTGCTCGAGAAGCTCGTCATTTCGGATCATTTCCTCAAAATGTTCGCGGGAAACGAAAAAGTAATCGACGCCCTCTCTCTCTCCGGGGCGCGGCGGCCGCGTTGTGGCGGATACGGAAAACTCCACATTCTCCCGTTCCGCCATCATCTTTCCGATCACGGTGGATTTCCCGCAGCCGGAGGGTCCGGAAATCACCAACAGCTTACCGCGTTTCATTCCTCGCCCCTCTCCCCTGCCGAAGGCTCCTCGCTGCGGCCGATCATGCGGGCGCTGACCGTTTCCGGCTGGAGAGCCGATAGGATCACATGGCCGCTGTCCATGATGATGACCGCACGCGTTCTGCGTCCGTATGTTGCATCGATCAGCTCGCCGCGCTCGCGCACATCCTGAATGATGCGCTTAATCGGCGCAGACTCCGGACTGACAATGGCAATCAGGCGCGAGGCGGAGACGAGATTGCCAAATCCAATGTTAATGAGCTTCATTGCCGCACCTCATTCCACATTCTGCAGCTGCTCGCGGATCTTCTCGATCTCGGACTTGAGCTCAACAACGACCTTGGCGAGAGAAGCATCGCTGCACTTGGAACCGATGGTATTGGATTCGCGGTTGA
The DNA here is from genome assembly GCA_004557735.1 of Clostridiales bacterium. GTDB lineage: Bacteria > Bacillota > Clostridia > Oscillospirales > Oscillospiraceae > Apopatocola. Next base: position 144,823 of record SFFV01000002.1, read on the forward strand.
ATTCCTGCACAAGAAAGTCCATCTTCCGACCGATCGGAGAGCCTTCCTCCAGCATGGCCCGGAACTGGGCAATGTGGCTGCGGAGACGAACCGTCTCCTCATCGACCGCTGTACGGTCGGCGAAGATCGCAGCTTCGGTAATGACGCGCTGCTCGTCGAGCGAGCGATCCGCCAGAATGTCGCGCAAACGCGCTTCAAGGCGCTCGCGGTATTCCTTCACCGTCTGCGGAGAGCGCTCTTCCACAACGGAAACCAGTCCTTCAATGGTTTCGATCTTGCCGAGCATATCCCGGCGCAGCCGGTCACCCTCGCGCTCGCGCATAGCATTGAATTCCTCCACGGCTTTCGCCGTGATCTCCGAGAGCGCCGCGGCGGCCTTGTCCCTGTCAAGCTCGCGCCGTTCGATCATAAGTACGTCCGGGAACCGGGCGATGCTGAATGCGTTGAGCCCGCTTTCCAGCCCGAGCGTTTCGGCGATGTGCGCAACTGCGTCGCGGTAGCCGCGGGCAAGATCCTCATTCACCGAAACGACCGTCCCCGAATCCTGCGAAGCCTGCGCCGACACAAAAACATCCACCTTGCCGCGGGAAACGCCGGCGGAGACCGCCTGCTTCACCGCGTCCTCGGCAAAAAGGAAGTTTCGCGGCAGCCGAACCGAGCAGTCCAGATATCGGTTGTTCACGCTTTTCAGTTCAACCGTGATTTCCTGACCCTCTACGGAGCCTTTGGCGCTTCCGTAGCCGGTCATGCTGAGCATTTTTCCCATTTCGTCCCATCTCCCAAAATATGTGAATCAACAAATCACCTTGTCAGATATAGCAGAAACACGGCATGCACCCGCCGGATGCGGCCATCAGCGCCATGCACGGGCAAAGGGAACCGCAGCCGAGAGTATCCAGTCCGGCGGCGCTTCCGCCGGTGAACGGACCGTTCGCCTGACTTTCCATCTGTGCGACTGCCTGACGGTATTCCGCGTTGCCGGGATCCATCGATGCCGCCTGGCGGAAATACTTGGACGCCTCATCCATCCAGCCGCGGTGATACGCGAGCGCGCCCATAAGGAAATGCCACTCGGCGTTCCGATCCACGATCGAACCGAGTATCATCTCCGCGCGGGCAAAATCGCCCGACATTATTGCGGATCGAACGTCCCGATACGGGCCGCTTGCGCTGCCGGAGGATGTGCTGCCGGGCTGCGTATAGGTCTTATGCTGCGCTCCGCCGCCCGCCCGCTCCTTTGTGATCGCGTCATACGCCTCGTTGATCTGTTTCATCTTTTCCTGTGCAAGATCGGCGAGCGGATTATTGGCGTAGTTGTCCGGGTGGTATTTCCGGGCAAGCTCACGGTATTTCTTTTTTATCTCCTCATCGGATGCCGTTCGGGAAACGCCCAGAACAACGTAAGGATCTGTCATTTGCTTACTCCCTGTCGGAAGGATCAAAGATCCTCCGTATTTTTTCTGTTATTCTTCCACGTCCCGGCAAATACCGCGTCGGCGACGTGCGGAACACCGCAGGACAGAATATTCTCAAGAATGGGCTTCCATGGGCTCTCCGGCAGAAGCGCCGCAGCGCTCGTCGCGCGGGAAAGAGAGAGATTCAGCGTAGTACGAATCTCTTCTTTCTCCGGCGCCGTCATGGCTTCGGAGCTGAATCGGCGGCAGAGCGGGTTATACCTTCCGTTTTTCCTGTCAGATACATAGTCATCCGCGGCGTCGAGAATGTAAACGGCACGTCCGGCATGATAAAGGACCTCCTCCTGCACGCGACGCAGCATCGGGTCCGATGCCCGGTTAGCCGGAAAGGCCATGAGTCGGGCAAAGCCGTCCGCCGCTTCGTCGAGAGACACGCTGCCGCTCTCCTCCGCCGCCGCGAGCCGGGCAAGGCACTGCCGGGCGTTTTCGTCAAACCCCGGCTGACGGGCCGCCGCTTTGCGGTAGCTGCGCCGCAGAAGCCGGGCGGCGAGCCGGGCACTCAGCGCCCGGAAGCCCTTTTCGTCGGCGGCATCGTCCATCAATTTCCGATAGGCGAGGATGACCGTGTAATCCGCGGCGTCAAAAAGCTCCGCTGCGCCGCAGATGCACGGCTGCTTCCGCAGCGGGTGCACCGGACAGCGGCGAGAGTCAATTTTCGTCTCCGGCGTAAGGGAGAGCGCCGCGAGGAATGTCATGTCGTAGCTGACAAGGAATCGGGCCGCCGCTCCGTACCGCCGCCGGAGCGCTTCGCACAGGCCGCAGTAGACGGACCGGAACCGGCGGTATTCATTGATGCGAAGCTCGCCGATTTCCGGGCGAATATAGCCGTACATAATTCCTTAACGCTTTTCCTTGAGCGTGATATAGATTTTGTATTCGCCGACACAGCCCGCTTCCGGGAAGCCGTCGATCTTGATCTCGACCGTCGGTGTGAAAACGCCGGAGGCATTCGTGCCGAGATTGGAGAGATCCGCCACGGCGCGGAGATTCACCTCGCTGATCCGGTCGAGGATCTCCTGCGGCGCACGCACCGTTACATTGAGCTCCTGCGTGATATTCTCCGCATCGTATCCGTCCGGAACATTGATGCAGATGATATTGTCCGGATTCACGGAGAAGGACTTCGTGGCTACGCCTGTAATGGAGACAGTTACCGTCGCCTCGGTAACGCCGGTCATATTCTCCGTGCCGTTCGGCGGGATAATCGTATAGGTGGCGGAAAAGTCCGTGGCAAAGGTCGCAAGATTGATCGTTCCGAGAATGAGCTTTGTCGTGCTGTCGATCGCGGCAGCGTCTCCGGCAAGCATGATGGAGCTCGGCGTGATCTCAATGCGGGTGTTGGCGTCGCGTGTGGCGCCGCCGCCATCGATGATCGTCACATCGAGCGGGACTTCCTTTGTGGAAAGCACATTCAGCGTCACGGTAACTTCCTCCGTTTCACGCTGGATGGAGGAATCCTCAACCGGGTTATTGTCGGCATCCACAAGAGAGTATGTCGTAGAGTAGCTCAGCGTGCGGTCCACTTCCTCGCGGGTAATGGCTACAAACGCATGATCGACTTTAGATATGACGGTTTTCGGTCCGCTGATCGCAACAACCAGAGGATCGAACACCATGCTCTCGTCGGCAAGATATCCTTCCGCCGTATTGCCGGTAAAAGCGCCCTTGACCTCGATGGTCTTGCGGGCGAGCTTGTCCACATAGAAATTGACGACGTCCGAAGATGTGTGGACGACCGTTACTTCGTTTGCATTGACGCCGGCGGGAAAGGCAATATCATAGGAAACCGAATACCGTCCGTCCGCTGAGACGTTATTGAGATTTACCGTTGCCGTTACGTTGGAATTTGTGAGCTTGGAGAGCACGCGGCGCGTGCCGGAGAGCGTCAGATTGACGGTAGTACGATCCTGCTCGGTAACAATGAGATCGCTCGACGCGCGCATAGCGTCCGCGCCGAGGAACTCGATCTTCACGCCGGTAAGCGTCTTTTGCACCTCAACGCCCTCCGTCGTTGTCACATACATCCACAGAAGCGATGCGGCAAACAGCGAGAGAATCATCCAAAAAATTCGGCTGTCGGTGAGGCGCTTGAGATTCAGCGTTTTCCTTTCATTTGTTCCGTTCGTGTTATTCATCGGCGTTATCCTTTTCTTTCCGGCGCAGGAACCGGCGCGCGCCCGTCGGCTCCTCTTTCACTTCGGGGATCAGCTCGTTGCGGAGGATCTTCTCAAAGGTATCCTTCGTGAGATGGCGCTTGAGCATTCCGTTGACCGCCACCGAGATCGCGCCGGTCTCCTCCGACACGATTACGACTACAGCATCGGACGCTTCGCTCATTCCGATGCCGGCCCGGTGGCGCATACCAAGTTCCTTGCTCAGGTTGGGGTTGTTGGAAAGCGGAAGCATACATCCGGCCGCTTGGATCCGCCCACTGCGGATAATCGCCGCGCCGTCGTGCAGAGGCGCTTTGGGATAAAAAATGTTTTTCAGCAGTTCCGCTGTCGTTTCCGCGTCAAGGATTGTGCCGGTACGGATCTGGTCATCCAGGCGGTTATCGCGTTCAAAAATAATCAGCGCGCCGGTACGCGTTGCAGACATATCCACGCAGGCAAGCACCGTCTGCGTAATGGCGGCATCGGCATTGAGAGTGTGCGGCGCGCCAAGAAGACGGGAGAAGATCGATCCGGTACCGAGCTTTTCCAGAAACCGGCGGATTTCCGGCTGGAACAACACGACCAGCGCCAGAAGTCCGACCTGCACAGCGTTGCGGAGAATGTAGTTTACCGTGTAAAGCTGCATCTCGCCGGAAAGCCAGAGTGCAAGGAGTATATATACGATACCCTGAAACAGCTTGTTCGTCTTTGTACGGCGGACCAGCGTGATCAGAAAATAAAAGAATAAGGCAACAATAAGGATATCAATAATATCCATCACGCGGATCGTGCCAAGATGACCAAACGCCTGTCTCAGCGATGACCAGAAATTATCCATAGGACTGTCCCTTCCTTGGTTTTTGCTGTGTAGATTACATTATACTGGATTTAACGGATTATAGCAAATAATTGGTTACAATTTGTAGCTATTTTTTAAAATATTTTCGATCCGCTCCGCCGCGCAGTCGATCTCCTGCGGTGTATTAAACGGCGAAACGCTCAGCCGCACCGTTCCGGTCTGTATTGTGCCTGCTGTTTCGTGCGCAAGAGGAGCGCAGTGCAGCCCGGAGCGGACGGCGATCCCCGCCGCGCCGAGCCGCTCGGAGAGCGCGTCGCAGCTCATGCCGGACGGAATAACGGACAGCACGCCGGACTGATTATCTCTCTCCGAGAGAAAGACGCGCAGCCCCGGCAGTTTGTTCAGCCGCGCGGCAAGACGGTGCATCAGCCGTTCTTCCACGCTGTAAATGCGCTGCGTTGTTCGCCTCCGGACGAAGCGGATGCCCTCGCGCAGGCCGGCAATGCCGCAAACATTGTGCGTTCCGGCTTCCAATCGCTCGGGCAGCGTTTCCGGCATGAAGTGACTGCGGCTGTCACCGCCCGTCCCGCCGGATAGAAGCGGCATCCCAGCATCCCGGCAAAGCAGGATCCCCGTCCCCTGCGGGCCGAGAAGCCCTTTATGGCCCGGCATGGCGGCAAACGCCGCGCCCAGCCCCGGGAAATCAAGATCCAATATCCCGGCGCTCTGCGATGCGTCTACGATCAGCGGCACACCGTACTGTCGGCAGAGCATTGCGATCTCCCGGACCGGCAGAATGAATCCGAATACATTCGACACGCAGGTGCACACAGCGGCGCCGCACCCCGGAAGAGACTGCTCAAACCAGCGAATCAAGGCCTCGGAATCGAAAAGCGGCGTATCCGAAGCCTGAATCATCGCGCCGGAAGCATAAAGAGGACGCATGACGGCGTTATGCTCAAAACCGGAGACGGCAACGCGCGTCTCCTCGCGTACAAGAGAGCGGATAGCGATATTGAGTGCGTGTGTGGCGTTCATGGTAAAGACGACGTTTTCGGGCTGCGTCATATGAAAGAGCGCCGCCGCTTCCTCCCGGCAGGCAAAAACCGTTTCCGCAGCGCGCATGGCGGCGGCATGATCGCCGCGGCCGGGGCTCGCGCAGCTGTGCATGGCGCGCGCCACAGCGCGTGCCACCTCCGGCGGCTTCTGCAGCGATGTCGCCGCGCTGTCCAAATAGATCACAGCGGTACCTCCCGGTATTCCCCGGTGAGGCGGGAGCGCAGAAATGCTCTGCCGCGGTCGATGCCGTGCCCGTCGAGCAGCGCCACAGCCCGGCGGAGCTTCGTCTCGTTGAGCCGCACGCCGTAGGTGCACCCTTTTTCGGTGAGCCCCTGCGGCGCTTTTATAACAGATGAAGGTATTCCGGCCAGACTCAGCGCCCGGCTTCCCCGCTGCGCATACGTCAGCGAGCGGAACAGAATGATCGCATACATAACAAATCCCCCTGCATACGAGATGGCACCCCATTCTATGCAGAGGGAAAAAATATGGTTTATTTCTCCGTAATAAGCGCAACAGCCATAGCGGAAATGCCCTCGCCGCGCCCGGTGAAGCCGAGATGCTCCTCCGTGGTGGCCTTTACGCTCACGCAGGTTTCCGGAATGTCCATCGCCTCCGCCAGACGGCGGCGCATCTCCGGGATATACGGCATAAGTTTTGGCCGCTGTGCAACAATCGTAGCGTCCGTATTGACGATCTCAAAGGCGTGAGATCGCAGATGCGCGCATACCGCGGACAGCAGCTTCAGGCTGTCCGCCCCGGCGTACCGCTCGTCCGTATCCGGAAAAAGCTGCCCGATATCGCCGAGCGCCGCCGCTCCGAGAAGCGCGTCCATGATCGCATGGGAAAGCACGTCGGCATCCGAATGGCCAAGCAGCCCCTTCTCATACGGAATTGCTACGCCGCCAAGAATGAGCTTTCGCCCCTCGGTCAGCCGGTGAACATCGTAACCCTGTCCGATACGCATCCGCTTATTCCCCGCGCGCTTTCAAAATTGCCGCCGCGGTCGGTATATCGACCGGCCCGGTGATCTTGATGTTTTCATAGGAGCCTTTGGAGAGATGGACCTTTACGCCCATCGCCTCCACAGCGGCGCAGTCGTCCGTATATTCCTTTTTTTCGGCAATGGCGCGCGTGAGAGCGGCCTTGATGATCTCCGGCACGAACGCCTGCGGCGTCTGAACGGCAGCCAGCGTGCTGCGGTTGAGCGTGCGTACAACGGTATCGCAATCCGTCTCCTTGACCGTATCGGTAACGGGGACGGCGGGAGCAGCGCACTTATAAAGCGCGGCATTGTGCATCGCATCGTACACGATGTCCTTCGTTACAAGCGGACGTGCGCCGTCATGGATGAGGACATATTTTGCATTGCGCCGGATCTGGACAAGGCCTGCCAGTGCGGATTCTGTACGGGTCGCTCCGCCGACAATGACCTTTCCGGCCTTGGTTATCCGGTATTCTCGGCAGAGCGCGGCGGCCTTTTCGAGCGATTCGAGCCGTGTTACAACAACAATCTCATCCACGCAGCCGCAGCGGTTCAGTGCGGTGAGCGTTCTCGCAAGCACCGGCATTCCGGAAAGATCCATAAAGAGCTTGTCCTCGCCCATCCGCGTGGAGGCTCCGGCAGCAACAACAACGACGCTGCACGAGGTATTTTTTGCTTGGCGAAGAAAATCAGAAAATCGACTCATCGGTTTTATTCACTCCGTTTTTTCGGTTTCGCAGACACTGATCCAACTGGACTTCCGCAAAGTCATACGGACAATTCACGGAAAGCGATATCTCCGAGAGAAGGATCTGGCGCGCCTGATTGAGCATCCGGCGCTCGCCGGTGGAGAGGGGGCGTTTCTCGTCGCGCTGCGTCAACGCTTTAATTACGGCGGCAAGCTCGGAAAGATCTCCGCTTTTGATGCGCTGCATGTTTTCGCGGTAGCGCTTGTTCCAGTTGTCCGCCATGGAAATGTCCATGTGCGGAATGCGCCGGAGGAGATCATACACCGTGTCTGCATCGACGATCGGGCGAACGCCGACCTCATCACAGGCATTTTTCGGCACCATGACGACCATACCGCTCCCCTGCAGCTTAAGAACGAAGTATTCCCTTACCTCACCGCCGATACGCCGGCATTCAACGCGATCGATCACTCCGGCTCCGTGAAGCGGATGGGCAATGCGATCTCCGATCTGGAAACTCATCGCGATCCTCCTGTCTTTTCAGGCGGCACTTCCGAAAGGTAAATAATCCTCTGAATATATTATACACAAAAAAGCTCTGTTTGCAAGGAGTTCCCGTCTTTCCAAACAAAAAATCCCTCTGTCGTAGACAGAGGGATTTTTTTTCGGAATTACTCCTCCTCGGGGGCTTCGCCGGAGGCGGTGCCATCGGAGGAGACGGAGTAGACCAGCGCATCCTCGCGCGGCTCTTCCTCGCCCTCGTCCTCTTCGCGAGACGTGGCGGGAGCCGGCTCGGAGAGAGCGCGGATCGACAGAGAGATTTTCTGCTTCTCGTTGTCGATATTGGTGATCTTTGCTTCGACCACATCGCCGACGCTCAGCACCTCGGAGGGCTGGCCGATGCGGCGGTTGGCGATCTGGGAAATATGGATCAGGCCGTCGGTGCCGGGCAGCACTTCCGCGAAAGCGCCGAACGGCATGAGCTTGACGATCTTGACCTTGGCGATATCGCCGACGGAGTAGGTCTCCGTGAACACCTTCCAGGGGTTCAGGTTCGGGTCGCGGTGGCCGAGGGAGATCTTGTGGTTCTCCTTATCGAAGTTGATGACGTAAACGTCGATCTTGTCGCCGACGTTCAGCACGTCCGCAGGCTTGTTGATGCGGTTCCAGCTGATCTCGGAAACATGCACCATGCCGTCGATGCCGCCGATGTCAACAAACGCGCCGTAAGAGGTCATGGACTTGACCACGCCCTCGTAATGCTTGCCGACCTCGATCTCGTTCCAGATCTTCTCGGCACGCTCCTTGCGCTCGCGGTTGGCAACGGCACGGATGGAGCCGACAACACGCTTGCGGCCGCGATTGACCTCGGTGATCTTCAGACGGACGGTCTGACCGACCAGCTCGGACATGGCGGCATCGCGCGGCAGACCGGTCTGGGAGGCAGGGACAAAAACACGCACGCCGTGCACGGAGACAACGACGCCGCCCTTGTTTTCTTCCGTGACCTTGCCTTCAACGACCGTACCGTCGGCAGCAGCGTTCTCAATATCCGCCCAGGACTTGATGGTGTCCAGGCGCTTCTTGGAGAGCATCACGGTGCCTTCCACATCGTTCACGCGCACAACGCAGGCTTCGATCTTATCGCCGATGTGGATAACGTCTTCCACCTTGGAAGCGCCATCCTCGGTGAACTCGGTCACGGGGATGTAGCCGGAATGCTTGGTGCCCAGGTCAACGGTGACTTCCGTGGGCGTGATGCTGACAACATAACCGGAGACGGTGTCTCCGTTATATATCGTTCTGATGGAATCTTCCAGCAGCTCATCAAACGTCTTTTCGGAGTCGGGCTTCCCGGCGGCATTCTCCGCAGCGGGCTCGGCTTCAACGTGTGCGGTCTCTTCGGCCGCGGTCGCAGCGACTTCCTCTGCCGTGGTCTGTTCTACCTTGATCTCGTCGCTCATTTTTTTTACTACCTCCTTAATGATCCAGGACGGCACCGAGGCCCCGGCCGTAATTCCAATACGGCCCTCCCCCGGCAACCGGGATGTGTCCAGTTCCGATGCATTGGCGACAAAAAGCACATTCGCACATTTTTCGCGGCAAAGCTCTGCCAGATGCAGGCTGTTCGCGCTGTGCGCACCGCCGATGACGATCATCGCATCGCATATCCCGGCAAGAGAGGTTGCTTCTCCCTGCCTCTTGGACGTTGCTCCGCATATAGTATCAAATATTTTGAAATTTGTACATCTTTTTTTTAATATTTTTTTTGCCAAAATGTGATTTGCTTGAATTTGTGTAGTCTGAAATACAATAGAAAGAGGTTTTTCGGACATTTCCACGGATTGAGAGAGCCACTTGTCAAGCGCTGCGGCGTCCGGCAGCACGACGGCGCCGGTACACCAGCCGCAAATACCCTGTATCTCGGGATGACCGGCGTCTCCGATCACAACAACCTGCCGCCCGGCGCCGGACTCCTCGCGGACGATTTTATGAATACGCTCCACGAGAGGACACGTCGCGTCGATCACTTCGGCATGGCAGTTTTCCAATTCTCCGTATACCGCGCGGGACACGCCGTGGGCGCGGATGATCACCCGTTCCCCCTCCGCCAGCTCCGAAGCATTCTCTATGACCGAAAGCCCCTTTTTCTCCAGCAAGGCAACGGCGTCCCGGTTGTGGATCAGCTCTCCAAGACAGCGGCACGCGCCGGAATCAAGCGCCTCCTCCGCCATGCGGATCGACCGCTCCACGCCAAAACAGAACCCCGCGCTGTGAGCCAGAATGTACTTTGCCGCCACGTTCTTATTCCTCCGGCTTGAGCGCCCAGATACGCCCCATCAGTTCCCGGGCCAGCCGGTCATAATCACGGTGATCCCCTATCTCCGGGTAATATGGCTCTCCAATCACCGTGGGCACCTTGCGAAAAACCTTTTTGTCGCGCGGGATGAAAACCGGCACGATCGGTACATGCAGCCGCACCGACATATGGATCACGCCGGATTTCGGCTCAACGACGGCGTCGCCGTGTACGCGCGTTCCCTCCGGGAAAACAATGAGCTTCTCTCCCGCTTTGAGAACGCGCATACATTGCTTGAAGGAATCAATGTCGCGCTCACCGCGCTTGACAAAGATCGATCCGGCTTTTTTCATGAGCCAGCCGAAGATAAACGTCGTTTTCGACTCGGCCTTGGCAAGATGGTGCGTAAATGTATCGCGTCCGAGCGCCAAAGAGACAAGAATCGGGTCAACGATGTTCGAGTGCGGCGCGCAGAAGATCGCCGGTCCCTCCGGAATGTTTTCCACGCCGGAGATCCTCTGCGGATACACCAGCGCCGCGATGGGACGAAGAACATCATAAACAAGACGGTACCATTTTTCTTTTGTCATAGTGCAAAACGCTCCCGAATCAAGGATTCCACCGCCGCGCAGCTCTCGTCAAAATCGAGCTGCGTCGTATCCAGACGCACGGCATCCTCCGCCGGGCGGAGCGGCGCCGCGGCGCGGGAGGAATCGTTTTTGTCGCGGTATTCCATATCGCGCAGTACTTCTTCAAAGGGGAGGTTCTTCCCCTTCTTCTCCAACTCCAGCTGGCGCCGTCTGGCACGCGCTTCCACGGACGCCGTGAGGAAAATCTTCAGTCCGGCGTCCGGCAGTACAACGGTGCCGATATCACGCCCGTCCATGATAACGTTCTGTGTGCGGGCGAACGATCGCTGCATCTCCATAAGATAAGCGCGGACCTCCGGAACGGCGGACACGTCCGAAGCATAAATGGAGATTTCCGGCATACGGATGGCATCCGAAACGTCTTCGCCGTCGAGGAACATCCGCTGGAGGCCGTCGGCGCCGTGGCGAAGCTCAATGCGCAGCTCCGGCAGCATGGCAATAACCGAGGCGCTGTCTCTGGACGCGATGCCGCGCCGGTACGCCGCAAGACCAACCGTGCGGTAGATCGCGCCGGTATCCACATACAGAAAACCGAATTTTTCCGCCGTTTTGCGGGCGATTGTGCTTTTCCCCGCACCGGAGGGACCGTCAATGGCGATGGATATGGGTTTCATTCCGTAATCTCCTTTTCCGGGATTGCCCGTCCGGCCGCATAGCCGGTGCTCCAGGCGATCTGCAGATTGTATCCGCCGGTACAGGCGTCCAGATCAAGGATCTCCCCGGCAAAATACAAGCCGGGAATGATTCCGGATTCCATGGTGCGGGGATTTATCTCCCGCACATCCACGCCGCCGGCGGTCACTACGGCTTCCTCTACCGGACGGCGGGCGGTCAGCCGGACCGTGAAGTGCTTGATCGTATCGCGCAGTGCGAGCCGCTGCTCGCGGCGAATGCTGTTCACTTTGAGCCGCGCCGGAATGCCGGAGCGATCAATCACAACCGGGATGAGCTTCTGCGGCAAAAGCGCATCGAGCGCATTTGAAAAATCGCGGTTGATGTTCTCCGAAAAATCACGCAGAAGCCGCTCATCGAGCTTTTCCGGCGTGAGACCCGGCTTGAGATCGAGCTCCAGCCGGCAGGAGGAAACGTTCTCCGGCAGATGAGCGCTCGCCGACAGCACGAGCGGCCCCGATACGCCGAAATGCGTAAATAGCAGCTCCCCCTGTTCCCGGTACAGGACCTTATCGGCGCAAAAAAGCGTCAGACCGACGTTTCGCAGCGAAAGTCCCTGCATCCGGGCGCAGTCCTTCTCCGCCTCAAGCGGCACGAGCGACGCGCGTGTCGGAACGATGGTGTGGCCAAGTCTTGCGGCGATGCGGTAGCCGTCGCCGGTGGAGCCGGTCGCCGGATACGATAACCCGCCGGTGCACAGAATAACCGCCCGGCAGGGATATTCGCCGCGGTTCGTCACCGCCGCACAAACGCGTCCGTCCGCCGTCCGGACATCCACAAGGCGCTCCCGGACAAAGCGCACGCCGGCGCCTTTTGCCATGCGCTCGAGCGTGTCGGCAATGTCGTTGGCGTTATCGGACTGAGGAAAGACGCGCTCGCCGCGCTCGGTTTTAAGCGGCACGCCCGCCTCCTCAAAAAAACTCTTCACGGCCTCCGGCGGGAAGGCATAAAGCGAGCTTTTTAGAAACCGCGCGTTGGTGCATACCTTCCGCAGAAATTCCTGCGGCTCGCTGTCGTTCGTCACATTGCAGCGGCCCTTGCCGGTAATGCGGAGCTTTTTTCCCGTTTTCCCGTTCGGCTCAAGAACCGTTACCGAAAGGCCGCGCCGCGCCGCCGTGATCGCCGCCATAAGTCCGGCGGCTCCGGCGCCGGCAATGATTGCATCAGTCATTGAGATTTTCGTAAACCTCATATTCGCTCCAGATACCCTCGAGCTTCCGGAACGTGTCGGAGAGATTGTCGGGGCGCTGGTAGCCGATAGCAACGATGAGCGCGTTGATGAGGCTCATCGGCGCAACGAGAGAGTCCAGAAACGAGACCATGTCGCTTTTGGCGAACAGGTTGATATCCGCCACACCGAAAAACGGCGAGGAGCGGCCGTCCGTGATTCCGATCGCCGTCGCGCCGGTGGATTTGGCAAACTGCATCGCCTTGATTGTGCGTGAGGAATAGCGCGGAAAACTGATGCCGATAAAAACGTCGCCCTCATGGATGCGGAACACCTGCTCATAGACCTCACTCACGGACGTATCGTGGATCAGCCGGACATTGTCGAGCAGAAGATTGAGGTAAAATCCGAGAAAGCTCGCAAGGGATGTGGACGAGCGCATGCCGACGATGTAAACCGTTTTGGCCTTGAGGATCGCGTCAACCGCCCGGTTGAAATCTTCCTTGCTCACCTCGTCGATCGTGCTGTGAAGCTTATCCATGTCCGCGGAGAACACAGCGTCGAGAATGTTGCCGCGGTCGATCTGCTCTTTGGCGACCTCGATGCGCTGCACGGCCGTGAGGCGGTTTCGGATCATCTCCTGCATGGCGCGGCGCATGCCGGGATAGCCGTCATACCCAAGCTCCGTGGCAAAACGGACGACCGTTGATTCCGAGACGCCGACCGTCTGCCCGAGCTTTCCCGCCGTCATAAAAGCGGCTTTGTCGTAGTTTTCCGAAATGTACCGGCAGATCATCCGCTGGCCCTTCGAAAATTTATGGTATTCTTTATTGATAAGCGCCAGAATATCGCGTTCCATGGCAGGACCCTCATACTTCTTTACAAAAAATCTCCCGGATATCATCCGGGTGATTCATTTTAGACCGTTTTTCCTGCAAATGCAAGATGTTTTTGCAATTTTTGTTGATAAATCCTGCAAAAAGAAGGTATCAGTGCAGACTTTGCAAGTATTCCAGCTCTTTTGCCGTTAAATACCGCCACTGGCCGGCGGGCAGATCTCCGAGAGCAATTTCCCCCTGCCGGATGCGGAGAAGGCGATGCACCTTCAGCCCGGCGGAAGCGCACATGTTGCGCACCTCGCGGTTTTTCCCCTCGCGGACGGTAACATCAATGAGCGCCCGCTCTTCCGCGGAGCGAAGTATGCGTACCTCCGCTGCGCGATAGCGCACGCCCTTGTACACGATCGGGCGGCGCAGCGCTCCGGCGGCTTCCGCCGCGTCCGGACCGCTGACCCACACGCGATATGTTTTGCTCACACCGTGCGACGGATGCGCCAGGCGGTTTGCGGTTTCTCCGTCGTCGGTGAAGAGCAGCAGTCCTTCCGACATGCAATCGAGCCGCCCAACGGGGAAAAGACGCACGCCCGCGTCCTGCACAAGCTCGGCGACCGTCGGGCGGCCGTGCGTGTCGCGCAGCGTCGTAACATAGCCGCGGGGCTTGTGGAGAAGGATGTATGTATGATCCTCCGGCAGCGAAAGGCGCTTGCCGTTCAGACACACAATGTCGCCTTCTTCTGCACTCGCTCCGAGAGACGCGGCCGCACCGTTGACTGTAACTTTCCCCCGCCGGATGTATTCTTCCGCCTCGCGGCGGGAACAGACGCCCGCCGCGGCAATATATTTCTGAAGTCTCATTATCTTTCTTCCTGTGTATTCGACGCTCACGTCGGATAAATGCCGGGACAGAGCCACTGGGCGCGCGGGTTTTCCCCGGCCCACCGGAGTTCCGCTGTGCCGGCAACGGCCCCGTCCGCCGAAATGACAAGCTCTCCTGCCGCCGCCCCTGCCGGAACGGGTGCAAAAACGAACCGGGGGAGATGGACGTTAAAATCGACCTTTGCGCTTTTTGGTAAGCAAAGGCAGATTTCCCCGCTCAGCTCGGCAGCACTCTCCGCTTCCAGGCCGCCGATGACAGGGACCTGCGCCACGCACTCCCCTTCGGAGAGCATAATTTCCGCGTAGGCATCAAACGCCCAGTCATAGAGCGCGGCATGATCCTTCCAGTCGTTCGGATCGGAGAGCGTTACACAGATGAGCTGCATGCCGCCGCGCTCACAGCTTGTGACAAGACAGCGGCCCGCGGCCTTTGTGTAACCGGTCTTTCCGCCGTTCACGCCGCGGCAGCTCCAGAGCAGTTTGTTGTGGTTCACATACGTCACTCCGTGGACGCGGCTGCTCCGCATGGCAAGGACTTCCGCGAGCACGCCGTTTTGCAGCGCTGCGGCCATAATACGGCCGAGATCGTGCGCGGAGGCGCGGTGTCCGTCGGCGTCCAATCCGTGCGGGTTGACAAAGTGCGACGCCGTGAGCCCAAGCTCTTCCGCTTTCCGGTTCATCCGATCGATGAACGCCTCGCCGCCGAGCGAACCGGCAATGGCAAGCGCCGCGTCGTTGCCGGAGGCGAGCAGCAATCCTTCCAGAAGCTCGCGAAGCGTATAGCTCTCCCCCGCGCGGAGATACATGGAGGAGCCCTCCACCGCCGTCCACTCGCTGCGAACTGTGATAACATGCTCCGGCGAAGCAAGCTCAAGCGCGGTGAGCGCCGTCATAAGCTTCGTCGTGCTGGCGATCAGCATCGGCATATCGTCGTTCTTTTCCGCCAGGACCGCGCCGGATCGGGCGTGGAGCACGATCATCGCCTCCGCCGCGGTATCCGGCGATGGAGGAGCCGCAAATGCCGGGACAGAGAGCATGGTCGCTGTAATCAGGAGCAGCAGTATTGTTTTTTTCATAAATAAGCACCACCCATGGATTGATTCGGGCGGTGCTTAGTATGACCGGAATAACGGGGAAACTATTCCTTATTTTTCTTATTTACGATGTTGTCGATGCGGTCGAGCACGTCGGGCATCATCTCCACAACGCGGTCCATCGTCGAGAGCGGGCTGGAATTCACGCTGATCATGCGGCAGGTCCCGTCCTTGATGACGAAGAAGCCAACCGGCTCGACCTTGACGCCCGCTCCGTTGCCGCCGGTAAAGGAAATGCCCTTGCTGCCAGTCGTCCCGCCGGTGCCGATGCCGAAGCTCATGCGCGAAACAGGAATGACGGTAATGCCGTCAGGCGTGCTGATGGGTTTGCCGATAATGGTGTCTGCGTCAACCAGCTGCCGGATCTTACTGACCGTCATGTCCATAAGGGCGTTGATCTTATTCTCTTCCATTGTCGTCTTTCCTTTCATTCGTCGCCGCAGCGGGTTCACTTTCCCGACGGCTGTTTATTTTCCATTTCAAAAACTCGACGCCGAGCGCCACGGCCAGATGCACCAGCCGGAACAGCTGCAGCGAGAGCACAATGCGCACGGAAACGATCGGTTTCTCCGAGGTATAGTCCGCGCCGATCTCAATATCGCGCCGGAGAACGCGGATCTTTTTCCCCGCAAGCGCCGGGAGCGCCTCCGCCGCTGCGCACGCCATGCCGTACTGGATCGCCGTATCGTAGGGATCCCGGCAGGCGACGGTGTAGTGCAGCTGGAAAAAGTTTACGGTGAAGCTGCGGAAAAAACGCCGGATCGCGTGCGAACCCATCCGGAGCAGCGCTACGATGGTGTCAAAGTCGAGCTTGGGCTTTGGCTTGACAGTCACAGCATCGTTGATCTCCTTTTCTTTGGCGGCAGCGGCTTTCTTCGCCGCCTTTGCGGCGCGGCGTTCTTCTTTTTTGGCTCTTTTCTCCTCCGCCTTCAGCTTCTGTTTCTCCGTCAGCGGCTTCTTCGGAAGAAGCCGGATGCACAGCGGCCCGGCCTTGATGCCAACGCGGAGCACCTCATCCGCATAGCCGACATCCACGCCGTACGGCAGGAAAAACACGAGCAGAATCAAAACCGCCAGCACAGCCAGTATGATCCATCCAACCAATCACATCACCTCGTCCGGAGTCATTCGATCTCCGTGATTTTGAGCTGTTCTTCTTTTTCGCTTGCCGCGTCAATGGCGGCCTGGAGTTCCTCTATCCCCTCGCCTGTGGCAACATTCGGCAGCGGCGGCAGCTCCTCGATGGAGGAAATGCCGACAACGCGGAGAAACTGGTCGGTCGTTCCGAAAAGGACCGGCCGTCCCGGCGCCTCCAAACGCCCGCAGGGAGCGATCAGCCCGCGCTCGGAGAGGAGCGCGACGGTATAGGAGCTGTCGGCGCCGCGAAGCTGCTCTATATAAGAGCGTGTCACAGGCTGATAATACGCAACGATCGCCAAAACCTCCAGCGCCGTCGGCGAGAGCTTCGGCTGCGCGCGCTTTTCCAGCGCGCGGCGGACAACATCGCTGTACTCGCCCGCCGTAACGAGCTGCAGCCGGTTTTCCATCCGCGCCAGACGAAAGCCGCGGCCGTTTTCCTCATATTCTCTGGCAAGCTGTTCCGCAGCCTGCCGGACGTCCCACGGCTCCGCGCCGAGGATCTTGGCAATGCGTTCTGTTTCTACGCTGTCCCCGGCGGCAAAGAGGATCGCTTCCAGCACCGGGCGGATCTCGTTGATTCCCATCTATTCTTCCGTATCCGTGAGCACACAGCTCACATCGTAATTTCCTTTTTCCCCGCTGACGCGGATGTGCCCGTCGGAGCAGAGCTCCAGTACGGACAGGAAGGTCGCTACCAGCTCGCTGCGGCTTTTGCAGATGCCGAACATGGAAGCGAGCGGCATATGCCCGTTTTTCCGAAGCATGCCGAGAAGCTGTCCGCTCTTTTCGCGAACGCTGAAGACAATCGGCTTCGGCGCGGCACGGCGCAGCGTTTCGTTTTCCTCCGCGGGCGATTCACCGGTGCCGCGGAGCAGGATCTGTGCCAGCGCACGGAGCAATTCCTCCGGCGTATGGCGGTAGTCGTATGGCCGCTCCGGCAGAGGGAGCGGGCCGCGGGTGTGCATTTTCATGCCAGCTTCGGCCAGCTTCCCCAGGTCCGGGGCGATCTCGCGCACAGCGGCGATCGCGTCGCGGTTTTTGAGCTGCTCCAGCGCGGAGACGAGCACCTCCAGTTCCGTCGGTTCTTTCTCCTCCGTCAGGAGCATTTTGGTTTTGATGTACATGAGATGCGACGCCATCTGGACAAACTCGCTTGCGATTTCAAGATCCATCTCCTGCATCTTCTGAAGATAGGCAAGATACTGGTCGAGCAGCTGAGAGATCTGGATATCACGTATTTCGATCTTGTCCTTGGCGAGCAGCATTAAAATGAGGTCGAGCGGGCCGGTGAAATCCTCCAGCTCGTCGCACACATGCACGACGCCTTCCAGATGATAGCTCGGTTCTTGGATCATGGGTATACCGTATGCCTTTACATGAAATGCGTCACGGGCCAAAGGCCGAGCCTGGCGAGGACGAAAAGTTTATCGAAGAGCCAGGAGGTCGCCGAGGAGAGCGGCCCGCCGAGAACCTTCGTGGATACCAGCACGAGGAGCAGTATCATACCGTAGCGCTCGTAGCGCATGAGTTTGAAATAGCTCTTGTCCGGAATGAGCGAAAACAGCACCTTGCTCCCGTCGAGCGGCGGAATGGGAATGAGGTTGAATACGGCAAGCGACAGGCTGAGATATGCCGTTGTGTAAATAAGCTGAAGGACCGTTTCGGCAACTGCGCCGCCGGTATGGAGTGGGTAAAAGAGCAGCCCGTACAGGAACAGAAACACTCCGGCAAGCAGGAAATTGCACGCTGGGCCCGCCAGCGCCGTCAGCGCCATGCCCTTTTTCGGATTTTTAAAGCGGTACATATTGACCGGCACCGGCTTTGCCCAGCCGAAGCGAAACACCACCATCATAAGAAGGCCCATGATATCGATGTGCTTTATGGGGTTGAGCGTCAGCCGTCCGGCGTCCTTCGCCGTCGTGTCGCCGAGCCGGCAGGCCACATACCCGTGGCTCAGCTCGTGCAGCGTGATGCACAGCAGCGACGGGAGAATGTTCATCACCATCTGCACCGGAACCGTCCAGTCCAGATTCTTCCAGATATTTACAAAGTCACTCATAGATAAGCTGATTTTACCAAAAACTTTGGCAGAATACAACACTAAATATTGTTTTCGATGAATCCAAGCAGCTCGTGGCGGCCGATTTTTGCCGTGCAGGAATACAGAAGAAGCGGGAAATCGTCATCCAGCCCCAGGACATCCCGGATACGCTCCAGATTTGGCTCGATCTCGCTTTTTTTCAGCTTGTCGCACTTGTTCGCAACAACGACAAACGGCCGTCCCGCTTCAAAGAAATACTCCGCCATCGTCACATCGTCCGCCGTAGGAGCATGGCGGGAATCGACGATCAGCACGCCCATCGTGAAGAGGTTCGGCTCCTGAAAGAAATCCTCCATAAGCGCGCCCCAGCGGCGGCGCTCGTCGCCGGATACACGGGCGTAGCCGTAGCCGGGCAGGTCGATGAAATATGTCCCGTCCACGAGGAAATAGTTGACCTGTACGGTCTTTCCCGGCGTTGCACCGACGCGGGCATAGTTCTTCCGGTTGAGCAGACTGTTGATCACGGAGGACTTGCCGACGTTGGAACGTCCGGCGAACGCGACGGCACGACGTCCGTCGCGCAAAAAAGCCTTTTTATTCGCGGCGGATTTTACGAAATCGACTTTCTGTGTATTCATTCCGCCTCCTCTCCCGCCGGGTACAGCGCCTTTTTCAGAACCTGATCCATATGGGAGACTGCCGTAAAGTTCACGGCGTTGCGCACGTTCGGGTCCATTTCCGCAAGATCGCTTACGTTGTCCTCCGGCAGAAGCACCTCATGGATACCGGCGCGGAGCGCCGCCATCGTCTTTTCCTGAATGCCGCCGATCGGCAGCACGCGGCCGCGCAGCGTGATCTCGCCGGTCATGGCGATATCGGCGCGGACCGGGCGGTTCGTAAGTGCCGAAACGACGCACAAACAGATCGCGGCGCCGGCGCTTGGCCCGTCCTTCGGCACAGCCCCCTCCGGGAAATGCAGGTGGATATCGGTGTTTTTATGGAAATCCGGATCGATGCCGAGCTCGGAGGTACGGCTGCGGATGTACGTCACCGCCGCCTGGCACGATTCCTTCATCACGTCGCCGAGATTGCCGGTAAGCTCCAGTTTCCCGTTGCCGGGAACAACGGAGCACTCCACATCGAGCACCTCGCCGCCGACGCTCGTCCACGCAAGACCGTGGACAAGGCCGACGGAGTCCGTCGAGAAGTTGACCTCCGGCTTGAATTTGACGGGGCCGAGCCACGGCTCGAGTTCGCCCGAGTGCAGACGCAGGGACTTCCTCTCTCCGGAGGCGATGCCGCGGGCGGCCTTCCGGCAAAGCGCGGCCAACTCGCGCTCAAGCATGCGCACGCCCGACTCGCGGGTATAGAGCGCGACGATCTCGCGAACGGCATCGTCCGAAACACGGAGCTGATTTCCGGAAAGACCGTGTTTTGTCCGCTGCTTGGGCAGCAGATGCCGCTTGGCGATCTGGAGCTTTTCCTCGTCGGTATAGCTGCCGAGGGAAATGACCTCCATACGGTCGAGCAGCGCGCGGGGAATGGTGTCTGCGGTATTGGCGGTCGTGATAAACAAAACCTCGGAGAGGTCAAACGGGATCTCCAGAAAATGATCGCGGAAGGAGGCGTTCTGCTCGCCGTCAAGCGCTTCGAGAAGCGCGGCGGACGGGTCGCCCCGGTAATCCGAGCCGAGTTTGTCGATCTCGTCGAGCACAAGCACAGGATTCCGGGAGCCGGCCTGCTGGATGCCGGCAATGATGCGCCCCGGCATTGCGCCGACATAGGTTTTCCTGTGGCCGCGGATCTCCGCTTCGTCGTGTACGCCGCCGAGGGATATGCGGGCGCATTTGCGGTTCATGGCGCGCGCGATGCTCATGGCAATGCTGGTTTTTCCGACGCCCGGAGGCCCCACAAGGCAGAGCACGCCGCCCTTTACCTGTGCGGAGAGCTGCCGAACGGCAAGGTATTCCAAAATGCGGTCCTTGACCTTTGTAAGACCGTAGTGATCTTCATCAAGAACCTTTTTTGCGTGGGCGATATCGGTTACGTCCTTCGTTTTTTCGTTCCACGGAAGTTCAAGACAGACGTCAAGATATGTCCGCAGCACTGCGCCTTCGGCCGAGCCGAACGGCTGCTTGCCGAGCCGCGAAAGCTCCTTGAGAAGTTTTTTTTCGATCTCGGCCTCGAGCTTAAGATTGAGGATCCTCCGCCGGTACTCCTCCAGATCGTCCGTTTCCGCCGTTTCTCCCAGTTCTTCCTGAATAACGCGCATCTGCTCGCGCAGAAAGTAATCCTTCTGGTTTTTTGCCACGCGCTCCGCCGCCGTAGACTGGAGATTCTTCTGGATATCCATGATCTCCAGTTCGCGGTGCAGCATATCGCAGAGCATCGTAAGGCGCCGCACCGGCGAGCGTTCCTCCAGAAGAAGCTGCTTTTCTTCCGGCTGCAAAAAGATATTCTGCGCAATGTAATCCGATACGAAGCCCGGGTCCTTCCGATCCGCCACACGGAGCAGCGTCTCCGGGCCAAGCGTTCCCGAAGCGGAAGCGTATTCGGCAAAGAGATCGTTGCACGAGCGGATGAGCGCCGTGCATTCGAGTGTATCCGCCTCGGCCGGCTCGTCAGCGAGGACCTGCACGTTTGCCCAGAGCGCCGGGGCCTCCGCCGTAAGGCGCAGGAGTTTTGCGCGATAAAGCCCGTCAACGATGCATTTAACGTTTCCGCCGCCGGGCGTGCGCAGGATCTGGCTCAGGCGGCAGATCGCGCCAACCGTGTAAAGATCGTCTGCACGCGGCGTGTCGCAGGTGATGTCGCGCTGCGCCACGAGAAAGATCATCCGGTCGGTGCCGATGGCGGCGTTCAGTGCGGCAATGCTCATCGGGCGTTCCACATCAAAGTGCAGCACCGTTCCGGGAAATACCGACACGCCGCGGAGGGCGAGCGTCGGCAATGTCATGATTCGGCTGGTATTTTCGCTCATAATTGTATCATCCTCCATAGCAAACGAGCGGGGACGCGCCCCGCTCTCTGCCATGTGCTTTGTCACACGGTGTCTGAATTATCGTTCCGCAGCGCCACGGGCGGTTTGCCGTTTTTCACGCAGTCTGCGGTAATGATCACACGCTTGATGCTCTTGTCCGAGGGGACGCGGAACATGATATCGGTCATGATCTTTTCAAGGATGCTGCGCAGTCCGCGCGCGCCGATCTCCATCTCGATGGCCTTGTCGGCGATCGCTTCGAGCGCCGCCGGCTCATACTCGAGCTTTACGCCGTCAAGCTCCATAAGCGCCGTATACTGTTTGGTGATGGCGTTCTTCGGCTCGGTGAGGATTCGCTTGAGGGCTTCCCTGTCAAGTGAGTTGAGCGGCGTGATGACCGGCAGACGACCGACAAGCTCGGGAATGATACCGTACTTGATCACGTCGTGCTGCTGCACGCGCGAGAGTATCTCGCCAAGGTTTTTTTCCTTCTTGCTCGAAATTTCCGCGCCAAAACCCATGCTCTTCCGGTCAAGGCGGTTTTCGATGATCTTGTCCAGACCGTCGAATGCGCCGCCGCAGATAAAGAGAATGTTGGTCGTGTCGATGTGAATGAACTCCTGCTGCGGGTGCTTGCGTCCGCCCTGCGGCGGGACCGCGGCGATCGTCCCCTCCAGGATTTTCAAAAGCGCCTGCTGCACGCCTTCGCCGGAAACGTCGCGTGTGATCGAAACGTTCTCGCTTTTGCGGGAGATCTTGTCCAGCTCGTCAATATAGATGATGCCGCGCTGGGCGCGCTCCACATCAAAATTCGCCGCCTGCAACAGCCGGAGAAGAATGTTCTCCACGTCCTCGCCGACATAGCCCGCCTCGGTGAGTGTCGTAGCGTCGGCAATGGCGAACGGTACATCCAGCACGCGCGCAAGCGTCTGCGCGAAAAGCGTTTTGCCGCTGCCGGTGGGGCCGATGAGCAAAATGTTGGACTTTTGCAGCTCCACATCGGACTCATGGCCGCAATAGATGCGCTTATAATGGTTATACACGGCAACGGACAGCGCAATCTTCGCCGTTTCCTGCCCGACGATATACTCGTCGAGAACCTTTTTGATCTCCGCCGGTCTCGGAAGCTCGGCGACTGCCGGCACGGACGGTGCTTTGTTCCCGGTCTCGGTGTTCTGCGGCAGGTCGTCCGCCACAATGTTCATGCACAGGCGCACACAGTCGCTGCAGATATAGGCGCCGTTGCCGGCGATCAGCTTATCCACCTGATCCTGTGTCCGTCCGCAGAAAGCGCAGCGGACCTTTCTATCGTCTGATCTTGCCATAAGATCTCCCCGAATTATCTTTTATAAATGACCTTGTCGATGAGGCCGTATTCGCGCGCCTCTTCTGCCAGAAGCCAGTGATCGCGTTCGGAATCGGCTTTGATCTGCTCCGGCGTTTTGCCGGTGTTGTCCGCCATGATCCGGTTGATGCGCGCTTTGATCCTGAGAAACCGCTCCACGTCGATCTCCATATCGGTGACCTTGCCCTGCGTTCCGGCGGCAGGCTGATGAATCATGATCTCGGCATTGGGAAGCGCGATCCGCTTTCCCTTTGCGCCGGAGGACAGCAGAAACGCGCCCATCGACGCCGCCATACCGACGCAGATGGTAGACACATCGCATTTGATGTACTGCATCGTGTCGTAGATCGCCATACCGTCCGTGATGGAGCCGCCGGGGCTGTTGATATACATCTGGATGTCCTTGTCGGGATCCTGGGCTTCCAGATAAAGAAGCTGCGCCACAACAAGGCTGGCGGACGTGCTGTTGACTTCCTCGCCGAGAAATACGATGCGGTCGTTCAGCAGGCGGGAAAAAATGTCATAGGAGCGTTCGCCGCGGGACGTCTGTTCAACAACATACGGTACGAGACTCATGATATATATCCTCCTTAACAGGGTTAAAATGCGATGATACGGGAAAGGGCTGTACGCCCTTTCCCGTGTATGTCGGATGGTTGCCGAAAGCGGATTACTCCTCCGCCTTTTCCTCGGTCTTGGTGCTCTTGCGGGCGGTCTTCTTCGCCTTCGGCGCTTCCTCGCCGTCAGCCTCTGCGGTCTTGGCTTTGCGGGCGGTCTTTTTCGCTTTGGGGGCTTCTTCCCCGGCGGACTCTTCCGTCTTGGCAGCCTTCTTCGCGGCGGGCTTCTTGGCCTTCTTCTCCTTGGCGGGAACGCCGCTCTCGGCGATGATCTCCATGGCGCGCTGACGGCGAAGATCCGCCGTCAGACCGGCGACATCAATAGCCTTCGCTACATCCTCGCTCTTCATGCCGTAGGCTTCGCCGAGCTTTTCGTATTCGGCCTGCAGATCCTCTTCGGAGATCTGGACATTCTCGGCCTCGGCAACGGCGGCAAGAAGGACCTCGGTGCGGGCCTGCTTTTCGGCGGTGGCGCGCATGCTCTCGCGGAAGGTCTTCATGTCGGTGCCGATCATCTTCAGATAATCGTCGATACGGATGCCCTGATTGGCCATATACTGCGCGTACTCGCGGACGATGCCGTCCATACGCTCTTCGATCATGCCTTCCGGCATATCGACGGTCATATTCTCCACGGCCTGATCGACAAGGGCGTCCTCAAAGGCGTTCTTCGCAGCCTTTTCCTTCTCTTCGACGGACTTGGCGCGGATGTCGGCTTTCAGTTCGGCAAGCGTGTCAAAGTCGTTGTCCTTCGCAAATTCGTCGTCCAGCTCGGGCAGCTCTTCAAACTTGACCTCGTTGCACTTTACATGGAACACGACGGCCTTGCCGCCGAGAT